>CAYYRS010000011.1:0-77500 GCA_964474335.1 uncultured Campylobacterales bacterium
AACAGATGTTTAATTTAATTTAGAAGTGCTTATTAAATGAATCTCTAAGGAGATTCATTTAAGTTCTACATACCCATTCCAGGCATCTCTGGCATACTTGGGGATGCAGGAGTATCCTCAACTATATCATAAATAGCTGCTTCAGTAGTTAAAAGCATACTTGATACGGAAGTTGCATTTGTTAAAGCGATACGTGCAACTTTAAGTGGATCAATAATTCCAGCTTCAAACATATCAACATACGCTCCAGTAGCTGCATTAAAGCCCATTGTACTGCTTTTAGACTCCTCTACTTTATTCACAACAACACCTGTATCGTAACCAGCATTTTCAGCAATTTGCTTCATAGGAGCCCTAACAGCGCGTAAAATAATCTCCGCGCCTATTTTTTGATCTCCTTGCAAATGCTCAATATCAACTTTCATAGCAGCACGAACCAAAGCAACACCGCCACCTATTACGATGCCCTCCTCAACTGCAGCTTTTGTAGCACTAAGAGCATCATCAACACGATCTTTACGCTCTTTCATTTCAGTTTCAGTTGCAGCACCAACCTTAATTACAGCAACACCACCACTTAGTTTTGCAAGTCTTTCTTGTAATTTTTCTTTATCATACTCAGAAGTTGTTGATTCTATCTGAGTTTTAATCTCTGCAACTCTAGCTTTTACAGCATCTGTTTCTCCTGCGCCATTTACTATAATAGTGTTATCTTTATCGAGCACGCTGCGTGATGCTTGACCTAAATGTTCCATAGTAGTAGCTTCTAATGTTAAACCTACCTCTTCAGATATAACTGTTCCTCCAGTTAATATAGCAAGATCTTCGAGCATTGCTTTACGTCTATCGCCAAAACCAGGAGCTTTAACAGCTATAATATTTAAAATACCGCGAAGTTTATTTACAACCAAAGTTGAAAGCGCTTCACCCTCTACATCTTCTGCTACAATCAATAACGGACGTGACGATTTTTGAACCTGTTCTAAAATAGGAAGAAGTTCTTTTAAGTTAGATATTTTTTTATCAGTTAGCAATAGATATGGATTTTCTAGCTCAACTGTCATTTTTTCACTATTTGTTATAAAATATGGACTTAAATATCCTCTATCAAACTGCATACCTTCAACAACTTCAAGCTCATCAGAAATACCTTTTGCTTCTTCTACGGTTATTACGCCATCTTGACCAACTTTTTCCATAGCTTCAGCTATCATATCACCAATTTCACTATCAGAATTTGCAGAAACCGTAGCAACTTGTGCGATATCTTTTTTTCCATTAATAGTTTTAGATATCTTTTTTAAATTTGTTTGTATAATTTCGCAAGCTTTGTCCATTCCTCTTTTTACTTCAACAGGATTAGCGCCAGCCGTGATATTTCTCAAACCCTCTTGAAAAATTGAATTAGCTAAAACAGTGGCAGTTGTTGTTCCATCACCTGCTTCATCAGCTGTTTTTGATGCAACTTCTTTAACAAGTTGAGCACCCATATCTTCAAGCTTATCTTTAAGCTCTATCTCACGTGCCACTGAAACACCATCTTTTGTAATTATTGGGGCTCCAAAACTTTTTTGAATCAATACATTACGACCACGAGGTCCCATTGTTACTTTTACAGCGTCAGTTAATTTTGCAACTCCATGCGCTAGTGAATTTCTTGCTTTATCAGAAAATATAATCTCTTTTGCCATTTTTATTATCCTTTTATTTTATTATTCCAAAAATATCATCAGTTTCTATTATTAAATAAACTACATTATCTAACGTTAGTTCATTACCGGTATATTTACCAAACACAACTGTATCGTTACACTTAATATTTTCTACTTTATCTCCAATAGCAACTACTTTACCTTGCGAAGGTTTTTCTTTTGCGCTATCTGGAATGATAATTCCGCTCACTGTGGTAGATGCTTCATCTACACGTTCTACTAATACACGTTTACCTAATGGTTGAAAATTCATAAATCCTCCTAAAAATTATTTCTGTAATTCTACAAAAATAAAGTAACAATGTCAAGACCTTGATATAATTAGACTAAATAAACATTATTTAAGATGACTATAGTTTATTGATACATCATCTATACATGTAAGTATCTCAGAGGTGTTTAATGAAAATTAAAGGTTAAATGGTATAAAATCTTGCCTCTTAAACGTCAAGGTAGCTCAGCTGGCTAGAGCGCTGGTCTCATAAGCCGGAGGTCGAGAGTTCAAGTCTCTCCCTTGACACCAACTATTTATTTAAAATCAAGTCAATTAATGATACCTCTAAAAACTGTTTACTAATTTGTAGATTTTTTAGCAAATCTTAGTATAAAATAACCTATAACTCCAGATAAAAAAGAACCTAGCAAAATAGCTAATTTATCTGCATAATGATAAATCTGGGTATCATAAAAAGCTAATGAATCAATAAATAAGCTCATAGTAAACCCAATGCCAGCAAGAACTGCTAATCCATAAAACTGTATCCAATTGCTATTTTTTGGTAAACTTGCTAAACCAAACTTTATAGCGAGCCAACTAAATCCAAATACTCCAACTTGTTTACCTATAAATAGTCCCAGCATAATACCCATAGGTACTGTACTTGTCATGTCTTTAATTGATATTCCTTTTAAATCAACCCCCGCATTTACAAAAGCAAAGAGCGGTAAAATCAAAAAGGCAACCCAATAATGCAGATCATGTTCCATCTCTTTTGCTATAGAAAACTTTTTACCTTTTTTATCTTGAGAATTTAAAGGTATCATAAATGCTAGTGCGACACCAGCCAAAGTAGCATGAACACCAGATTTTAAAACACTCACCCAAAGTATAATTCCAACTAATATATATATAGATTTTTTTGTAACACCCATAATGTTCATAGCTAGCAAAACAATAAGCGAAACTAATGCAATTATTATAGAAGTAGTTGATAAATCGGTAGTATAAAAGATAGCTATGATGATAATTGCACCTAAATCATCTATGATTGCTAGTGCCATTAGAAATATTTTCAAAGATGTTGGAATCCTATTTCCAAGTAAAGACAAAATACCTAATGCAAAAGCTATATCAGTAGCAGTTGGTATCGCCCAGCCATTCATGGCAAAAGATTCACCTTTGTTAAAAGCAACAAAAATCAAAGCTGGCACGACCATGCCTCCAAAAGCAGCAATCCCTGGCAAAGCTATCTGCTTTACAGAGGAGAGATGCCCCTCTAAAACCTCTCTTTTAACTTCTAGTCCAATAAGAAAAAAGAAGATTGCCATCAATCCATCATTTACCCATAAAAGCAAAGGTTTTGCAATTTGTAAGTTACCAAATCGTATTTCTACATGTGTATATAAAAAATTATTATAAATTGTAGAAAAACTACTATTTTCTAATAAAAGTGCGACAACAACCACAGCTATTAATATAATACCTGCTGAAGACTCTTTTTTAATAAATCCTTCTATGATTTTCATTTTAATCCTCTAAGAGACCTCTGCACAGCACAAAGCCCAAATCTACGGCAATTTAAGGTATCATATCTTGGCACTTCTTGCTGTGCAGTGGTCTCTCTAACTATTTTACAGCAAGAGCTAATTTATCAATACCATGTCTTATAACCTTAATACTGTCATCTGTATTATTTGATAATTTATTGATACCAAGCATATCTAGAATTATTCTTTCTATAGTAGCCGCATTTTTTGAGTAACTGCGCAATGTATTTGAAGCTAGTTTTACTCCAATTTGTACAGCGTCACCAACTTCGCCGACATTTGTTGAAGTGCTAGTAGATGTCTTAAATACAGATTCTATATTAGCAGAATTTATATTCATCTGTTCACTGCTATCGGTAATCGACTGGATAACTACATTAATCGTCGCATTTATTTCAGAGAGTGATTTTTGAGTGCGTTCTGCTAGTTTTCTTACTTCATCGGCAACTACGGCAAATCCCCTACCATGTTCACCTGCACGTGCCGCTTCTATGGCTGCATTAAGAGCGAGTAGGTTTGTTTGATCAGCAATATCTGCTATGACATTAATAACATCTTTTACTTGCTGTGTGTCTGCGGATACTTTGCTTAATTCATCTGCTAATGTATTTTGAGATAATGATGCATCTTGAAGCTTATCTGCTATATTTGATATTTCAGATCTTATAATAGATATCCTCTCGCTCACTGTTGCTATATTTTCTTTAGATTTTTTTGCATCAATTATATCATTTGAAAGAACTAAACGTAAATCTTCGCCCTTTTTAACAGCAGCTTCAATCAGATTTTTTTCATTAGTTATATTTTTAGTAATATATTTATAATCTTCATCAATATCATTTATTATACTTTCAATATTATGAGCTTTTTTATCGCTATTAATTGCTTTTTTAAATATCTCTTGAAATCTATTGACGCTTTTTACCGCTTCGCTGAGTTCAGAATTATAATTATTTTTTAAAACAATTTCATTTCCATTTTCTAACTCATCTAATTGCTTAATTAGAGATTTTGTCATATTTACGCCATTAGCCTTTTCGTCTAAATCATGGATCAATATAACAATAGCTATAATATATTGAATTATTTGTCCGATAATATTATTTGTAAAAAAAGTACCGTTAATTAAAAGAAGAACTATACCGATGTAATGGACAAGACGCATACGAAAAAAAAGAGAATACAACATGATAAAACCTTATGTTAATTTTAATTTGTTAATATTATATCTAAAAAAATGAAACATGAAATTATCATATGAGGAATTGATTATGAATAAAATATTAATAGCAAATCGTGGCGAGATTGCACTTAGAATTATAAGAGCGTGTAAAGAATTAGATATAAAAAGTGTTGTCATATTTTCTGAAGCTGATATAAATGGTTCATGGTTACAGTTTGCAGATGAATGCTATCCAATCCTTGGCGATGCGATGCAGGCATATCTAAATTATGAACATATTATAGCCACTGCAAAAAAAGCAAATTGTGATGCTATCCATCCTGGATATGGTTTTTTATCAGAGGATGCAAATTTTGCAAAATACTGTGAGGATAATAATTTAATATTTATAGGCCCAAAACCTAAGCATATTGCACTCTTTGGTGACAAAATAGCTTCAAAAATAGCAGTGCAAGAGCTTGGTATCCATATTTTACCTGGAATTAATAGTCCAATTACAAATATCAAGCAAGCTTTACATGTAGCGCAACAAATTGGTTTTCCTATTATTATAAAAGCAGCATTTGGTGGCGGTGGACGCGGCATGAGAATTGTACGAAATTCAGAGGAATTTGAGCAAATGTTTACATCTGCAACTAATGAATCAAAGAAATTTTTTGGTAAAGATGAGATGTTTATTGAAAAGTACCTCATCAATCCACGTCATATTGAAGTTCAAATATTAGCAGATAAATTTAATCATGTAATTCATCTTGGTAATCGTGATTGTTCTATTCAAAGATTGCATCAAAAAGTTATTGAAATCGCTCCATCACCTACTTTACATGAAAAAACGAAACAAAAACTATATGATGCTGCCACAGAACTTGTTTTAAAATTCGGTTATGAAAGTGTCGGTACGATAGAATTTTTAGTAGATAACGAAGATAATTTTTATTTTATAGAAATAAATACAAGAATTCAAGTTGAGCACCCAGTTACTGAGCTAATTAGTGGCATTGATCTAATTCAACAAATGATAAATATTGCTGACGGCAAAGAATTAACTCTTCTACAAGAGGAGATTGTTTTTAGAGGGTATGCTATTGAATTTCGTATAAATGCTGAAGATCCAAGCAACAATTTTACTCCATCTGCGGGAATACTAACAAAATATATAGCACCTGCTGGTCCAAATGTAAGACTTGATTCAATAGCTTATGAAAATTATACAATTTCATATCATTATGATTCAATGATAGCAAAGCTAATTGTATGGGGACTAACTTGGAGTGAAGTCGTAAAAACTGCTAAAAGAGCACTTAATGAATTTTTTATTTTAGGAGTCCATACAAACATACAACTATACCGACAAATAATTGAGGATAATGATTTCAAACATGGTATTTTTGATACTGGATATTTAAATAAAAAATTACCTTTATTTAATTTAGATTCTATAAATGATATTGATGATAAATTAAAAAAGATGAAAGATATAGAAAATACAATAGATGCAATTAAAAGACATAATATTGATGTTAGGTATTAAGCAAGAGACCATAAACAACTTCATATATCACAACAAATCTATTTATTTTTTATTATTATAAAAGTTGTAGCATGTACTTAAGTGGGGAGGTGTGTTATCATAAATATAGATATAAAACAAAAATATTTAGTATTTAGCGATTTAGATGGCACTCTTTTGAGTCATAAAAATTATGATTTTTCAGAGGCACGGGAGTCATTGAACTTTTTGAAAAAGAGATCGATTCCTGTTATTTTATCAACTAGTAAAACTTTTGCTGAAGTCGTAAAAATTCAAAAGCAGATGCATCTTAATGAACCATTTATAGTAGAAAATGGTGGTGGTATTTTTATACCAAAAAAATCAATTTTAGCATCAAAAAATCATATTATTAATGATTGGCTTAAAATATCTAATACTGCTAATTATTTAAAACTTAGATTATTTTTCAAAAAAATACAAAAACGATACAAAATTCTTGGTTTTGCTGATATGGGTTATAAAGAGATTATGAAACTTACAAATCTTAATAAACAAAGTGTACAAGATGCTATGAAGCGAGATTTTACTGAACCATTTATTATTCAAGATATATCGTTAATACCAAATTTAAAAAAAGAGGCGCGAAAAGATGGATTTGATATTATTAAAGGAGGACGCTTTTTCCATTTAATTTCTAAAAATCAAAATAAAGTTCATGCCATGCTTAAACTAAGAAATCTATACTCTAACCACCATAATCAAGAAATCAAAACAATTGCACTAGGAGATAGTCATAATGATTTTTTAATGTTAAATAAAGCAGATATTGGCGTACTTATACCTCAACATGATGGAATATTTGCTCCAATAACAACCGCTAAACATATAAAATACGCAAAACATCCTGGTCCAAAAGGTTGGAATAAAGCTATAAAAGAGATATTTCATGCTAAATAAAGAGATACTACTAAATTTATACAATAAAGCTTTACAGGCTTCATTACCAAAAAATTTTATGCATAAATATTGTAAAATTTCCGACAATATTCTTATAATCAAAGATAAAAAATACGATTTATCAGCATATAAAAATATATACATCTTCGGCTCTGGTAAAGCTACATATCAAATGGCGCAAGAGATAGAAGATATTTTACAAGATAAAATTAAGGATGGTTTTATCATTACAAATGATAAAAAAAATAGTTTAAAGCATATAAAAAACTGTGAAGGCTCTCATCCAATACCAACAATAAAGAGTCTAAACTGCACAAAAAAACTCATACAAATGATGAGTAAATGTAAAAAAAATGATTTTTATATTTATTTGCTCTCAGGTGGCAGTTCATCACTACTAGAACTTTTAAAAGAGCCTATAACACTAAAAGAGATGCAAAAGTGTACAGATTTAATGTTAAAAAATAATCTTACAATACAACAGATAAATACAGTCAGAAAACATCTTTCTTTAGTAAAAGGTGGTAAATTATCAGATATGATTGATGCAACAGGTATCACGTTAGTTGTCTCAGATGTTGTCGGTGATGATTTGCATACCATAGGTTCTGCACCGCTTTATCCAAACAACACTACATGCAAAGATGCTAAAGAAATTTTAATAAATGCAAATCTATTTCATCTTTTATCTAATAATATTCAAACAATATTAAATAGCAATATGCACATAAAGACAAAGCCATATAAATCAGCAACAATTACACACTATATTTTAGCATCAAATGGACTCACAACAAAAGAAGCTTATACAGAAGCATTAAAATATCAATTAAACCCAATAATTATAAAACAACCCATGAATACAGATGTATATAAAATGAAAGATATAATCATACAAACACTAAAAACAATAAATAACAATTGCATAATTTTTGGTGGAGAATGTACAGTTGATGTCAAAGGAAATGGACGTGGTGGACGCAACCAACATCTCGCACTACTTATGCTAAAATATATATGTAAAACTAATCACAGCCTAACATGTCTTAGTGCTAGTACAGACGGCATAGATGGAAATAGTGATGCTACTGGTGCGGTAATTAATTATGATGATTGCACAAAAACAAATCAGTTAGACATACAAAAATATTTAGATAATTTTGATAGCTATCATCTACTAAAATATTTAAACGCTCTTATTGTAACAGGTAACACTGGGACAAATGTTATAGATATTTTAATTATTTTACGAAATAAAAAGGGGTAAATATGTCAGATTTTTTTCAAAATGGAGTAATTACAACACTTCAACACATAGGTAATCGTTCAACTCAAGATATAGAAAAAGAGTTATTAAAATACTCAAAACGTACCAACATGGTACTCTTGCTTCCCGCTTTATATTCAGAATTTCAAACACCCGCTATGGAGACAATTATACAAGAACTAAAGGATATAAAATATCTTCATAAAATAATATTAGGACTTGACCAAGCAACTAAAGAACAGTTTATTGAAGTGAAAAGGAGAATGAGTGTATTAAATACTCAAGTCGATATCTTATGGAATGATGGAGAAAAGATACAATCTTTATACGCACAGCTAAAACAAGCTGGTTTTTGTGGTTTACAAAAACCAGGCAAGGGACGAAACGTATGGACTATGCTAGGATATGGCTTAATAAATCAAGAAAACGAAGCATTTGCTCTGCATGATTGTGATATTATAAATTACAACAAAGAGATAGTAGCTCGTCTTTTTTATCCAATAGTGCATCCTGCACTAGATTATGAATTCAACAAAGGATATTACTCAAGAGTAACAAAAAAACTACATGGAAGAGTTACGCGTCTTTTATATACCCCACTATTAAAGGCGCTTAAAGTGACATTTAAAGGGTGTAGATATATTGATTATATGGAAAGTTTTAGATACTCACTCTCAGGAGAGTTTTCATGTATACGTTCATTAGCAAGAGGAATTGCTATTTCTCCAACTTGGGGGCTAGAAGTCTCCACTCTCTCAGAAGTTTATAAAAATACATCTAATCGTAGAATATGCCAAACAGAAATTATGCAAAACTACGAACATAAACATCAAAAACTTGGTTCAATGAAAAATAATGATGGTATTTATAAAATGGCAAATGATATTACAAAAACTATCTTTAGAGCCTTAGCGCAAGAAGGAGTAGTGTTTTCAAAAGCATCTTTTAAAACTATTTTAACCTCTTATTATCAAGAGGCTCGTTTTGAAATATCAAAATATAGTGCTCTTTGTAAATTAAATAATATACAATATAATCGTGAAGAAGAGATAGCATCCGTTGAGTCATTTCAAGAAGCTATATCTCAGGCGTCTAATGATTTTTATAACGATCCTATGGGTATTCCGCTACTTTCTTCATGGAGTACGGTCCGTTCTGTATTACCAGAATTTTCAGATACATTTTATCAATATATTAAAGAAGATAATGATTTAATATGAAACAGATACATTATGAATCGCACACGATACTTGAACGATTACAGGTTTTATATAGTAAAAATAATGCAAAAAAAGCCCTAAATCTTATAACAGAATTAATCTTAAAATATAAAAAATGGATTAAACCAGAACCGTATCGCTTAAGTCATAAAGATATCATTTTAATTACCTATGGGGATCAAATTCAATTTCAAAATGAAGCACCACTATCAATATTAAAAAAGTTTTTAGATCTACATGTAAAGGACATTATCAACTCTGTTCATATTTTACCATTTTATCCATACTCATCTGATGATGGATTTTCAATTATTCATTATAGTGAAGTTGATCCAAAAATGGGCTCTTGGAATGAAATAGAAGATATCAGTAAATCTTATAGACTCATGCTTGATGGTGTCATTAATCATGTATCTGAGTATTCATATTGGTTTAAAGCATATCTAGCTGGTGACTCACAATATAAAGATTTTTTTATTGAAGTAGATCCAACTACTGATTTAAAAAATGTGATTAGACCAAGAACCACTCCTCTTGTTAGTCAATTTTATGATAAAAATGGTAAAATACATAATATTTGGACAACTTTTAGTAAAGATCAGGTAGATTTGAATTATAAAAACTATAAAGTTCTAATTAGCGTACTTGATGCACTGTTTTATTATATACAAAAAGGTGCAACTCTTATCCGCCTAGATGCGATTGCATTTATCTGGAAAGAGATAGGAACTTCTTGTGTACACCTCCCACAAACTCATGAGCTGGTTCAACTAATACGCGAAACATTGCATGAAGTAGCTCCTGAAGTAATTATTATCACTGAAACAAATGTCCCTCACCAAGAAAATATCTCCTATTTTGGAAGTGGTGAAGATGAAGCACAAATGGTATATAATTTTGCATTACCACCACTAATTGCACACTCTATTTTACATGCAAACACAACTAAGCTTACAAAGTGGGCGCAATCATTAAAAATGCCTAGCAATAAAGTATGTTTTTTTAATTTTACAGCAAGTCATGACGGTTGTGGATTGCGTTCTGTGTATGATATCTTAAATGATGATGAGATAGAATTTTTAGTTAAAAATACGATAAAAAATGGAGGCTTAGTATCATATCGCGATACACAAAATGGTAAAAAACCTTACGAATTAAATTGTAGTTATATAGATATACTAAGTGATATACACGAAGATAATAAAGAGATACGTATAAAAAAAATGCTCCTTTCTCAAACTGTAATGCTGGCAATGCCTGGCATACCAGGAATCTATTTTCATTCATTTGTAGGTTCACACAATTACTATGAAGGCATTAAACTAACAGGGAGCAATCGCTCAATTAATAGAGAAAAATTTAATTATAATTATTTAACAAATCTGCTTACCTCCAACAGTATCGAGCACAGCATTTTTTTAGCGTACAAACAGATAATCTCTATAAGAGTTAACGAGATAGCTTTTAATCCGTTTGGAGATTTTCATATTTTAAACCTACATGATAATATTTTTGCAATACTCCAACATGCACAAGATAACTCAGAATCTATTTTAACATTACACAATTTTACAAACAACAATATAGAAGTATCCCTCATAGACACACTTGTTTACCCACTATATGATATCCTTGCTAACGATAAAGTGCATAAAACAAAAACAATAACTTTAGCCCCATATCAAAGTAGTTGGCTAAAAAGCGTCTTAAAATCAACCAAGGAGCAACCATGATTACAACATGCATATTTCCAGCCGCAGGATATGGAACAAGATTTCTTCCTGCTACAAAAGCGATGCCAAAAGAGATGTTGCCAATTCTTACAAAGCCACTTATCCAATACGGAGTTGAGGAAGCGCGTGCGGCAGGATGTCGTACTATGGCAATAATCACAGGACGTGGCAAGCGTGCTATAACTGATCATTTTGATATCAGTTATGAGTTAGAGCATCAAATACAAGGAAGTTCAAAAGAAAATTTATTAACAGAGATAAGAGATCTTATGAACACATGTACGTTTACTTATACTCGTCAAAATGAGATGAAAGGATTGGGTGATGCTATCTTTAAAGGTAAAGTACTAGTTGGAGAGCAACATCCGTTTGGAGTCATTTTAGCCGATGATTTATGTATCAATCCAGACGGAGATGGCGTAATGACACAGATGGTAAAGCTTTATAAAAAATATCGTTGCTCTATCGTAGCCATTATGGAGGTGTCGCCAGAGGATGTGCATAAATATGGTGTTATCTCTGGTAAAGAGATAGAGGATGATATATTTATGATTAATGATATGGTAGAAAAACCAGATAAAAATAAAGCACCATCAAATCTAGCAATTATTGGCAGATATATCTTAACGCCTGATATTTTTAGTGCCATAAAAGAAACAGCTGCTGGAAAAAATGGAGAGCTACAAATAACTGATGCCCTTTTAACACAGGCAAAAAAAGGTATGGTGCTAGGATATAAATTTAAAGGTAAAAGGTTTGACTGTGGAAGTCTTGATGGTTTTGTAGAAGCAACCAATTATTTTTATAACAATTTAACTAAAAAAGATATGTCATGAAAAAAAGAACTAAAATCGTGGCAACAGTAGGTCCTGCATGTGATACACTTGAGAAATTAGAAACATTGATAAAAGCTGGCGTAAATGTGTTTCGTCTTAACTTTAGCCATGGCACGCATGGATCGCATTTAGAAGTTTTAAATCGTATAAGAGAAGCTTCAAAAAATGTAGGCTTAATCGTTGGAATCATGCAAGATATTAGTGGACCAAAAGTACGCATTGGGGAATTAGAAGATAATTTTGTGCTTCGTAGTGGAGATATTTTAGAGTTTGTGCAAGATGATATTATAGGTACTAAAATTAAAGATGGCTATTACAAACTAACCATCAATCAGCCAGAAATTCTTATAAAAGTAAAAATTGGGGAATATATCTATCTTTATGATGGAATTATACGCTCAAAAGTTATACAAGTAACAGACAATGGAATTAAAGTTATTTTAGAAAACGATGGGCTTTTAAGCTCTAAAAAGGGTGTTAATTTTCCAAACACTAACATAGGAATTGATATTCTAACTCCAAAAGATAAAAAAGATATATTGTGGGGTGTTACCAATAAAGTTGATTTTATGGCTATATCATTTGTTCAAAATGCAGATGACATGAAAAAAGCAAGAGAACTTGTAAAAAATTATGGAGGAGATACAAGATTATATGCCAAAATAGAAAAATTTGATGCGGTTGAAAACTTGGATGAAATATTAAAAGTTAGTGATGGTGTTATGGTAGCACGTGGAGATTTAGGTATTGAAATACCTTACTTTAAAGTTCCACATGTACAAAAACAGATTATCGATAAAGCTAACAATCTAGCTAAACCAGTTATTACCGCTACGCAAATGCTTTTATCTATGACTAAAAATGATACAGCCACAAGAGCTGAGATTAGCGACGTTGCAAATGCTGTATTAGATGGTACAGATGCAGTTATGCTCTCAGAAGAGAGTGCTATTGGACATAATCCTCTCTTAGTAGTTAAAACCATGGCAAACACCATTAAGGCGGCAGAAAAATATTATCCGTACTACAAACTATCTACTTTAAACATAAATGATTTTGCAGATAAAATAAATGAATCTGCTTCAGCTCTTAGTCAAGGGTTAAACTCCACTAGTATATTAACTATTACGTCTTCAGGCAATTCAGCCAAAAAAATTGCCAGATACAGACCAAACAAGACGATTTATGCCGTCACTCATGAAGAAAAAATTGCACGAACATTAACTATGGTTTGGGGAGTTATCCCAGCATTTACCATTGAGCCGACAAATATTGATGATTTAATTGCAAATATCTTAAAAGAGGGTGTAAAAAGAAAAATCTTTAAAAAAAACAGCCACTACATCTTGACCGCTGGCACGCCAACTGGAGTATCTCATTCAACTAACATGATACGCTTAATTAGTAAAGATGAAATGAATAAATATTTTTAAACAGATACTCTATGCATAAAAAAAGCTTCCTGATCTCTATTGGTGTGCATATTGCTTTAGCTATTTTTGTGATATTGCTTATACTTATAATTTATAAACCAAAGAAAACTATATACATTCCTCTACAAATTAATAATTTTCATACATGCAATAAAAATATCATAAACAACCATGTGGAAACTAAATCTATTAAACGAGTGATAAAACATAAACAAACACTCAAGCACAAAAAAACTGTAAAGTATAAAAAAATAATTAAAAACAAAGTGATAAAAAAGTATAAAAAAATAAAAAAAATAAAAAAAAATATAGCAGTTCACAAACAAGCAATATCAAAACCTGCAACTGGCACACCTAAACAAATACACGAAAAACAAAACAATATTATCTATAAACATCAGCTATCTACTAAAAAATCAACAACTCCTTTGCATGTAAACAAATTACCGCTTAACTACTCAACCATCAAGATGATTCAAAACAGATATTTAAACTATATATATAAAACGATACAACAATACAAAACCTATCCCTACATGGCTAGACGACTTGAACAAACTGGTAATGTAAAACTTAAATTTATTATTTTAGAAAATGGAGATATTAGTAATATTATCATCAAAAAATCATCTGGTTTTATTGCACTAGATAAAGCAGCAAAAAATATCTTAATAAAAATCAATCATTTCAAGCCAATTCCGACACTACTAGCTAAACATACGCTAAAAATTATAATTCCGATCTCTTATCAGCTTAATTAACGTTTTGTAGCGATATAAAGTTGCTCTAGATTTAATTTTTTTAATATATTCATAACATTAACAAAATCTTGAAATGTTGATTTTTTATCGCTACGTAAAACAATCGTTTGTGTTTTAGAAATCTGAGAAAGTTTTTGTTGTAAAGAAATTAAAGTTACTTTTTCTTTATTAAAATATATTGTTCCATTTTTAGCAACATATATATTTACGTTTTTTTGTACCTTTTTACTTGTTTTTGTTGATGCATGTGGCAAGTTTACAGGTATTACTCCTTGCTTTATAAATGTGGCAGTAGTTAAAACCATAACAAGAAGCACAAGCATAATATCAATAAACGGTATAACATTTATCTGATCAAACTTTTTTCTAGCTTTCATTTTGCTGTTTCCTTTGAGCTATATCAAATTTAACCATAATCCTTTCCATTTTACGCAATAATATAGTATAAAAAGCGATTGCAGGAATAGCAACAACTAGTCCTAACGCTGTCGCTTTTAAAGCAAGCGCTAATCCTATCATAATCTTTTTTGCATCTACTGCACCAATATCACCCAAGCTATAAAAAGTCAGCATAATACCTAAAACAGTGCCAAGTAAACCAACATAAGGTGCATTTGCTCCCATTGCTCCAATAGTACCTAAATTACTGCTTAAATCTAATTCAAGGAGATCTTTATCGTCATAATCATTTATATCTACTGATTTATAAAACATAAGTCTTTCTATAAAAAGCCATAATGTGACAATACTCATAATAACCAAAACACCTACAATGCCATAATCTAATCCACCCTCAGCATACGCAATAAAGTTTGATACCTGCATCACCTACCTTTAAAATCTAATAATACCGTCGTACCGATATCTTTTTTTGATATAATATTTAATTTTATATGATTTGTATCGCAAAACCTTTTTATCATTGACAAACCTATTCCAAAACCCAGCATACTATTATCATTTTGGTAATATTTATCAAATATCTTAAAAAGTGTTACCTCATCCATTCCAATTCCATTATCTTTTATACTAAGAGAGCTGTCTTTTAATGATAGCTCCATCTGATATTTTTGATTTGAATATTTAACACCATTATCAATAATATTATCAATCACTTTAGATAACCCAATTTTATCTATTTTTATCCAAAAGTTTTCTAAATCTGTCGTAAATTTCATATAAGGATATAAAGCTTGTAAAAATTCTATACGTTGTAAAATTAGTTCTTTTAGATCAAAATTATCTATAATTTCATATTTCATTTGTTGTTTTATCATATAGTCAATCTCGCAATATCGTTGGGTGAGCATAGTAGTTGCCATATCTATGCGTTTTAATCTTGCTAAAGATTTATTATCATTTAAGCTTTTACGTATCATATCTGCATTTATTTTAATAGTAGCTATTGGAAGATTTAGTTCATGTAAAGTATCAGTTGACAATTCTTTAAGGTTTATAATATATTCCTCTAGAGTTTCAATAGAAAATCTTGCAATAATTAAACCAGCAATAATAATTAGTATTAAAAATATAACTGCTACAATATAGATATTTTGAAATTTTGAAATATTTTGCATATAGCAAAATCCACCGACAAACAAAGTCGCCGTAATAACATAATAATAAAAAATATTTTTTTTAAGATGATAAAACAAGTTCGTATCCCACGCCTCTTATATTATTAATTACGTAGCCTTTTAAAGTTTGTCTTAAGCGATTGATATATACACGAATTACACCATCGCTGATATTTTCATCAATATTCCATAATTCATATATTATCATCTCTTTTGTTACTGTTTTGTTGTAATTGTTTATCAAAAGTTTTAAAAGTAAATACTCTTTTGGTTTTAAAATTAACTTTTTTGTATTAAAATAAAATTGTTTATGTTTTAAATCATGGCTCAACGACATAAAATATTCCATATTATTAACGTCATTGCTCCTTTTTAATACAGCACAAATGCGTAAAAGTAATTCATCATTATCAAATGGTTTTTTTATATAGTCATCACAACCACAATCAAAACCATTAGTCATCATTTTTTTATCTTGATATGATGTTAAAAAGATAGCTGGAGTATTATCGCCAGCATCTCTAAGTCCGTGTAACACTTGAATTCCATTTAAAATAGAAACATTTATATCTAAAAGGTATAGATCAAATTTGAATTGAAATGTTTTATCTATTATTATCTTTGAATTTAAGCAATGTGTTACATGATACCCATTCTCATCAAGCAGATCTATCACACTTTGTGCAAATAATAAATCATCCTCTAAAAACAATATCTTAATTGACATTATCCAATGACCATCCAATCGTTTCCCCAGCATACATAGGTACTACATCTGCATATATATCAGGCACTACAAAAGGAGTATTGCTAAGTGTTACTTCTTTAAATTCTGGGCATATCCCGTAAATTCGCTGTGCATTGTTGCTAATAAAATCTTGTAAATTATCAAGTACATCAAATTTATCAAAAAGTTCACATAGCATTTGCAGAGCAATAGGAGCTGTAAAAATACCTGCCGCACACCCACGAGATTCTTTTTTATCTCTTGGATGCGGTGCTGAATCCGAACCAAACATAACTTTTGGATGAGCATTTAATGCAACTTTTAAGAGGGCTTCTTTATCTTTGAAACGTTTTGCAATAGGTTTACAAAAAAGATGTGGTTTCATTAATCCACCAACAACATCATCTAAGGTTAAAAGTAGATGATGCAAAGTAATAGTTGCATATAAATTATCATATTTATCAAGCATTAAAGTAGCTTTTTGTGTAGTAATATGCTCCATAATTATTTTAAGATTTGGAAAATTTTTAGCTAAAAGTTCATACACAGACATAAACTCTTCTTCTCTATCTAGTACAAATCCGTTACTTTCTCCATGTACACAAAGCGGAATATCAAGTTCACTCATAACCTCTAATGTCTCTCTCATAATCTCAATATCAAAATCTTTTACGCCATTTTTAGAATTTGTAGTAACTCCTGCTGGATAGAGTTTAATAGCTAAAATATCGTCAGCTATCTCTTGTAAAAAAGCTCTACTATAATTTTTATAAAAAAGCGTCATATAACTTTCAAAATCATTATTAACAACTGATGTCATAATGCGTTTTTTATAATTTTGCACATCCTTCTTTGATGTAATTGGAGGAACTAAATTTGGCATGATAAGAGCACCGCTAAAACTGTATGCACTAAGTGGTGCAATATTTTGTAGCATTATATCATCGCGAAGATGAAGATGCATATCAAGTGGCATCAAAATAGTATGAGTTTTCATGGTTTTCCTTTAACAAAAATATACTAGCTAAGTATAACAAAATGTACCAAAGTATAGATTAAATGCAAAATAGATATAATTGAACCAATAGGGAGAATATACATGCTAAATAAAAAAGATATAGATAATTATATTAAAAGATTACCACCTACTCCAAAAATATTAACTAAGGTGATTCATCTTGTAAATCATGGTGAGCTGACAAAAGCTGCTAAGTTAGCCGAAGAGGATAAAGCTCTTAAGGCATACATGCAAGACCTTATAGATAGACCTATTTACGGTTTTAAAAATAAAATTACAAACCTTGCACAAGTCTTTACAATCCTTGGGCTAAATGGAACAAAACAATCTTTATATAATTATTCTTTATCGCTCCTTACTCCAAAAAAATGGTCTGTATTTAAATTAAATCAAACATTATTTTATAATCTACAAGCACTCTTAAGTGTTCATTGGCATCAAATTTTACAATACTTAAATATAGATGATAAAGATATTGAATGTGCTATTACACTCCTACCATCTAGTATAATAATTTGTGATAGATTATTAAAAGATAATATGCAAGATATTAATCTCATTACAACCTCTAAAGCATTAGATTATAATACTATCATTAAACGTTTAACATCCTTAGATATTTTTGATATCTCTTGTCAAATTGTAAAATTATGGGAGATGCCTAAGCAGATAATTTGTATTATCCAAGCCTCGTCAGGAATTAAGCCATCAAGTGATGAAAATATCAATATACTTGCTAAATGGATGCATCTTTTATTGTTTTATGAACTTTCACAAGCTCAATTTATAGAAGCAGAACTAAATAATTTTATTGCTTTTAATATAGATTATGTTAGCGACATATATGATGATTTTATAAAATTAATGGAGATACAATGAGAGCTGTCGTTAAAAACAATATAGGAGTTTTTAATCCACAAGGTTTTTTAGATGGAAACAATACATCATCATTTTTTAATCTAGAAGATATTAAAATAGCAGAGCAGTTGCAAGTTGAAATATTATTAGTATCACTTAAAAAAGTGATTTTTTTTAACAATAATGGTATATCTATTCTTGTTCAATTATTATTAAAAATGAGATCTAAAAATCATGCTCTTATTGGTTTTTGTGATTATGATACAAAAAAATATGAAACTATTAAATCGTTTTATAAGGATAATTTAGTATTTTCGCTCTTTAAAACATACAATATTGCAACGCTTTTTTGTGCCTCTTTTAATAATCAAAATAAAACTGCTTTATTGTATAATGATGATCCATCACAACGCTCAGCTATGGCAATTGAGCTTTTTGAACGTGGACATAATCCAGTTATCGCTCAAACTAAAGAGGAGTTTAATGAAAAAGCTAAAACGCCTGAGAACTATTATGTTATCATTGAAGATACTTATCTAAATCTACTTGGTCAAAAAATAGCAACACGTGTAAAAGGCAATGCTGTTATTTATACTCTATCAGGTTTTTTAGATGCTGAAATATCTGATAATTTTGATATTATTTATCATCAAAACTCTTTACATGTAGGCTTTAGGCTATTTATTTTTGATACTTACCAAGTTGTTTCTATGAATATTCATGCTGTAAATTTTTTCACTAAGCTAAGCTCAAGTGCTGCAGAATATAATGCGATGATATGCTTTGCTGGGATGACCTTTGATAAAACACCAAAACAATTTAAACAAGATATGGAAGACTTTGGTATTTTATACTTTGATAGCATTGATGATATTTTTAAAAATGATGAGATACTCTCTTCTTTAAAAAATAATTCTTCTTTAAAAATAACTAATCAATCACTAAGTAAATTAATTGTCAAACAACTACCAAATTTTATAAATGCGGTTGCTTCCACTATGGAAATGATGACTGGTACAAAAGCGATCAAACAATCAATGGCAATGCAAACTTTAAATATAAGCAATAAGAAAACAAAATTTGCAAGTTCCATAGGAATATATGGTGCAATAGAGGGCATAATTATACTCATTTTTCCAATAGATGTTGCTCGTAAAAATTGCGAACTACTTTTAGGTGAAAAAACAGATAATAATCTTGAAATTTTAGACACTCTTGCGGAATTTGTCAATATTATAGGTGGAAGAATAAAGACATTGCTAAATGAACATAACGTTAGTGTTAATATCACTTTGCCTAGAACATATTCAAATATAGATGATCTATTAGCTGTTGTTGGCAGCAAAAAAGGAGTACAAGTTAATCTTGGGTTTGATAATGATCAGTTTACTTTTTTTCTAGCACGGTAGCTTTGCTAATCTTATTTACTTTTAATTATCCCCTCTTACTTATCTAAAATATTTTGCTTTTGTACGTTATTGACTTTTATTTGTTTTACTACGAAGCTGATAGTTACACGTCTATTTTTCGCCCGCCCTAGTACGGTTTTATTACTAGCTATCGCATTATATTGACTATACCCTACAGCTGCCAATCTATTGCCATTTATGCCATCTGACAATAATACTTTTACAACTGATACAGCTCTAGCACTAGAGAGTTGCCAATTGTCTGTATATGGTGAACCCTTTATGGGTGGCAAATTGTCTGTATAGCCATTAATTTGCATTACAACATTATGGGGTAATCGTTTTGCTATCAAAGCTACGCGTTTTAATAATAAAAGTGTGTCTTTATTAGTAATTTTTGCACTGCCTTTTTGAAACAACATTGATGCAGGTAAATTAATCATGAAACCCTGTTCAGAATGCTTTAAAAAGAGATTGGTTGTATTTTTTTCCTCTTTAATAATCTTATTGACATTAATCATAGCTTTTTTTATAATATTAGCTTGTCCATTTGATCCTTGTGCTGTTATTGTTAAAATTGCTTGTGAGCCACTTTGTAAAATACCTTTAGAGCCCATTAAAATTCCACTCTTTGAAATTTTTTTTGAGTTACCAGTTTTTTTACTTGCTTTATTTGATGCTTGCGAAGCTGGTGTTGGACGAAAATTATATATTTTAACAAATGCGGCTTTTACAGCTGCTAATTTTGCTTTATTGACCGATGCTAAAGCGTATAAAGCAATAAATAAAGCGAGTAAAAGACTTAAAAAATCCGCAAAAGGTACAGCCCAAGCCTCTCCGGCTGGACATTCACATTTTTTACATTTCTTTTTTGCCATCTTTGATTTCCATATTAATTAAATTGACTTTTTTTATCTTCGAGAGGTGATAAATAATTAAATAATTTATTTTCTAAAGTCCTTGGATTATCGCCATGTGCAATACCTACAATACCAGCCAATATAATATTTTTATCTGTTATTAAAATTTTAGTTTTATTTTTTAATTTACTTCCTATTGGTCCAATAAATAGATAAGCGCCGGCAATTCCAGTAACTGTTGCCGTAAACGCACCTGCAATTCCTTCAGCCATAGCTACTGGGTCGTTTAGTTTTTGTAATGCTAAAATAAGACCCATAACTGCACCAATAAGACCCATAACTGGACAAGTTTCACCAGCTAGTAACCAATAATGTGCGGCACCGTGATAATATTCTTCAGTTTCTTCGATTAAAGTCTCAAGCGTTTCTTCGATATCATCAATATCCATGCCATCAATTGTCATACTAAGTCCTTTTTTAAAAAACTCGTCATCAATATCTGCTACATGCGATTCAAGTGCCAGTATTCCATCTCTTCTGGCAATTGTTGCAAATTCTACAATTTGAGCAATTCGTTTTGAAAAATTAACAGGAGGTTTTTTAAAAACAATTTTAAGCTCTTTAAAGGCTGCCTTTACGCTATCACTAGCGGTTCCAGTCATAGCAGCTGCCATAGCTGTTGGAAAAACAATGACAAGTGACGAGATATGAACAAGGTGTAGCGGATTACCCCCATCTAATATATTTCCAAATGATAAAGTAGCAATTGATAAAAGCATCCCTAATATAACTGTTAAATCCAAAAATCACACTCCAAAAAAAGATTATCACGCATCAGACTCTTCATCTTAAGAAGTCTAGCTTAATATCGGTTAAAAATTACAGAAGTTTAACATAAAGCAAATTATAGGTACTTAATTATATAAAAAATGCAATATCTAAGTTTATAAAGTAAATATTTTGATAAAATTACATTAATTGATAACTATAAAGGTATTTTATGCTTGTAGCTCCTAGTATACTTTCAGCTAATTTTGGAAATCTTGCGGCAGATATTGAAGCAATATGTAAAGCTGGTTGTGATTTAGTGCATGTTGATGTCATGGATGGGCATTTTGTTCCAAATCTAACAATTGGGCCAGTTGTTGTAAAAGCCATCGCCAAAGCTGCTACAAAACCTCTGGATATTCATTTAATGGTACAAAACAATACGTTTTTTGTTGAATTATTTGCACCATTAAAGCCACAATATATCTCTTTTCATATAGAAGAAGAAAAACACCCTCATAGATTAATTCAAAAAATACGTTCACTTGGCATCAAACCAGCAATAGTTTTAAATCCTCATACTCCCGCAGAAGCTACTCGGTATTTGATACAAGATTTAGATATGATACTTCTTATGAGCGTAAACCCTGGTTTTGGTGGTCAAAGTTTCATACCAAATGTAGTGCAAAAGATTAAAAAATTAAAAAAATTAAGAGATGCTATCAATCCTAATTGTTTAATAGAGATTGATGGTGGTGTCACAGATAAAAATATAAAGCTCTTAAAGGATGCTGGAGTTGATATTTGCGTGGCTGGTAGCTATGTATTTAAGCATGCTTCGTATAAGCAAGCCATTGAAAATTTAAAAATATGAGAGTAAAAATTTGCGGTATTACATCTTACGAAGATGCTATAGTAGCCATAAACGCTGGAGCGGACGCTTTAGGGTTTGTTTTTTATGAAAAATCCCCAAGATTTATAGATAAAGATAGAGCAAAAAATATAATAAAAAAACTACCTCCGTTTGTTGAAATAGTAGGACTTTTTGTTAATGAAAGTGCTGATGTTATTAATGAAACTTGTTTACATATAGGTGCTTCATTAGCTCAAATCCATTTTGAGGCTAAAGATGAGCTGTTTGCCTCTTTAAAAATAAGATATATTAAAGTCATACTAGCAAAAAATAAAAATGATATATCAAGATATAGTCATGAATATCGATTAATTGATGCCTATTCTAGTGAATATGGCGGAAGCGGTAAAACTTTAAATCTTAATTGGTTTAATGATGTTGATTGTTCTAAAATTATTTTAGCTGGTGGATTAACTCCAAAAAATTTAAAACAGCTATCAAAATACAATTTTTTTGGAGTTGATGTAAGTAGTGGGGTTGAAAAAGCAAAAGGTATAAAAGATCCACAAAAAATTAAAAAGTTCATAATCAATGCTAGCAAATATTCCTCTAAATCATAAAACTCGTCAAAAATTGACAAAAGATGGTATATCTTTAAATGAATTATTACAACAATTAAATGATACTTCTCTAAATTTAGCTCTTGAGCTTTACAAGGCTCAAGGCTTAAATATCATTAAAAAAAATGAAAAATATTTTTATGAGAGTTGCTTTATTTCTCTAAAAGATGCCATATTTTGTATTGTAGATATTGAAACAAATGGATCTCAAGTAGATAAACATCAAATCATAGAAATTGGTGCGGTTAAAATTCAAAATAATCAAATAATTGGTAAATATGAAAGCTTAGTATATTGCAAAAATATTAATAAAAATATTGTACGCATCACCGGCATCAATGCAGAACAAACAAAAGATGCTCCACCCTTAAAACAAGTCATGAAAGAGTTTAGGTTTTTTTTAGCTGATTCTATTTTTGTAGCTCACGATGTAAAATTTGATTTTAAATTTATCTCTGCTATGATGAAGAAAGTTAATCTTGGTGAATTATTTAATCGCCATATATGCAGCATAGGCTTAGCTGAAAGAACTATAATTTCATACAGATACAGTTTGTCATATCTTAATGAACTATTAAAATTATATCAAGAGGCAACGCATCATAGAGCTATGTCAGATGCCATAACAACAACAAAACTGTTTATAAAATCATTAACTTTACTAAATGAAAATCAAGAAACAGTTGAAGACTTAATTAGATTTTCTAAACTGAATAAACGCCTAAAAAGACCAGAATTTGACAAACTGGCAAATATTTAAAAGCTAAAAATTTTATCTGGTTTGATATTGATGGCTATAATATCAATTATTCAAACTCTCCGATATTAATTAATTTATCATAACGCTGTCTTAATCTATCTTCATCTGATATATTTCGCAATATTACAAGTTCACGTAAAAAGTAATCTCCTACCGCTTTAGCTGCACCTATTTTATCTCTATGAGCGCCTATAATTGGTTCTTCTATGATATTGTCTATCAAGCCAGCGATTTTTAAATCTTCACTAGAAATTTTAAGAGCTTTTGTTGCAACGTCCACTTTTTTTATATCATTCCATAAAATCGCTGAGCAACCCTCGGGAGAAATAACACTAAAAACAGAATATCTCATCATAGCCAATCTATCCGCAACACCAATTGCCAAAGCTCCACCACTTCCACCTTCGCCAATAACTATTGATATTGTTTGCGTATTTAATTTCGAAAGTTCAAATAAATTTCTAGCAATTGCTTCGCTTTGGTTTCTCTCTTCTGCCCCTAAACCTGGATATGCTCCTGGAGTATCTATAAACATAAGTATAGGTAGATGAAATTTTTCTGCTAATTTACAGGCTCTAAGTGCTTTACGATAACCTTCAGGATGAGGCATTCCAAAGTTTCTTTTTAGTTTATTTTTTGTGCCTCTACCTTTTTGTTCACCGATCACAACAACTCTCTCATCACCTATATAACCCAAATAACATAATATTGCGGGATCATCACGAAACATTCTATCACCATGAATCTCATATTTATCTCGCATTAAAATATTTATATAATCAAGAGCATATGGACGATCTTGATGGCGTGCTAATTGAAGTTTTTGATAAGGAGATAAATTTTTATATGTTTTTATAACCTCTTTATTTAAATCTTGCGATAAAATCTCTATAGCCTGTTTGTCATGACGCACATCAGCTAAAATAATATCTTCTTGTATTTGTTTGATTTTTTGTTCAAAATCTAGGTAAATTGCCAATCTAATTCCTTAGAGTTTTTTAAAAATAACGACACCATTTGTACCACCAAATCCAAATGAATTGCTCATAACAATATCTATCTTTGCATCTCTTGATTTGTTTGGTACTATATCTAAATCACAATTTTCATCTGGTGTTTTATAATTGATTGTCGGTGGAATTATACCATCACGCATTGCCATGATTGATACAACTGCCTCTATTCCTCCAGCTGCTCCTAAACAATGCCCGATTTGTCCTTTAATTGAACTCATAGGTGGACATACAGTGTCTTTAAAAATCATTTTAACCGCAGCTGTTTCATTTTTATCATTAATTGCCGTTGAAGTTCCATGTGCATTGATATAATCTATTTTTGGTTTACCAGCCATCTCATAAGCTGCTTTCATGGCACGATACGGACCGTCTAAGCTTGGTGTTGTGATGTGATTTGCATCTCCACTTTCTCCAAAACCAATCACTTCAGCATAAATATTTGCACCCCTAGCTTTTGCGCTTTCGTACTCTTCTAATACAAGAGCGCCGGCGCCCTCACCCATAACAAATCCATCTCTATTTGCATCAAATGGTCTTGATGCTTCTTTTGGATTTTCATTATTTGTTGAGAGTGCTTTCATAGCTGCAAATCCGCCAACACCAGCACCAGTAATTGCAGATTCAGCAGCAACAATTAACATTTTATCAGCACCTTGACACATAATAGTTTTTACAGCTTCACTTACCGCGTGTGTACCAGCGGCACAAGCTGTTACTGCCGATAAATTAGGACCTTTTAAATTATGAGCAATTGACACAAAGCCACCTAACATATTCACTAAAGCAGATGGTATAAAAAATGGTGAGATGCGACGTGGTCCTCTTGTGTTTAAAATGATAGAATTTTTTTCAATTGCAGGTAATCCACCGATGCCAGATGCTGCTACTACACCAAAACGCTCCAAATTAATATCATCACTAAAATTAGCATCTAACATAGCTTCTTGTGCGGCTTTTAAGCCAAGGTGGATGAATCTATCAGCTTTTTTCACCTCTTTTGGGTGCATAACAGTTGTCGGATTAAAATCTTTAACCTCTCCAGCTACTTGTGAAGTATAACTGCTTGGATCAAAAAGCGTAATAGTATCTATTCCGCATTCTCCGTTACAAATAGCTTTAAATGCTTCTTCTTTATTATGTCCAACAGCATTTATCATCCCTAGTCCCGTTACAACAACTCTTCTCATTAATAAACACTCCTAAAATTTAATTAGATATTTTTATATAAAAATATCTAATTAAATACCTTTATATAAAAATATATTTTACAAGGCATTACCTTGTAAAATATAATACTACTTACTTTGTATATAATTTACAACGTCTTGAACAGTTTGAATCTTTTCAGCCTCATCGTCAGGAATCTCTATATCAAACTTTTCCTCAAGAGCCATAACCAGCTCAACAACATCAAGACTATCTGCACCCAAATCTTCTACAAATTTTGAATCTTCTTTAATCTCATCAGCACTTACACTTAGTTGTTCAACAACCACCATTTTAATATCATCTATTAGCGCCATTATAGCTCCTATTTTAAATATAAATCGAGAAATTATACCACATTTTATTTAATTATGCCATATTCATACCACCATTTACTTTTAAAGTTTCACCAGTTATATAGCTAGAATGGTCTGAGAGTAAAAACATAACCGCCTGTGCTACTTCTTTTGCATCACCAAAACGTCCCATTGGTATTTTTGATGTAAATGATTTTTTAATATTTTCACTTAACTTTTCTGTCATATCTGTTGCAATAAAACCAGGTGTAACAGAGTTATATCTAATACCACTTGAAGCAGACTCAAGTGCAAAACTTTTAGTCATGGCAATCATACCACCCTTGCTTGCTGCATAATTTACCTGTCCAGCATTACCAGTTTCACCAACGATAGATGATATATTTACAACTGCGCCGAATTTTTTCTTTCTCATAACCTTCATAACCTCGCGACATCCTATAAATGCTGATGTCAAATTAGCATTTATAACACTTGTAAAATCATCTACTTTCATACGAAGAGCGAGCTTATCGCGAGTTATGCCAGCATTATTTACAAGATAAGAGAGTTCGCCATCACTCTGCATAATCAGTTTAATAGCGTCAATGAAAGCATTTTCATCACTCACGTCAAAACCAATAACAGCAACCACTCCACCATCTGCTTCTATTATCTCTTTTATCTCGTCTGCTTCTTTTGCACCATTTTTATAATTAATCCAAACCTTTAGTCCATTTTTTGCTAAAGTTTTAGCAATTTCTGCCCCTATTCCTCGACTCGAACCAGTTACTAATACATTTTTACCACTAAATTTCATCTATCTTCCTTATATTAAACTATCGCTCATCTCTTTTGGTCTAGCAATATCCATCAATTTTAAAATAGTTGGTGCAATATTATTTAAACCGCCTTTATTCACGTGTACAATACCAGCTGCTACAACAAAACACCAAACAGGGCCAACTGTATGGCTTGTTAAAATATGCCCTTCTTCATCTTCCATTTTTTCACAATTTCCATGATCAGATGTTAAAACGAGTGCATAATCTCTCTCTTTTGCCTTATTCATTATGTGACCTATTTGCTTATCTAGCGTTTGTACGGCTTGCACGGCTGCTTCATAATTGCCAGTATGTCCTACCATGTCTCCATTTGCAAAATTTACTACTATAAAATCATAATCTTTATCCATACCTTTTAAAACCTCATCACAAACCTCTGATGCACTCATTTGTGGTTGTAGATCATACGTTTTTACCTTTGGACTTGGGATTAATACTCTATCTTCTTTGGGATATGGTTTATCTACTCCGCCATTAAAGAAAAATGTTACATGTGCATATTTCTCCGTTTCGGCAACATGAAGTTGA
Source organism: uncultured Campylobacterales bacterium (assembly GCA_964474335.1). Lineage (GTDB taxonomy): Bacteria > Campylobacterota > Campylobacteria > Campylobacterales > Sulfurimonadaceae > Hydrocurvibacter. The sequence continues at coordinate 27,703 of CAYYRS010000011.1, forward strand.
CGTAATCCATGGCTAGATATTACTTCAGATAATGTATGTTTTGGTGGCTCTTTTTTAAACAGCACGGGATAAGAAAAACTTTTTTCATATTCAGTCATAGTTACAAGATATGTTTTAATATAATCTCGCTTAAACTCCTTAAAATCAGACTCACCAATCGCTCTTGTTATCTCACGCACTCTATCACTTCTAAAATTAATAATTAAAGTTGCGTCACCCTCTTTGAAACCATCATAAGCATCAAAAGCTACTGGCTGTATAAATTCATCTGTTACTTTTTCATCATAAGATTGTTGTATATATTTTTGTGCCGACATATCTGTTTTTGGAAATGCTTTTACAATGGCGTTGTAACCTGCTTCTATTCTGTCCCAGCGATTATCTCTATCCATAACAAAAAAACGTCCACCTATGGAGGCAATTTTTACATGTTTATTTAGATGTTCTTGTACCTGTTTGATATATATGGCAGAAGATGTTGGAGAAACATCTCTACCATCTGTTATGAGATGCAGATATACATCAATGCCCTGAGTACTTGCGATATCTGCTATGCCCATAAAATGCTCAATATGCGAATGCACCCCACCATCACTCATTAAGCCTATTAAATGTAATCTTTTTGAACTTTGCAATAGTTTTTTAAATTCAATATTTTCTTTAATACTATCATCTTTTAACGCTAAAGAGATTTTAACTAAGTCTTGATACAAAACTCTTCCACTACCCATAGTCATATGCCCTACTTCTGAATTACCCATCTGTCCCATAGGTAGCCCAACACTTAATCCAGAAGTATCTATCAGTGAATATGGTACATTTTTAAAAAGATAATCATATGTAGGTTTTTTGGCATTATAAAATGCATTAAACTCTTTTCGTGGGGAATATCCAACACCATCAGTAATGACTAAAATAGCTTTTTTTGACATAATAAAATCCTTTTAGAGATATCCTTAAACTAAAAACTAATATGATTATACTATAATACACGTTTAAAATTCGTTTAGGATACTTTTTTGCTTTATTGGTTGCATATTTATTTTCATATAAACTTACTAGGTTATTTAACTGTGCGTGGTGGTATCGCATTTTGTTTGGGTTTGATTTTTACCATATTTTTGATACCTTTATTTATAAAGTGGGCCCGCAAAAATGAAAGAATTCAACCCATATATAATTTAGCGCCAGATGGACATAAAAGAAAAGTAAATACGCCAACTATGGGTGGGATAGTTTTTATAACTGCTACTATTATATCTTCTTTACTTAGTGTAAATTTAACAAATTCTTATGCTATTGGTGCATTATCTATACTAATTATTTTTACTTTGATTGGTTTTGAAGATGATTTCAAAAAGATAATCTCTCAAAAAAACACAACTGGATTATCTGCAAAAGCTAAATTACTTGTTCAATTACTTAGTGCTGGCGGTATCTCTTTTTATTTATATCATTTTACACATATAAATACGCAACTATATGTTCCATTTTTAAAAGAGCCTTTATTTAATATGCATATTTTAGCCATTGTTTTTTGGACATTAGTAATCGTATCTACTTCAAATGCTGTTAATTTAACTGATGGTCTGGATGGATTAGCTACTGTTCCATCTATTATCGCACTTGCATCGCTTGGCTTAATCGTTTATGCAACAGGAAACTATATAATAAGCAGTTATCTGCTTATACCATACTTCAATGTAGGTGAGGTTATGGTCATTAGCGCAGCACTTATGGGTTCACTTTTTGGATTTTTATGGTTTAATTGCAACCCCGCAGAGATTTTTATGGGTGATAGCGGCTCACTTAGTATTGGTGCATTTATCGCCTATCTCTCTATCATTTCTAAGAGTGAAATTTTATTACTGCTGATTGGTTTTATATTTGTAATTGAAACGTTTTCGGTGATTTTGCAAGTTGGTAGTTTTAAATTACGTAAAAAACGTATCTTTTTAATGGCTCCGATTCATCACCATTTTGAGATGAAAAAGTGGTCTGAAAATAAAATTATTATAAGATTTTGGATAATAGCCATTATTTCAAATTTAATTGCTATCATTACCTTAAAGATTCGCTAAATGAAAGTTATCTCATTTTTTGGGTACGCAAATACAACAAAAAAATTAGCTTTACATGTAAAAAATAGCGACGCAGATACAAGAATAGTTTTTTATGATGATAAAGTTACAAAACCTTTTACCGACAAGCATGGCTTTTTTCTAAAACCACCGTCTGAATTTAACGCTAAATATTCATCACTTGAAATTTCTTCGCCAGGTATTGCACCTTCTCACCCACTAATTTTAAAAGCAAAACATCTTATAAGTGAATATGATTATTTTACAAAGACTATGCCATTTTCTATCTGGATTAGTGGAACAAATGGCAAAACAACAACAACGCAGATGTTACAACATCTGCTAAAAAGCAGAGGTAGCGTAGCTGGTGGAAATATCGGCACTGCTTTAGCATCACTTGATATACAAGCTCCGATTTGGATTCTTGAGACAAGTAGTTTTACGCTTCATTATACAAATAAAGCAAAACCAAATATTTACATTTTACTACCAATCACACCTGACCATCTTTCTTGGCATAATAATTTGCAAAACTACACACAAACAAAACTAAAGCCTCTAAACAAAATGCGCGAGGGTGACATTGCAATCATTCCAAAACACTATAAAAATCTCATTACATGCAAAGCTTATATAATTTTTTATGAGGATGAACATGATTTATCTAAAATATTTAATATCAAACTAGATAAAATAAATTTTAAAGGGGTATTTTTATTAGATGCTGTACTTGGTCTTTGTATAGGTAAAATCTTATTTAATGAGGTTGATTATAAAAAGATTAACTCATTTATTTTAGATTCTCATCGTCAAGAAAAAGTGTTTGATAAATATGAACGATTGTGGATAAATGATACAAAAGCAACAAATATAGACGCATCAAAACAGATGCTTAAAATATATCAAAATAAATATATACATCTTATCTTAGGTGGCGATGATAAAAACATCAGCATGGATACACTTTTTGATTATCTAAAAACCTTACATGTAAGCATTTACGCAATAGGTAAAAATCATGAAAAAATAGTTGCTTTATCAAAAAAATACCATCTTACATGTAAAGATTGTCTAATTTTAGATGAGGCGGTTAAAGAGATAAATAAAAGTTTAACCACACAAGAAGTAGCTATACTTTCTCCAGCAGCAGCTAGTTTAGATCAGTTTCAATCTTACGCACACCGTGGAGATAAATTTAAAAAAATAGTTGCTTTATTATGAATTTAGAAAAGTTGATCAAACAAAATGATATCACAGTTCCAGATAGTTTTGCATACAATATTCAAAAATATAAAGAACATTTATTTAAATGGAATAAAATTCATAATTTAACGGGCGCAAAAGATGAAGCATCAATTGATGAGTTTATTTTAGATGCTCTGCTGCCAATCACTTTCTTGCCATCTGTTACAAGTATTATGGATATAGGTAGTGGTGCTGGGTTTCCTGGTATGATACTCGCCTTTGCTTTACCTAACACCAAAATAACATTAGTTGAGCCATTAAATAAGCGAGCCAGCTTTTTACAATTTATTAAAGCTAGTTTAAATCTTACTAATGTTGAAGTAAAAAAATGTAAAGTCCAAGAGCTTCAACATCAAACATTTGATATAATAACATCACGTGCTGTTACAAATACACAAATGCTTTTAAAGTTAAGTAAACCTTTTAGAGGCTTATCTACAATATTGCTATTTTTTAAAGGCGAAAATGTGTATAACGAAATTGATAATAGCTATGATTATGAAGTTATTAAAACTAATAAAAGACACTATTTAATTTTAAAGGGATAAATATGTTTAAATGGTTAATGGTTATAGCTGTTGTTTATATTGTATATACAATGTTTATAAAAAAACAGCCTATTAAAAATCAAAAAGCAAAAAAAGCAAAAAAATTAGATAGCAACGATATGGTTGAGTGCAGTACATGCGGTATTTTCGTATCTGTTGATGAAGCTATTATCTCAAATAAAAAATATTACTGCTCTAAAAAATGCTTAGAAGACGTATCATGATTTTATTTGGTCATAGGTTTATAAAGAGTGAAAAATTCTATCATGTTGATAGTATTGAATCAATATTAAAAACTCCACCAAATAGTTTAATTTATATAACTTTTAAAGAAGAGGAATTAGATATTATCAATCATTGTATAGAGCAAGATATACGATTTGCTTTGCATGTAAATAATATTACTGAGCTAATATATGCTGAAAATTTTAGTGCTAGCTATATCACTATCGATGCAATTTTGGCAAAAGATGCACAACAAATAGCAGACAAATATCTCTTTGACGCAAAAATTTTAGTTCATGCAATAGATGAAGGTGAGATACAAGAATTTGCATATCAAGGTATGGATGGTGTTATTTTTAGTGATGCAATCATCAAAATAACCTCTTAAACCTTAGAAAATAATTATTTTTATCTATTTAATTTTATGATTTATAATGGCGGATTTAAAAAATGTTATACTTCCATCATGAATTATGTATCAATATTAAAAGAACACAGTCTTAAAGTGACGCCTCAACGATTAAAAATTTTATCAATTGTTGATAAAACAGGTCATATCGATATAGACAATCTGTTTATAAAAATCACACAGTCTTTTCCCTCAATTTCGCTAGCAACATTGTATAAAAATATACATATTATGCTTGAATCATTTCTAATTTCTGAACTAAAAATTCCAAATATGAAATCGAAATATGAATTAACAAAAGCTCCACATGCACATCTTTTATGCGAAAAATGTAACAGTTTTATCGATTTTTCTCTTAATATTGATAAAATAGAAGAAGAGATAGCCAATCGCAGTCACTACAAGCTACATTCAAACACATTAATCTTTTCTGGTATCTGTCCAACTTGCAAAAACAGATAAGTGCCTACGCCCCCATAAAGCTATAAAAATATAATTTTACCCACTTTTTTACCTAAAATTAAGTATTTTATCAATATAATTCATAAAAGAGAAAGATTATTCTTTAATAAAAATTAGGAGATATGATGAAAGCAATCGTTATAAGTGGCATCTTAACAGTATCATTAATGGCAACATCATTAATGCATGAAGCAAAACAAGCTGGATTAAAACCAATCCCAACAAATAAGCAAGAGCTTTTTAAGCTCATAAATAATCCGAAAAATCCCATAACTAAAGTAAAAATCAATCTAGGAAAACAGCTCTATTTTGATCCGAGACTCTCTGGTAGTGAGCAGTTAAGCTGTAATTTTTGTCACCACTTAGGTCTTTATGGTGCAGATGGATTGGGAGATGCAGTTGGTAATAAATGGCGACACAACATACATCATCTAAATTCACCAACTGTATATAATGCAGTATTTAATAAACGACAATTTTGGAATGGTCGTGCTAAAGATCTTGAAGCTCAAGCACAAGGTCCGCTTCAAACTCCGTTTGAAATGGCGGCTACAAAAAGTCATGTTGTTAATGTAGTAAATTCTATACCAGAGTACAAACAAGAGTTTAAAAAAGCTTATGGAAATAAAAAAATAACATTTCCTTTAATAGCTGATACCATTGCATCGTTTGAGCGTGTTTTAGTTACTCCAGCACCTTACGATAAATTTTTAAATGGCGATAAAAATGCTTTAAATAGTGCACAAAAACAGGGGCTTAGAACTTTCATAAAACTAGGCTGTGTAAGTTGTCATAAAGGCATAAATCTAGGTGGAGAGATGCAACCTTTTGCAATATATGCAAAATATCAATTCGCAGATATTGGAGATTTTAAGGGTAATAAAAGTGGACTCATTAAGGTACCAACACTTAGAAATATCTTAAAAACAGCTCCATATTTTCATAATGGCGCAGAAAAAACAATAACTGGTGCTATAAAAGAGATGGGAAGAATACAATTAGGTATCAAAATTACTAACCAGCAAGCTCTTAGTATAAAAGAATTTTTCACATCTTTAACAGGAAAGAGACCAAATTTTTCATATCCACATATTCCAGCATCAACAGCTACAACTCCAAAACCTCCAAAATCACCGTTAAAGCCACATATAGACTATAAACTTTAAAGAATAAAAAAGTTATAATGAGCGTATGAATTTATTACGCTCGTCCATGTCTAGCTCCAAAACTCCTGCCCTTTGGGTCTTAGTTGTTATGACCTCTATTGGGCCATTTGGAGATACAGAATACACACCTTCACTACCTCGCATAGCACAAGACCTACATGTAAACTACTCGGCAGTACAGCAATCTATGACAGTTTATCTACTTGCTTTTGCTATTATGCAACTTTTTTATGGTCCGCTCTCAGATAGAATTGGTCGAAAACCAGTCGCATTATGGGGAGCTTTTTTATTTATTATTGGCTCTTATGTATGTTTTATTAGTATGAATTTAGATATGTTATTAGTTGGTAGATTTTTACAAGGTCTTGGCTCATGTGCTGGAGCAATTATGAGCTCTAGTGCGGTGCGAGATAGTTATACTAAGGATAAGATTGAAATTATTTATGCAAAAATAAATGCAGCGTTTGCTCTAGCACCAGCATTAGGTCCAATCATTGGAGCAATTGTTGATGATAGCTATGGTTGGCATGCTAATATGCTAATTCTTTTAGTTCTTGGATTACTTTTATTTTGTATTTTATTGCTCTTTTTTCCTGAGACACATGCGCCAGATAAGATGCAACAACTATTCCCAAAACAGATATATTTAACATATACAAAATTATTTTTTCATCCTGATTTTATACCAGCAATTTTTATTAATGGTATCGCCATTGGTGTTGTTTATACTTCACTCACCGAAGGACCATTATTGGTAACAGATACGCTAGGACTCTCATCAAGGTGGATTGCTGTAGTTGCGCTTGGAATTTTAATTGCATTTGTGCTTGGCTCAATTGCTGGGATGTATTTAGAAAAAAAGATGTCCTCAAAAAAAATTATACAAATTGGTCTTATTTTAATTATAGCTGGTTCATTTTTATTAACTATTGTTGGATATATAAAATTTATTTTTCTTTGGAGTACACTACTACCAATCATGCTTAGTTTTTGCGGTATAGCCCTCATTGTTCCAAATGCTGTTGCTGCTGCTATGCGACCTTTTAAACACATAGCAGGTGCTGCATCGGCTATGACAGGATTTACTCAAATGGGCATAGCAGCATTAGCAAATATTGGAGTCAGTCTGCTCCCTTTTAATCCAGTGTATTCATTATCGATTATTTTTATGATTTTAGCTACTCTTGGTTTAGCTGCTCATAAACTTGGATTTAAAGGTGTTCTTAATCAGTTATAATTCGAGTCAGATACTCTTTTAAACCAACTAAAATTTCATAACTAATCGTATCACAGCTTTTAGCATAAGTTATGGCATTATCAAAAATACAAATTTCATTCTCTATACAATTAGCAACAAAATTATCCATCGAAATACGACCTAAAATTTTATATCCTGCAGATGTCTTATGAATGTTTGAGCCAGCTCGCATGAGTCCATCTCCATATCCTAAATCATAAGTACTTATGTGCATATCCTCTAAAGCTTCAAATGTGCCTCCGTATCCAACGCGAGTACCTTTTTTTAAAATACTCAAAGATATTTTAGAAGCAAAAAGAGATAAAACAGGCTTTAAATCTGTAGCTTTTTTATAAAGAGTTATATTTTTTTCCAAACAACCATAAGCTGCAATACCAACTCTTATCATGTCATGCATGCACTCATTAGCACGAAAAAGTGCTGCAGAATTTTGAGAATGAAAATTTAATTTAGTTATATTATATTTTAATGCCATAAGGCGTGATAACTCTTTTATTTTATTAAATTTTTGCTCTTGTATAAACCATTGTGTGCCAAGCTCATCGGCATATCCATGATGAGTAAAAACACCCTTTACATGTAAGCCTTGATAGTGGCATTGTAAAAAAACATCTTCTAATTCATCAATATTCACTCCATTACGATTCATGCCACTATTTACTTTTATCTCAACTTGCGTATTTTTTGGAAATTTTTTAATGATAGCGATATCGTTAATCGCATAAATAATATTTTTAGATGCAACATTTGGGATATCAGATAAAACTAAGATATACTCGAACATTTTACGTATCGCAAGCGCCTCTTTTTGATTTTTTACAACTGCTTTTGTAATACCATACTCTTTACAAAGCGTTGCTATTAAAAGAAGCCCGTGTCCGTAAGCATTATCTTTTAAAACTACTGCGATTTTATCTTTAGATGATGATATCTGTGTAATAATATCAAGATTATTCAAAAATGCTTTTTTACTGAGGTTAATATGTGCCATAATAAAATTATATCTCATCTTCAGCAAACATCAAGACGTTTGATAGCTGAATTTGAACATCAAAGCTTTATTCAAGTCATTTTTCCGCATAAAGATACGGATTGGATAGACTATTTAGCATTAGCAAAAAAAACTTTTACTAACATCATCAAAACAATAGCAAAATATGAAAAATGTATTGTTGTCTGCGTGAATATTCAAGATACAAAAAGGCATTTTGCAGATACTAAAAATATAGAATTTATAAAGTATCAAACAGATGATACATGGGCTAGAGATTGTAGTGCGATTAGTATTTGTGAAAATGGTGAAATTAAACTACTAAATTTTACATTTACAGGATGGGGCGATAAATTTAATGCTATAAAAGACAATAATATGAATCAAGCTATCTCACATTTTTATAAACACAAGATGATAGATATCGATTTTATTTTAGAGGGTGGTGCGATAGAGAGTAACGGTCATGGACTATTGCTAACAACTTCAAGGTGCATGTTAAATAGAAATAAAACATATAATAAAAAACAAACAATAATTTTTTTAAAAAATATCTTTGGAGTCAAAGATATTTTGTGTCTTGATTATGGATATTTAGCTGGCGATGACACCGATTCGCATATAGACACTTTAGCTAGATTTATAGATAAAAAAACTATAATATACATCACATGTAAAGATAAAAATGATGAACATTATCAAGAACTTTTAAAAATGCAAGAGCAGTTATGTAATTTTGCAAATAAATATAATCTAAAGTTAATCCCTTTACCTTTTACTGATGCCTTATATTATAATAATGAAAGATTGCCAGCAACATACTTAAATTTTTTAATTATAAATAGTGCTGTTTTAGTACCTATTTATAGCGTTAAACAAGATGATAAAGCTCTTGCTATATTTAGAAAAACTTTTAAAAATAAAGAGATTATACCGATTGATTGTTCCATTTTAATACGTCAACATGGTTCACTTCACTGTGTTAGCATGCAGTTTGCATAAAATAAATTATAAAAATTATAAAAAAAAACTAATGCATTATTAAGAAAACTATAATAATAAATTTGATACTATGTTGTATATTGTTTGAAAATATTATTTTTAGATAATATAGAGTTAAAGAAGTTGGGGGAGGTATAGGAATAATGCGTATTATTAGTTTTTTACTAATTCTTATTACGATGTCTTGGAGTATGATTATCTACAATAAAATAAAAGGGCAGGATGTAGTGAATGTCTTGCATAAAATTGGATATTCTGCACATCTAACAACAGATAATGGCGGAGATCCGAAGATTATCACTAAAATGGAGGGGGTTACAAGCTATATATATTTTTATAGCTGTACTGGTAATAAAGGTGATAAGATATGTAAGTCTATTAAATTTTATAGTCCTTTTGCTACTGTTATTAGTCCACAAAAAGCTATGAAATGGAATCGAAGCAGACGATTTAGTGATGCCTACACCTCAACTAAGGGACATGCGAGACTTGAGAGTGATGTTGAAACAGCGGGGGGAATAACGCAAGCTAATCTTATTCATATGATTAATTTATGGGATATCAATTTATCTCACTTTTTAAAATTCATAAATTGGTAGTTCAAAATATCATAAATAATCAATTTTATACACTGTAAAAGTGTATAAAATTTTTTAATTAACATTAATGTAACATTTTTTTCCTAAGATGCTTTTTTAAATTTAAAGGGGAAAAATATGAAAATATTAATACTTATCTCGTCAGCAACAATATTATTATCTCAAAATATTTGGTTAAAAGATATTAATATCACGTCATCACCAGTTTCAAACTCAAAACCTGTGCTATCAGTAAATTTAGCATCAACACTTACACAAAATCATCCATCTATCTCCATGATAAGACGTGCAGCAACATCAAACAATATCATCATAAGAGGCATGGATAATGATAATATTAATGTAATAGTAAATGGGACAAAAACTTATGGTGCATGTCCAAATAAAATGGATCCTCCAATCTCACATGTAGATACAAACGATATAAAAAGTATCAAAATTATAGAAGGTCCCTATGATGTAGAAAATTTTAATACATTAAGTGGATTGGTTAAAATTAAAATGAGGCAACCTAAAAAAGGCTTACATGGGAATATTAATACAAATTATGGTTCATATGATTATAAGAATTTAGGTATAAATATAAGTGGGGGTAACAGTATTGTTAAACTATTAGTGAACGGACAAATTACATCAAGTAATCAATATAAAGATGGGCAAGGTAACACTTTAGCACAACAAACAAAAAATAAAGCACCTCTAAAAAACCAATATAAAAATCAATATTTCAGTAAGCAAGCATATAAAAGAAAAAATTTTGTTATTAAAACATTTATTAATATAACTACAAATCAGAAACTAAAACTAAGCTATACGGCAAGTAAAAATAATGATATTTTATATCCTTCAACTGCCATGGATGGGATTTTTGATAATTCAAATCTTTATAATATAAAATATAATATTAAAGGCATTGGAGCCTTTTCAAAAAAACTACAATTGCAATATTATCAATCTAATGTTAATCATCTTATGTCAAATCAATATAGAAAATCGCCGACATTAAAAACAAATCATTTAAAATCTAAAATGCAAGGAATTGAATTAAAAAATCAATTTGATATCTCAGGCTATAAACTAACGGTGGGACTAAAAAGTAGCAAACGATATTGGAATGGTGCCTTTAGCATGAACAATATATTTAAAATAGAAGATATTCCAAATGTAAGCACATACAATAATGGTATCTTTATAAAATTACATAAAAAAATAGGTCGTTTTTCCTATACAGTAGGTTCTAATTATATTATCTCAACAATAAAATCACCATCTTACACTACTAAAAAGTTTAATTCTTTAAATGGATATATTTTAACTGACTACAAATTAAATCCACATAATAAATTAATATTTGGTATTGGCAAATCTTCTCGTCTACCAGATGCAAAAGAGTTATATTTTAAATTACCAACTGGTATGATAGGAAATAAAAATCTAAATCAAGTATCAAATTATGAAACAGATATCAGTTTATATAGCAGTTATGATAATTTTCTTATTAAAACTAAAATCTTTTATTCAAAAATTAAAAATTATATTATCTATAACGCACAGGTAAATACAAATAATTACCAAAATATTGATGCCTCCATCTATGGTTTTTCAATTAATAGTTCTTATTTTATAACAAATAAATTAGCATTAAAAATTGGTTCAGCCTACCAAAGAGGAGTCAAAGACACATTTGCAACAAATCAGCATGATAAAAATTTGCCAAATATAACACCACTAAAAGTAGATACCTCTTTAACATATACTTATAGCCATAACTCCTATATTCAAGCAAAAATCGTAGCATACAAAGCATGGAATAAATATGATAGTGATGATGGAGAACAAAAAATAGGTGGTTGGTCAATATTAAATTTAAAAACTTCACATAAATTTAATAAACATCTAATTTTTGTAGCTGGCATTAAAAATTTATTTAATAAAACATATATTATGAGTAATACATACAAAGCCTTGGCTCTCTTAAGTGGAGGCAATAATATTATGCTATTAAATGAGCCTGGTCGCTATTTTTATATCAATTTAACTATAAGATATTAAAGATATAGCCCTCTTAAGTCTATGTTACTTATTGTTATTTTATTAGTGATATAATCATCTCTATGTTTATTAAATAATGGGGAGACTATAAGCTAATGATATCATCAAAGAGAAAGATTATTTCACTTTTAAAACCTGCAGATATACAAATAAATGGAGATAGAGCTTGGGATATACAAGTTCACAACGAAGATCTTTATGATCAAGTTTTTAAAGGTGGTTCTCTAGCTTTTGGAGAAGCTTATATGGATGGATGGTGGAGTGTCAAAAAGCTTGATGAATTTTTAACAAAGATTTTTCTAGCGAAACTTGATAGCAAAATAAAACCATTAGCCATGGTACCTTTTGTATTAAAAGCACATTTACTAAATGTACAAAAAGGTAAACGAGCATTTAAAGTAGGGCAAATTCATTATGATATTGGTAATGATTTATATGAACGAATGTTAGATAAAAGAATGACTTACACTTGTGGTTACTGGGGGCCTATAGGTCATCTCCAAAAAGCCGATAATCTTGACATGGCACAAGAAAATAAATTAGATATGATATGTCAAAAACTAGGATTAAAAGCTGGTGATAAAGTGCTAGATATCGGATGCGGATGGGGAAGCTTTATGCGTTATGCTGCTGAAAATTATGGCGTGAGCTGCGTTGGAGTTTCAGTTTCAAAAGAACAGGTAAAACGTGGAAATAGCTTAAAAGGTGATCTACCTATAGAGTTTAGATTGCAAGATTATAGAGATATCCATGAAAAATTTAACCATATAGTATCCATTGGAATGTTTGAGCATGTTGGGTATAAAAACTATAAAACTTATATGAAAATCGCGGAAAAAAATTTAAAAGATGATGGTTTATTTTTATTGCATACAATTGGTACAAATATCAGCACAACTAAAACTAATCGCTGGATAAATAAATATATATTTCCTAACTCAATGCTACCATCTCCTGCCCAAATTTCTAAAGCTATTGAAAAGCATTTTGTTATAGAAGATTGGCATAATTTTAGCATTGAATATGATTACACGCTTATGGCTTGGTATGATAATTTTGTTAAAGCTTGGCCACAATTAAAAGATAAATATGGGGAAAGATTTTATAAGATGTGGGAATTTTATCTACTCTCTTCAGCAGCATCCTTTAGAGCCAGACACAACCAAGTCTGGCAAATTGTTTTATCAAAACTCGGTAAAAGAGACGGATACACTAGAATTTGTTAATCGTCTGACACTTTGAAATTTAGCTGTTTTAATAATTGTGTGGAATTATTAGAATCTCTCAACTCGTATATTGATATTGGTTTATTTGGCGAAATACTTATTTCTAACTCATCTGGTTCTTTTATAAAGCCGATAAAAGCTTTTGTTAGCTTCTCGTTAAATTTTTGATTTGTCTGCTTTAATATTTGTAAATTTGCCTTTAATTTGCTTATCAAACTATTTTTATAACTATCCACACTTTCATGCATTCGATTTGCTAGTAATTTAAAGATACGATTTGCTAATGATTTATCTTTATATTTTACAGACAGTTCTCCAATTTTTATAGTTTGTGGTGCTAATCTCATCTGCATCATAAGACCAACAAGCGAATCAACATTAAAAAACTTTACTTTATATTTAATTTTACCAGCATGTTTTAAATCCAAAGACATCTCTTTTACATCTAACTCTTTATCTCTTGTATTAAATTTATAATTAATTTTTATTTTTGATGTCAACTTACTATATCCAAGAGTTTTTAACATATTTACAAATAAAGGATTTGTTTGGCTTAAACTTTGTAAATTTAAAGCTAAACCCTCAACTTCTATATTCATATATCTTGGTGTTTTATGTTTTGTGTCTATTGAATTTATTTCAACTTCATGAATAGATACAGGTCTTTGTCTGTTTGTATTAATTTTAACATTTTTTAAAGTAACGGCGAGCGTAAAAGGATTAATTGATGCATCTTTATATGTAACAAGTCCAGCTGGCATACCTGAAAATATGGAATTTAGCTTATTTTGTAAACTTTCATGTATTACAATGCTATAAACTATAAAAATAATAATAATTAAACCAATAATAGATAGCCTGATAACTTGTGGTGGTATCTTTTTTTGTACATTCATATGCTTGATCCTTTTAATTTTTATATTATTGGTGCATTATATAACAAAACTATTTTTATTACAATATAATCTTAACTCTTTTTGTTGTTTTTGGTATGGGCTTATAAGGTTGTCTTGATATTAGATGGCTATTTACATAATATATGGATTTAAATGGTTTTATCAAGGGTGGAGAGATATGTTTTACTAAGTAACTATTGATATTTTTATTCATTTTTTTTACATAAGATATAAAAATCTTTTTTTGTCTTCCCCATAGCCTTTTTGTTACTTTTTGTACAACCAACTCTGGATTGATGGCTCTGCCATATCTATAAACACCAAAATGTAAATGTGGTCCAGTTGAAAGCCCTGTTACACCGACATACCCGATTGTTTGTCCCTGTTTGACATATTTACCTACTTTTATACCATGCTTGAAATATTTTTGATGTGCATACAAAGTAACATATCCCTCTCCATTAGCAATTTTTATAACATTGCCATATCCTCTAATCCAGCCCGCATAAATTATTCGGCCAGATGCCGCTGCATGTATTGGAGTGCCTACTACTACTGCATAATCAACACCAAAATGTGGGCGATAAATGTGTAAAATCGGTTGCCATCGCCTGAGTGAAAAACTTGAACTTATCCATCCTCCTTTAACAGGTCGTATAAAAATAAACCCTTGAATTTGGTGACCTTTTTTATTATAATATCTGCCTTTAAAATTATAAACATAATGTCGTACATTTTTGATTTGAATCATAGCAACCAATAATTCTGGCATGGAAAAAACCCTACCGAAACGATATTTTTGATTGTAAACCATTACAATTTTATCACCCTTATGAATATCTCTTTTAAAATTTATAGATTTTTTAAAGCTATCAATAAAAAGCTGAGCTAGTTTTTTTGAATTAGTATCTTTTAAAATATCATAATATGGAGAATGATTAATATAAAGAACAAAGCCTTCGCGCTTTGTTGTGCTTACAATAGGTATTAGTTTAAAAGTTGCAGAATTTTTTGTTTTTACTATATGGATTTGAAGCACATCGCTTATTGGTATTAAAACTTGCTCGACTGTGCCATTTTTATCCTTTAAAATCTGATAATGAACACCCTTTCTTATTTCTGCAATCGCTTGTTGATTGCTATTACTTAAATTGTAATACAGCTGTTTTATTGGTAGATGATTTTTTTGTAAAAATTGAAGATATGTTTTACTATTCCACCTTAAATACTTCACTTGCGATGAAAACAATAAAATAGGCAAAGCCAATAAAATAAAAAATCTAACCATAAAAAAATCCCTTAAAAAATTTCGTCATTATACCTAAGCTTGACTAACACAAAGGTTTATTTGATATAATGCTAAGAGGGGATAGTTAAGTACCTATCCAAAAAAAAGATATCCTTAAGTCTAAATCATACAATGGGAAATAAGCAAATGAAAAAACATGTACTACTACTTATACTAATTTATTCAACAATTTTTGCAACCGTTATCAAAAAACAGATTCTTAGTGTTCACAACAATAAAGCAACCATTAAAATCAATAATATTAACGTAGGAATAAGTGGCTTTGTCGTAAAGCATATTAATAAAAACTATAATTATATTGTAAAATACGCAGTAGTAACTGCGTATAATAAAAAAACTCATATAGCAGTATTAAAACTTAGTAAATATATTGGACTAAAACAGCCATATTTACCAAATCTAAATCTAAAGGTTACGACTGCTGATAGTGTCTATCTGGCGTTTGGTTACAACAGAGCCTTGCTTATTGCTCCAAATCAACAAACCTACATTCGCATTACAAAAGCTTTACCATCACTGCAATGGATACACCCAGATATTTTTGCTACATTATTGTCAGTAAATGGGCATCCTTCGCCATTAAAAAGTGATTTTCATCAAATATGTAATACCTCTGCTATTGGACTTTTATATTTTTATATGGATAAAACTCTTTTTACACTTGATTGTAAAAGCTTCAAAATTCTACAAATTTCACCAGCACCACTTAGGCAGACACCTATTCAGCTACCATTTTATAATCGTATTGGCAAGATACAAAGTAGTTGGTTTGGTTCTGGGCGTCACCGTCTGAAATCTTTTGCATCATATTATTTTAAATTACTAATACAAAATAATAAGAATAATAAACAATTATATAATCTCATTAAAATAAAAGAAAAAAAATCCATATAAGGTATAGCACATGGTTGATGAAACTCATATACAGTATTTTAAAAATATTGTAGGTTGTGATAATATTTATGACGATAAAGCACATCTTCGTGCTTATTCTTATGATGCTACACGTTTACATTTTAATCCTGATGCCGTTATCTTCCCAAGAGATGAAGATGATGTGAGCAAAATTTTAAAATATTGTAACCAACATAAAATTATTATAGTTCCTCGTGGTGCAGGAAGTGGTTTTACAGGAGGTGCACTGCCTAGTAATGGTGGAATTGTACTTGGTTTTGAAAAACATATGAATAAAATTCTTGAGATAGATATGCAAAATATGGTAGCAGTAGTACAACCTGGTGTTATAAACATGGATCTACAGCATGCAGTTGAAAAAGTTGGACTTTTTTATCCGCCAGACCCAGCTAGTCAAGATTATTCATCTATTGGGGGAAATGTTGCTGAAAATGCTGGTGGCATGCGAGCAGCAAAATATGGAATAACAAAAGACTATGTCATGGCCATGCGTGCAGTTTTACCAAATGGAGATATCGTAAAAGCTGGTAAAAAAACAATTAAGGATGTAGCAGGATACAACATCAGCGGTATTTTAATCGCATCTGAAGGAACCTTAGCTGTTACAACAGAGATAACTTTGAAATTACTTGGCAAACCCAAATTAACAAAAACAGCTATGGGAGTTTTTAATAATGTGCAAAGTGCGATGCAAGCAGTTTATAAAACAATAGCAAGTGGCATCACGCCAGTTGCTATGGAATTTTTAGATAATCTCACAATACGAGCAGTAGAACAAACATTCCATAAAGGTCTCCCTATTGATGCAGGAGCTATTTTGGTGACAGATGTTGATGGTAATTTAGAAGATGATTTAGATTTTCAACTATCAATGATTGAAAAAATGTTTCGTCAAAATGGATGTTTTGATTTTAAAATTGCAAAAACAAAAGAAGAGGCTGCTGATATCTGGTTTGCAAGACGTAATGCATCTCAATCACTAAGTATTTATGGAAGTAAAAAAATCAATGAAGATATTACAGTTCCACGTTCAGCTCTACCAAAATTACTAGAAGAATTTGATTTAATTGCTAAAAAATATAGTGTAAATATACCATGTTTTGGACATACAGGTGATGGCAATGTGCATACAAACATCATGGTTGATGGAAATGATGCTAAGCAAGTTGAGATTGCATATAAGGCAATAGAAGAAGTTTTTCAAGCAACTATTGATTTAGGCGGAACATTAAGCGGTGAACATGGCATAGGTATATCAAAAGCTCCTTACATGAATATGGCATTCACACATGAAGAGCTAAATTTATTTAAGACAATAAAAAGAGCCTTTGATCCAAATAATATTTTAAATCCTCATAAAATGGGACTTTAAAAAATTAATTTAGGAAAATTTTTAGTTTCTACAAATCTATAAAAAATACCTCTAAAGATAAAGGACTACGTTTTATTAAATTAATATAAAATAAAGCAATTATATGTTACATTCAAGCTATAGATAAATATTTAAATATATGGAGGACAAAATGAGTAAAGCTGAGTTGATAGAAAAATATCATTTAAAAAACAACCCTTCAATGGGGTTAGTTATGGCAACATTTGGATTTTTTATAGGATTTGCTGCCGTGTCATTATATGGCCCAGTAGCTAGTAGATTAAAAGAAGTGCTTGGAATTTCTGGCTTTTTAGTTGGCCTATTAGTAGCAGCGCCAAATTTATCTGGTTCATTACTACGCATCCCTTTTGCCGCTTGGGTGGATAAAGTTGGTGGTAAAAAACCATTAGCCATTTTATTAACTTTAGCAGTTATTGGGATGGGCGGTTTGTCCATCTTGCTTCTTACATATTATCCGAACAATATCTCAAAAAATATGTATTGGTTTATTGTCTTCTTTGGTGTACTTAGTGGTTGTGGTATTGCTACTTTTTCTGTGGGAATTGCTCAAACATCTTATTGGTTTCCTGAAAGCAAGCAAGGAGTTGCCCTTGGGACATATGCTGGCATAGGAAATACAGCTCCAGGTATTTTTGGTATTTTATTACCTTTTGCACTCCATGAATTTGGATTACCAATTTCATATTTAATATGGTTTGGACTACTTCTTATTGGTACAATTATTTATATCTCAGTAACGCATGATGCTTATTATTTTCAACTAATTAAAAAAGGAGTTGCACCAAATGAAGCAAAAGAGATATCTAAAACGCTAGAGCAAGAACTTTTTCCAACAGGTAGCACTATTGAGTCATTAAAAATCTCAGCCTCAATCCCAAGTACATGGGGTTTAGTTATACTCTATTTTACATCATTTGGTGGTTTTTTGGCACTAACTGGGTGGTTTCCTGTTTATTGGATTAGAAATTATCATTTTGACATAAGGGATGCTGCACTTTTAATGGCTTTTGGTTTTTCACTATTAGCTTCAATTATTCGTATATATGGTGGGCATATTAGTGATAAATTCGGAGGAGAGCGCATTGCAATTTTAAGTTATTTTTTAGTGTTAATTGGTGCTATTATTATGTATTTTGCCAGTACTTTTTGGTTTTCATTACTAGGTGAAGTAACAATGGGGGCAGGTATGGGCATTGGAAATGCGGCTGTTTTTAAACTTGTGCCTAAATATGTTCCTCATGCAACAGGTGGTGCTTCTGGTTGGGTTGGAGGACTCGGTGCCTTTGGTGGATTTGTAGTACCTCCAATTTTAGGTATTTTTATAGACAATTATGGTAGTGCTGGCTATGCAAAAGGGTTTATAGTTTATGTAATATTGGCATTAATCTCAATTGTAACAGCATTTATTTTATTAAAAAGTCATAGTGCAGAAAAAGTTGTAGTATAATTATTATTAGACTTTAGAGGCTACAATCGTGATAAGTCTATTATAAAAGGCAAAATATGAACAAACTTTTTTTAAGTATTATTTTGAGTAGCTGTCTGATGGCATCTACTCAAACATCAGATGTCATAGTAGTTTTACAGACAAGCAAAGGTGATATTACATTAAAACTTTATCCAAAAGTTGCCCCATTAGCAGTAAAAAATTTTATTACCTTGGTTAAACGTGGATACTATAATCATACAATTTTTCATCGTATTATTAAAAACTTTATGATTCAAGGTGGTGATCCAACTGGAACTGGAAGAGGTGGAGAATCTATCTGGCATAAGCCATTTAAAGATGAATTTAAACAAGGTTATACTTTTGATAAAGCTGGCATTTTAGCTATGGCAAATGCTGGTCCAAATACAAATGAGAGTCAGTTTTTTATAACCACTAAGCCTGCAGGATGGCTAAATGGTAATTATACAATTTTTGGCAAGGTTATAGGAACTAAAAAAGCACTAGACAGATTAAATGATGTACAAACCGCTGGTAGTTATAATCACTACCGACCACTTACAAAACAATATTTGATTAAAGCATATATTAAAAAATAGTTAGATATTGCTTTTAATATTTGTGAATACATGTTGAATATCATCATCATCTTCTAGTCTGCTGATGATTTTATTAACGTCATTTAAAGCCTCTTCATCCAACTCAATCAACGTATTAGCGGTATGTTGCAACTCAGCTTTTATCAAATCAATATTCATCTTCTCAAAAGCTTTATGAAGATGCCCAAAATCTTTATAATCAGCAGTTACTAAAGCAACTCCGTCTTCCTCTTCAATCTCTTCTAATCCAGCATCAATTAGTTCTAATTCAAGTTCATCGATATCCATATTGGCTATTTTATTAAATTCAAAAGTAGCTTTACGTGAAAACATAAACTCTAATGAACCATTAGTTAATAATTCGCCACCATTTTTATTTAAAGTTGATTTCACATTAGCAACGGTTCTAGTGTTATTATCAGTTGTGCATTCAATAAATAATAAAACACCATGAGGCGCTTTGCCTTCAAAGTTTACTTCTGTCATAGAAGCAGTATCTTTAGCACTCGCTCTTTTTATAGCTGCTTCAATATTATCTTTTGACATATTCTCAGATTTAGCATTTAATATAGCTGTGCGGAGTTTAGGATTCATCTCTGGGTCAACGCCACCCTCTTTTGCTGCCATAGTAATTATTTTACCAAGTTTTGGAAAAACTTTTGACATATTCCCCCAGCGCTTTAATTTAGCTGCTTTTCTATATTCAAAGGCTCTGCCCATAGATAGTTCCTAATTATTTTTTTTGATTAAATGTCTCTTACTTATTGTAGCAAAGTAGCAGTTAATTACTTCTTATAAGGAATAAACTCGTAACCCTCTTGCATCAATCTCATCACGCCACCTACTAAGTTTTTTACATTATATCCTTGTGCATGTAAAAAATTTGCAACTTGAGCGGTTCTTGAGCCAGTTCTACATATTAGACCAATCTCTTGCTCTTTGCCTCCAAGTTTATCTAAACCTTTTAAAAAAGCATCTAAATCATACGAACCTCTTTCATCAAAAAATGTTAAACATGTTGCATCTCGTAAAACACCAGTCTCATACCATTCGCCCTCTGTTCTAATATCAACTATCGCCATTTTACCCTCTTGTAACATCTGCTTCTCTAAATGAATATTTATACTCATGTTTTCTCCTTATATTTATAGACTTGTTACGATATATTATCGCAACAAGTCTTATGTTTTAATCTCAAAAAAACTATCATTTGATATATTTTTAAATGCTGAATTTAATGATACAAATAATGATGGATATCTATGTTCCATATCTACAAGCATTTTTTTGATATCAGCTCTTGCATGTGGCATTTTTATATCAAAACGCATAGATGGGCAAAATTCATCACCAATAATTGGCATATTATTTTCTTGTGCCATAGCTAAGAGTTGACGCTCTCTTAATTGAATTAATGGACGTATAACTATCAAGCCATTATCTGCAGTATATTTTGGGGCTAATGATCTCATCTGTCCATTATATGTAAAATTCATAAAAAAACTCTCGACTGCATCGTCTAAATGATGACCGAGTGCTACTTTATTACAGCCATATTTTTGTGCAGCACTGTACAAAGAACCTCGTCTCATTCGAGAAAAAAAGCTACAAAAAGATGAATTTTTTCTTATTTTTTGCTCTGCTATATTATAAATATTAGTTTCATAAATATAATGCTCAATTCCATGCTGTTTGCAATGCTCTTGCAGTTTATCAAAATTTTCACCCATACCATAAGATACGGTAACTGCCATGAATTCAAATTTAAATGGAGCTTTTCGTTGTTGCTGTTTTAATGCATGCACTAACGCTAAAGAATCTTTACCACCACTAAGTCCAACTAGAATTTTATCATGATTTTGTATAAGATTAAATTCAGCGTTTGTACGTCCTAGTTTACTCATAATTTTTTTTGATATTTTAATTGCCAAGTTTATCAACCATCTTCATAATAAATTTTGCACTAATATCTGCACTACTTTCTAAAAATTTATCGAAATTAAAATTAGCATCCATATCAGCTGCATCGCTAATAGCCCTTAGGATAAAAAAATCAACATCTAGTGCTTCACAAACAACACCAACACTGCATCCTTCCATTTCTAATGCATCTGCATTAAATGTGTCTTTTATCCAATGCTTACGTGCTTCATCTGCTATAAATTGGTCACCAGTTGCAATAATTCCCTCTTTTAAATTTAGATTCATTTCTTTAGCAACTTTTTTAGATAATTCTATTAATTTTTTATCTGTTTTAATATACACGGAACCCTCTGGTACATAACCATATGGATGACCAAATGCTGTAATATCTAAGTCATGTTGATTTAATTTTGTAGCAACAATCAAATCTCCAATTTTTAAATCTTGATTAATTGCACCAGCAACACCACTAAAAAGTAGTTTATCTGCTTTAAAGTGCTCTATCATAGTTGCTGCAGTTAATGCGGAAAAAACTTTACCAATTTTTGAGTATGCAATTACCAAGTCTATGCCGTGATACGTTGCTTCATAATAGCTATTTTTAGCATATTTGGTTGTTGTATATGTACCTATTTCATCTAAAATTGGTGCTATCTCTTGTGGCATTGCACCCATTATTGCTAATTTCATATTTTAATCTCCACTGTTATAGTAATTTCATCAAATAACGGCAATTGTGTCAACTCTTTAGCATTTTCATCTACAATACAACTACCGCCCCAAAAACCTAAACCATCTTCAAAACCAACACGGTTAACAAATATTACTTTTGCATTACAATGAAGTGCCAATGACTTAATAAGAGCATACCATTGTTCTTGTATTTGTAAAGAATTGTCATTAAATCCTCTGGCTGGCGATGCTGCAAGCAGATAGATAACTTTTGGTTTTTGATGAAAAAGCTTTGCAACTGTATCTGGATGCCATAAATCTTCACACACAAGCAATGCAACATTGCAATACGAGGTACGAAAAGCTTTAAACTCATCTCCGCTTGAAAAATATCTAGCCTCTTCAAACATTCCATAATTTGGTAAACGAACTTTTTTATGAATATGCAAAAGCTCACCTCTACTAAAATACAAAGCACAATTATAATACTTATCATCTATATTTAAAGCGGCCCCAACTATAATATCTATCTTTTTGCTAATATGTTTTAGATTGCCTAGCTCTTTGGGTCTAAAAGCATCTTCAAATAATTTATCTTGTAATAAATATCCGTTTAAAGAAAGTTCACAAAAAATAATTATATCACTATCACATACTTTTATTTGATTTAAAGCATCATCTAAATTAGTTCTATTTAATTTTGGTGCATTTTGAACTAATGTAATTGTCATCTTATTTTGCTTGTAATATTTGTATGACATTATCTAAAGAATCAAAATCAAAAATATTTAATGTTGGAATATCTTTAACAATTCTTCTATTTAAGCCTTTTAAAACTGTTTTATTTCCAAACTCTATAAACAAATCTACTTCATTTGCAATCGCTTTAATCAATTGTTTATATTTTACTGGTTTAGTTAGCTGTTCCTTTAAAAGGAAAATTGCCTTATCTTTGGTGTTATATGGAGTTGTTGTTACATTTGAAACGATTGGAGCCTCAAAATTATCTCTTATAACTTGCTTCATAAAATTTTCAAGAGGTTCTTTGGCATCTGAGAGTAACTCACAATGACTAGCAACTGACATATCAAGCAAAATAGTTCTCTTAGCCCCTGCATCTTTAAATTTATCTATCATGGCAATCAAATCTTCTCTTAATCCGGCTATCACTACCTGCCCATCTTGATTAAAATTTGCCGGCCATATTTTTTTATTGTTTTGTCTTGCTTCTAAGCAAATTTTATTAACACTTTCATCATCAATTCCCACTAGTGCCATCATAGTCGCATCTACTTTAGAACATGCATTTTGCATTAACTCCCCGCGCTTATGCACTAACTCTAAGGCATCGAGATAGTCAATCGCTCCTGATGCGCATAAGGCTGAAAACTCGCCTAAAGAGTGTCCTAAAAAATAAACAGGTACATGATTATATCTTTGCCTAAATAATTGATAAGCTATCATACTAACTAGTAAAATGGCGGGTTGCGTGTAAGTAGTTTTAGATAAATTGGTATTTTCTTCAAATAATAATTGTTTAAAATCTATATCTAATCTTTCTTGCGCATCTTTAAACATTTTGCGAGCCAGTTCGCTATTATTGTAAAACGATCGTCCCATGCCTATGCTTTGGCTTCCTTGTCCAGGAAATATCATAGCTATTTTTCTACTCATTTTTTTCCTCTTGCAGTCCATATTTAATATTATCAGCTATCTTTTTTCTCAATGTATTTCTATTTAAACCCAGCTTATCTGCTAGTTTTAATTGTGATTTGAATTTTTTAAGTCCGGCTCGCAGCAAAGGAACTTCATAGATATGGAGATTTTCTCTATAATCATTTCTTGTTCCTAAATTATTTGATAAATACTGCTCGATACACTGCATTAATAAATTCTTATTTATATTCTTCATCAAAGCATAGCTAAAAATCTGTTTTTTTAATGAAATTGAATTTTGTGATAAATCTGGTACAAAATCTTCTTTATCAAAAGCTATATCTTCTTGAATAGTCTCTTGTATTTGAGCTAAAAATAGTTGGGTCAACGCTTCAACATCTTCAATCCTATTTGCTAATGGAGGAAGTTCTATTTTTAAGCTAAAAAAATTATCAATATCTTTATATTCATAATTAGATCTACAAGTAGCAACAATTTTGGTATCATATTTATCAATAGATTCTAATAAAAGAGTTAAATTAGGTGACGTATCTATATTTTTAATAATAATTTCGCTGACTTTAGAAATAGAAGATAACAAGACATCAAAATCAGATGAATCAATCACATCTGCTTTTGGTAAAATTATTTTTGCTAACGTACTTCTGCCTGTGCCACGGTCTCCATAAATTATTGTATTTACAGATAAATTTTTTAATAAATTAGCTGTTTTAAATGCTTCTTTCGAAGCATTTGATGCAGTTACAAACTTAGTGGCAGCCACAACCGCTGTCATCACCTGTTGATGAACAACAAGCATCTTCACTATTTTCAATAGGAATACCAGTAGCTAGTTCTTCTTCTGAGGCATCTCTAATATTACTGACAGTAACATTAAACATTAAATCTTTACCAGCTAAAGGATGATTAAAATCTAATATAACCGTATCATTTTTAAGCTCTTTTACTATAACCTGAGCAGTTGAGCTATCCTCACCTTGACCATATAATGTCATACCCACTGCTAAATCAATACCGGCAAACTGATCTTTTGGAACCTCTTGCATAGCTTCATCGTTATACTCACCATAAGCATCTTTACTAGTTACTAATATATTTGAATTATCACCTATTGACATCTGCACTAATTCACTTTCTAAGCCAGGAATTATCTGTCCTTTGCCATACATAAATACTAGTGGCGCACCACCAATGTTGTTATCTACAATATCATTAGTTTGATTATCTTTTACTTCATATTCTATTGATACAATCTGATTAGTCTGAATTGCCATATATTTTGCCTTTATTATATTTGCGTGATTTTAACATTAAAAGTTTTATTTAGCCTGAAATTTCTAAAATTATCATTTTATTTTAACATTAAAAGCTTCCTTGCTTTATTTGCTTCAATCGTTCTTGGATATTTTGCTATCAAGGCATTAAAAAATTTCCTTGCATGTATAATATCTCTAGTTTTTCGCATGCTTATTGCTGTATGAAGTAAAAGCGTAGGCATAAATTTAGATTTATTATAAAGAAGCGCACTTTGCTTGTAATAAGCTATGGCCTTGCCAAATTTAAACCTCTTGTAGCTAATTTCCCCTAGCATAAAATTTGAAGTTGCAGGCATATAAGATTTTTTAATTAAATACTTATAATACTTATTTGCCATATTATATTTTTTATGGATATAAAAAGAATATGCCTTTTTATACAATATGGCATTACTTCTTATACTAAATTGATTATCATTTTTTCTATAAATATGTTTCAATGTTTTTAGTACCAGTGCTTTAAAAACATTAAGTCCAGTTACTAATTTATTAAATTCCTCTCTTGTTACGTATTGCTTATTAAATTTATCAGTTACGCCCATAAGCATATCTTTAGTAGCATATTGATTATTAATGATATTTAATAAAGTTGAAATTTTGCTCAAAGATTGATTAATATCGCTAATACTCTCAGAGATGTTAGCTCGTAAACTTTGCACATTTTTTGATAAATATTTTAATAGAAGTTTATTTTGATTAGATATCTGACTTATACCCTCTACCACGGTCTGCAAACCATCTATCCGTTCTCTTAATGATGAAATTTTATTTTTTAATAAAAAAGTTTGTATTCTTACACTTCGAATCTCTTTTTTATTTGCATAGATAGCTTTTTCATCACTAGATAAGCCATAAGGAGTAGAACTATTTAAATTACCAGCACCAAAAGCCGATAGCTGTTTAGAGTACAGCCCAGTGGCTAAAAATATAATAGATATTAAAAAAACTACACTATATCTCATATATTATGGTAAGATTTTAAAATCTGCTCGACGGTTTAGTTGCCAACATTTTTGAGTTTGCTCAGTACAAACAGGCTTCGTTTTACCATAACTAATCATAGTAATTCTAGATGCATCAATGCCATTTTGTATAAGCTGTTTTTTTACAGTATTTGTTCTTCTTAATCCAAGTGCAAAGTTATATTCATTACTACCTCTATCATCACAATTACCTTCTAGCTTAATTGTATAATTAGAATTGGAATTTTTAATTGTATTAACATCTGCTTGCACAATATTTGTCATATTACTACGAATATTATATTTATTAAAATTAAAATATACACTTTTTAAATTTTCTTGAAGCTTTTGCATCCTACTAAGAGGAGTTGCTAATTTACTATTTTGTGAGCTTGCCTGACTAGATGATGATAGCCCATTAGTACCGATTCCAGAGACACTTTCGCTTGAAGTAGTTGGAGCAGTACCTGCATGCGAAGTAGTAGCTGACTTATTTGCATTTACCTGATTAATAACGGGTTGCTTAGTTGCACAACCTGTCAAAACTAAAATAGCTGTAAACGCACTTAAAAACGCCATTTTTTTCATTGTCGTAGCCTTTTATTTTAAAATATCGAATATTATAGCAAAAAAATGGTAACAAACGATTTATTTACCAGTCGAGTCCTTGAATATTTTCATGTTTTAATGGAAAAAGGTAGTTTTTATTATACTTTAATCGTATGATACCGATGGCACTTTGATTTTTATATTTTTTAACAAAAATTATAGTATTTCCATCTTTTGAAAATCTTGGTAAAATATTGACTCCAACTGCTGTCAAACGTCTAATATAATCAGTTTGTGTAGAAATTAGATGTAAATTATATGTATTAATTGAAAAGGCATTATTGGTTTCTCGTGATTCATATACTATATAATGTCTGTTAACACTACATGCAGTATTATGATTACCCTCATAAACTAGTTGAGTAACAGCATTAGATCCAATAGTTTTTAAAAAAACATTTGGATAGCCTAAGCGATCTGATATAAAAACAATTTTATTATTTCCAAAAAATTGTCC
Organism: uncultured Campylobacterales bacterium; assembly: GCA_964474335.1. Taxonomy (GTDB): domain Bacteria; phylum Campylobacterota; class Campylobacteria; order Campylobacterales; family Sulfurimonadaceae; genus Hydrocurvibacter. The sequence continues at coordinate 55,142 of CAYYRS010000011.1, forward strand.
ATTTACGTCTATGCCAGCGAAATGGGTCAATCTTGTTAAATGTTTTGTAAAAATATTATACATGTAAATATCAGGCTGTCCATATGGAGCCATGGTTACTAAAATTCTTTTGCCATCATGACTTATATCTGAACAAACGATCATGCCATCTGATGACAAAAGCTTAGATACTCTACCAGTCCTTATATTAACTTTTTCAAGTGTTGGTTTTTTACCATTTAAAGATGTAAAATAAAAAGCGGTTTGTTTTTGATTTGCCCACATAGGAAATAGATTTAAACCTCCTTTAACAATAACATATTTATAAGAGAGGGTATAATCGCTGATAATAATCTCGCTCTCTCCAGAGGACAATAAACGAGAAAAAATTACTTTTCTTTTCATCCATTCAACAGGAGCTGCCCCCATATAATTATTTATATCGTATGCTATGGCATGTGAAACAAACATATATAGATTTTTATTGTTTATTGTATAGCTTTTTTGCATGACTAACACAGATTGTTTAAATAGTTTTATATCAACATCAAATGCATTGTTTTCTCCAGAATATAATTTACATCTTAATGCATAATCACTATTTTTTTGCTCTGGCAATATGTCTGTATTGTTAAAATATGTTGAATACTGATGTGAATCTACATTAAATAATGACAATACATTCAAATCACTTTTTACTGCTTTAAAGAATATATTTTTAAATTTTTGATCATAATTTATTGATGCATCTTCTACGACTATAGTTGGCAATGTCTGAACATTTTTTACAATATTTATTGTGTTATCGGCACCATAAAGAGTTGATATTATAATAAATAAACTTAAGATTATTTTTTTCATTTTTTACTCTTAGCTGTTAAGATAATCATATATTCACCTGATTTATTTTGTGGATTTTTAGGAAAGATTATTTCTGTAATTTTTTCTTTAAATCTATTGATTTCATTATTAAACATTTTATTTCCTGAATAAATTAGTACTCTAAAATCAAGCACTACTCCATCTGCACTCAAGTTTAGTAAAATCTTGGTGCTTTGACCCTGTGTATTTGGAGGAGGAACAAAATTATTATAAAGAATTGCTTGTATTTTAGCACGATATTTATTTACTTTTTCGCCCAAAGAGGTTTGATTGCTTCTTTTTATCGTATCAGTCATGCTTTTGATGGTAATTTTACTAGTTTTAACCGCTATTTTTTTAACAACTGTTTTAGCTAAAGAGATTTTTTTAGACAAGGCTTGAATGATTTTATTATCTAATTTTTCTGGCCTTTTAGTAATATTGGTATCTGGTGTTTTTGTCCAAACTTTTGAAAAGAGTGATTTAATACTTGGTTCAGGCTTATTGATCTGTTTTAAAATATTATGTGAAGTGATATGTTTTGTTTTTTTAACAACTCTTCTTAAATGTTTTGGCAAGATTATAGAAACCGAAATAGTATCTTCTTTTTTTAAAGCATATGAGTTTATCTGTTGCGATAATGACAATATTACAAAAGAGATAAGACCAACAAAGATAAGTATAATCATGGCTAATATCGCACTTAAAAAGAAATATCGTTGATTAAAATCCATTGGTTGCTAATGAAACCTCACTAAATCCGGAACGTTTAACAGATGCTAATATGCTCATCACAACTGCATAGCTCAGTGATTGATCTGCACTAATTGTAACCGTTGCTTTTTTATTTAGATGTTGTGAAAATATTAAAAAATTATCTGCAAAAGAGTTAAATTTAAAATTATTTCCATTAACTTTTATCTGTTTATTTTTATTTATTGTAATAAAAACAGGTGTAGCTCTCGTCAACTCTTTTTGTGCTGAACCTTGTGGTAATTTTATCATCTCTTGATAAATAATATTAGGAGTAATAATCATAAGTATTGCCAACAATACTAACATCACATCCACTAATGGAGTAATATTTAGCTCTGGCTTTTCATCCCAATCATAATACATTAATCAGCTTTTCTAGCTAATAATGAATCGCTTTGCATCGTTAAAAAACCTACTAGCTCAAACGCCTTTCGCTTTAAAATCTGATGGTATGTATAGGCAAAAATAGCAACAAAAATACCACTCGCGGTAGCAACAAGTGCATCAGAAACGCCAGAAGAGATAATACTCATCATACCAGTTGATTTACCAATATGACTAAAAGCCTCTAAGATTGAAACAACTGTACCAAATAAACCGATAAAAGGAGACGTAGATGCCACGGTTGAAAGAATAGCCAGCCCTTTAGTTGCCTCTTTAGTAGCTGCATGATTAGCTAAATCGAAAATTTCAGGCTTAAAAAATTTAGAACCCATATTAACAAAATGACTTAAAAATGAATACTCTGCTACATTTGTAGAGCCCATTAAAAGTGTTTCGAGAGATCTGTTTTCTTTTGTTATCCAGCTATTTATATTAAATAATCTATAAAAAAATACCCAATTAATTATAAAAAAATAAATACCAAGTAATCCTAAGACAAATAATGTAATGGGATGACTTCTTATATAAAAATTAATTATTTCATTTATCATAATAATCTTTTAAAGTATTAACTGTTTTGCAACACTTTCTAATCTAGCAGACACAGAGGCAATTACAACTGCAGATGGTGCAACACTTTTCATGAGTTCTTTAGCTTCTTCAATCGCTTTTGCTATCACGCTTTCATCTACGCCTTTAATAGCTACTGCGCCGTCTGCCAAAACCGTTACATTGGTATCATCTACTTGTACAACTCCCCAGTCAATTAAAACAGCTTCTGTTTTATTTTCTTTTGTTGTAATTTCAATGACGCCTACTTGAAGTAGTGTCGTTAGTGCCGCATGATGCTCCACGACTCCAAACTCGCCCTCTTCGCCTGGAAAAGTAGCATCAATAACATCATCTTTAAAGATAATGCCATTTGGAGTTAAAATTTCAAGCTTAAACATATTCATTACAATCCTTTATCTATGATAGCTTTATTTATCTTTTTGTTTATTAGCCTTAGCAATCGCTTCATCTATTGAACCGACCATATAAAAAGCTGATTCAGGTAAATGATCATACTCTCCGTCTAAAATACCCTTAAACCCTTTAATTGTATCTTCTAATGTCACATATTTACCAGGTGCACCTGTAAAAACTTCTGCAACAAAAAATGGTTGAGATAAAAATTTTTCTATCTTACGAGCACGCTCTACTGTAGCTTTATCGGCCTCGCTTAATTCATCCATTCCAAGAATTGCGATAATATCTTGTAGATCTTTATATTTTTGTAATGTTTGTTGTACTCCACGTGCAACATTGTAATGATCTTCGCCTAAAACTTGTGGGTCTAAAAGACGTGATGTCGAATCTAGCGGATCTACTGCTGGATAAATACCTTTTTCTGCGATTTTACGATTTAAAACCGTAGTTGCATCAAGATGTGCAAAAACAGAAGCAGGTGCTGGATCAGTTAAATCATCAGCTGGCACATAAACTGCCTGAACAGATGTGATAGAGCCAGATTTTGTTGATGTAATTCTATCTTGCAATGCACCCATTTCACGTGCTAAAGTTGGTTGATAACCAACAGCCGATGGAATACGCCCAAGTAAAGCTGACATTTCCGAACCTGATTGTGCAAAACGAAAAATATTATCAATAAACATTAAAACATCTAGTTTTTTCTCATCACGAAAATACTCAGCCATTGTTAAACCGGTTAATGCGATACGATTACGTGCTCCTGGCGGTTCACTCATCTGACCATAGCATAATGCAACTTTATCAAGTACATTTGATTCTAACATTTCATGATACAGATCATTTCCCTCTCTAGTACGTTCTCCAACGCCAGCAAATACAGATAAGCCTTCATGTCCATGAGCCACATTATGAATAAGCTCCATAATAATAACGGTCTTACCAACTCCAGCACCACCAAATAAACCTACTTTTCCACCTTTTGCGTACGGAGCAAGCAGATCTACAACTTTAATACCGGTTTCAAACATTTCTGTTGTTGTTGATTGATCAACTAATGGCGGTGGATCACGATGTATAGACCAAGTTTCACAATCTGTAACCTGTTCGCCATCATCAATGGTTTCACCAATTACATTAAAAATACGACCCAAAACTTTCTCACCAACTGGTACTTTAATAGGATCTCCCGTTGCCCTTGCATCCATACCGCGAACTAATCCCTCGCTCATATCCATAGCAATTGTTCTAACACGACCATCACCTAAATGAGCAGCAACTTCGAGTACCAAACGAGATTTATTCCCACCGATCTCATTTATAACCTCTATCGCTTCATTCATTATAGGAAGATATCCATCAAAATCGATATCAACAACAGGACCCATAACCTGACTAATTTTTCCAATCATTTTTTTCTCCATTATCTCATAGCCTCCACACCACTTATAATTTCAATAAGTTCAGTCGTAATTGCAGCTTGACGTGCCTTATTGTATTTAATACTTAACGATTTTACCATCTCTTTTGCGTTATTGGTTGCCGTATCCATAGCCTGCATTCTAGCACTATGTTCCGCCGCAACAGAATCAATTAGGGCATAATACATGCCACTATGAATATATTTTTTTATTAATGAATCCAACATTTTTTCTTGATCATACGCTTCAATCTCTAATAATGGTTCTATATTCGGATTAGCACATGTAAATTTTGTTGCATCAATTGGCAATATTTTATTTACATGTAATTCTTGTGTTAACATATTTTTATATCCATTATATATTATATAAACGGCGTCAGTCTTTTCATTTAAAAAATCATCCATTGATACCTGTATAAAATTATCTGAGCGTTCAACATCGGGCTTAGAGCTTAGATTAATAACCTTATCCATCATCTTTATCTCATTATACTTAAAATACTCAATACCTTTTTTACCGACACCACGTAATCTTACTTGAATATTTTTATCCCCACACTGTGCTAATAATTTTTTTGTAGCCTTTATTGTATGGATATTAAATCCTCCGCACAAACCTTTATCTGCTGTTACAAATATTATATCTACTACTTTTGGATTATCAATCAAATGAAAAGCACGATTTGTAATCTCGTTTACTTTATGACATTTCAAACGAGCAGCAATTTCTGACATAATAGCATTTAACTTATCAGCAAACATTCTAGAGCGTTCTGTCAACTCTTTTGCACGATGAAGCTTTGCAGTAGATACCAACTTCATAGCACGAGTAGTTTTTTGAGTATTTGATACGCTTTTTATCTCTCTTTGTATATCTTTAAGATCTGCCATAAATTTCCTTTATGCGCCTACAAATGTTGTTTTATATTCTTCTAAAGCTTTTAACATCATAGTTTTTGTTTCATCATTAATCTTTAATTGTGTTTTAATATTAGTAAAAATTTTAGGATGTGAAGCTTCTACAAAAGGATATAGTCCTGCTTCAAATTTCACAATATCAGATACCTCAAGATCGTCTAAAAATCCCTCGTTACCGGCAAAAATTATTAAAGCTTGTTTTTCTGCAGTTAAAGGTGAATATGGTGGTTGTTTTAGCACTTCCACCATCCTTTGTCCACGTTCAAGCTGATTTCTAGAGAGTTCGTCAAGGTCTGATGCAAACTGTGCAAATGCTTGAAGTTCTCGGTATTGAGCTAAATCAAGTCTAAGAGTACCTGCTACTTGCTTAGTTGCTTTGATTTGAGCCGCACCACCAACACGAGATACAGATAAACCAACATTGATAGCTGGACGAACACCAGAATTAAACAGATCAGTTTCTAAAAAGATCTGCCCGTCTGTGATAGAAATAACGTTTGTTGGTATATATGCAGCAACATCACCTGCTTGTGTTTCAATGATAGGCAAAGCTGTTAATGAACCAGCTCCTTTTTCATCACTTAACTTTGCTGCACGTTCTAAAAGTCTTGAATGAAGATAAAATACATCACCAGGATAAGCCTCGCGACCAGGAGGACGACGTAAAATAAGTGACATCTCTCTATATGCTACTGCGTGTTTTGATAAATCATCATAAACAATTAATCCATGACGCGCATTATTACGAAAATACTCACCCATCGTAACACCAGTATATGGAGCTAGATATTGTAGTGCTGCCGCTTCTGCTGCAGTTGCACTAACAATTATCGTATATTCTAGTGCGCCATGCTCTTCAAGACGTTTGATAACTTGTGCGACAGTAGAAGATTTTTGACCAATTGCCACATAAACACATGCCACACCATTGCCTTTTTGATTAATGATGGCATCAAGAGCAATAGTTGTTTTTCCTGTTTGGCGATCCCCAATTATTAATTCGCGTTGTCCGCGACCAATTGGCACTAAAGCATCAATAGCTTTAATACCTGTAGCCAATGGTTCATGAACAGATTTTCTAGCCATAATTCCTGGTGCTTTTTCTTCTACTAATCTAAACTCGGTAGCCTCAATCGGACCTTTACCATCTATTGGCTCACCTAAAGAATTTACAACACGACCCAATAGTGCATCTCCAACTGGTACACTCAAAAGCTTACCTAAACGCTTAACTGTCATCCCCTCTTTTAGAAGATTTGCACTTCCAAGAGCAACGATACCAACACTGCTCTCTTCAAGGTTTAAGGCTAAACCAGCTGTACCATCTTCAAACTCGACCATCTCTCCAGCCATGACATTACTTAGACCATAAACTTTTGCAACACCATCTGCAACAGAAATAATCTTACCAGTTTCATTAATATTTATACTTAATTCAAAGTTCTCTATACGTTCTTTTATGATAGAACTTATTTCATCAGCTTGTACTTTTGCTACCACTGTATTACTCCTCTATTTTTTTAAATTGCTTTTAATATATGCTCAATAATCTGTGCATCTATTTTTGATTGTGAAAAATCTATCTCTAGACCCAAATCCTCAATTTCAACTTTAATTCCATCAAATTTATTTTTAATAAATTCTAACTTAATATTTGAGTTTACTTTATCGCTGACTTGCTGACTTAATCTCTCGATAGACGTTTTTTTTATTATTTTATTACTATACACAAAACCTTTATAGGTATTTGTAAACTTTGCTATCTCATTTGTAAGTACTTTTGATAATGTTGGAATAATTCCTAGTCGTCTTTTGTTTGCAAGAAGATTAATAAAATTATTTAACTTCTTAGAATTTACAGGCTTGATAGCATCTAAAAAAATAGCTGCCTTTGTTTGACTGTCTATATCTACATTATTTATAAATCTCATCGTTTTTTTATTGTTAAATTCTTCGGCAAGAGCTATAAAAACCAAATCTAATTGTACTAATTCAGAACTATTAAAAGTCTCTTTTAATGCTCTTACATAACGTTTGGCTATTATTTCAATCATTTTAGGCGACCTTTTTCAAAATAATATTAATCATATCTTGTTGGTTTAATATTAAATCTTTTTCAGACAATAATTGATACAACATTTTTGATACAACATTTTTTATCATTTTTCTTTTTTCTAGTTCCATTAATAATCTATTTTGCTCATCTAATACTATCATGTCAGCTTTATTTTGACTTATAATTGAATCAAGAATAACCTTAGTTTCTTTTTTAGAAAGCTCAACAATCTCTTTTGTTAATTCTTTTGCGTTTTGAAGCTTTTGCTCTGCTTCATCTTTTGCCATCTTAGTTTCATTAATTTTATCCTGGACTTTTTGCAGTTCATCTGCAATTTTTTTTGTTCGTCCTGTGAGATAATTTTTTACTGGATTTGCCGTTAAATACCAAATAATGATTGCAAAAACTATAAAGTTTATAGTTCTCCATACAATATCTGTTGAATTAATCGTATTTATCTCAGATGCAAAAACAGAAGTTGATGCCAATAATAAAAATAATATTTTTTTAATCACCTCCCACCCCTTATAATGTGTTATATTTTGCTATGATATCTTTTTTAAACAATAAATTGTTTGACGCTAATTCATTGCTTAATTTATCATGTTCTTTAGATAAGTTTTTTTCAAATTTTACATATTCTTCTGCCAACTTAGCGCGTCTTACGTTTAATTTGCCTTGAGCCAATAACTTAGCTTTTTGTACAGCTTTGTCTTTTATAGATGCAGCTTCTATCTTAGCATCTAAAATAATTTTTTCTGCTTCAAGATTTAGCGCATTTATCTCGCTTTCATTTGAACCAACTCTATGCAAATCATTCTTTATATCCAGATTACGTTTTTGCATATATGCTATAAGTGGTTTATACAGCATATTGTTTAGCACACCAATAAGTAAAAGAAATATAACCGCCGTGTAAACAAGCAACATTATACTTATATCTAACATAGCACCTCCTAAAATTGTTGCAATTATACTATTTATAAATTGAAACGATAGTTAAACTATAAAAATTTTTCCGTAAGCTTGTCAATTTGAGCTTGAGTAGAAAAATTAATAATTAGTTTATTAGATTTCATGACTACTTGTAGTCCTAAAGAGCTTAATTTATCTTGCAATAAGGTGGTATTGTAGTTATCTCTAGAAGGCTTTTTGATCTTATTTGACGTACAAACCTTCATTGATTTAATCATTTTTTCGACATCTCTAACGCTTAATTTTTGCCCAACTATAGAATCAACAATCATTTTTTGCTCATAATCATCTAGTCCAACTAAAATCTTGGCGTGACCTGCTGAAATTTTTTTATCTATTAAAGCTTTTTGTGTTTTTTTAGTCAATTGCAACAACCGCATACTATTTGTAATATGAACTCTACTTTTATGAATCATATTTGCTAGTTCATCATGAGTAATGTGATGTAGTTTTATAAGCTCACTATAAGCCTCGGCTAATTCTATGGAATTTAATTGGTCTCGTTGTATATTTTCTATTAAAGAAAGTTGACGTATTTGTGTTTTATCAACATGAATAACAATTCCTTTAATCCTCTTTAATTTTACAAGCTTTGATGCACGGACACGTCTTTCTCCTGAGATTAGAATATAACCATCTATATCTTCAGTCACTACTATTGGCTGTAGTAATCCATCGTTTTTAATAGACTCTCCAAGCTCTAATAGTGATGTTTCATTAAAATACTTACGTGGCTGAAATGGATTTGGACGAATACGTTTAATATCTATATTTAAAACAGTATTATTTTGTGGTATTTCATTTTCATACACTTCTCCCATCTCGCCAAGTAATGCTTCAAGTCCTCGCCCTAATGCCTTTGATTTTATCATGCTATAATCGCCTGTGCTAAGTCTTGATATGCGATAGAACCAACTGATTTAACATCATATAATATCGCGGGTTTACCAAAAGATGGAGATTCTGCTAGTTTTACATTTCTGGGAATTACTATAAATTCATTTTCATGATCTTTAAATAATTTACTTTGAAAATGTTGCCTTAAATCTGCAAATACTTGTTTTGAAAGATTATTTTGTGTACTAAACATTGTTGGTAAAAACCCTTTAATGCTAAGCTTTGGATTAATTGTTTTTCTTATTAGTCTAACTGTGTTTAAAAGTTGTGCCAATCCTTCTAGTGCAAAAAACTCACATTGAATAGGAATAATTATCGAGTTTGATGCAGAGAGTGCATTAATTGTCATGGGTCCTAGAGCTGGAGGAGAATCTATTATTATATAATCATATTTCTTTTTTACTAATTCAATAGCATTTTTTAAGACGAGTTCTCTACCTTTTGTATTTTTTGCTTCATAAAATTCTTTTTCTATTCCAACTAAGCCAATATTTGAAGGAGCAAGGTGTAAAGTTGGAAGATTTGATTTTAATATAATATCTTTTAATTTTTTTGTACCTATTAGTACATGATAAATATTAAATTCATAGTCATTTCTATGAAATCCTAAAGATGTTGTAGCATTTGCTTGTGGGTCTGCATCAATAAGCAAAACCATTTTTTCTGCAACTGCCAAAGATGCAGCTAAATTAACAGCTGTCGTAGTCTTGCCAACTCCACCCTTTTGATTTGCTATTACAATTATTTCGCTCATCTTAAACTAAATATCCTTTGCCCCTTACACAAAATAGAACCATCATTTAATAAGCTAGCATCACCCAAGCTTAAAGTTTGATTATGATTATGTGAAAAATATTTTTTACTCTTGTAAAATTCTAACCTATATTTGCTAAAAATATACTTCCATGAGAATTTTTTTTCTAAATTGATAAAATAAGTAGAAATTATTTGATCAATATCTAAAGCAATATCTAAAATGGCGAATTCTTTTGGAGCACTTTTTACATTTAAACCAACACCACATACTATATTATCTTTAACAACTGTTGTAATGACACCGCCCACTTTTTTATCATCAATATACAAATCATTAGGCCATTTTATCCAAATTTTTGAATCAAAACTCTCAAGTGCTAATTTTAATAGATATGCAAAATAGATAGATGAAGATTCAAGTTTTAAATCTTTTGGCAATGAGGCTATTTTTAATGCAAATGATAGATGTAAATTACCCTCTTTTGATATCCAAGAGTTTGTTCTGCTTCCTTGTGCGTTAGTTTGATGCTTTGCAAATATGGCTATTGGGGGTTGTATTTGCTGTTTTTTTAACGCACTTATGAGATATTTTTGAGTAGAATCTATCTCTTTAAGATAAATAATCTTTAACATTTAAGTGTTTTCCATTAATGTATGAGAATATATCCATCTCTTTTTTAGATTTTGGTTGAACTCTTAAGATTTTTAGGCTACCCAATAGACATCCTACTACAATGTAGGTACTAGTAATTTCTAGTATTTCACCTTTATTATATATTTTATCGCCACAAAGTAATTCAATCTTTTTTAATTTTAATCCATTTTCTAAATATATTCCTGGCCAAGGCGTAAAAGCTCTATATTTATTAAAAATTTCTATCGCATTATTAAATTGTACAATTCCGTCTACTTTAGTGATTTTTATACAATGTGAGGCTTGCAAATTGCCTTGTAGTAATAATTTATAATTAAAAAAATTATTTAAAACATCAATACATAATATCGTGGCTATATTTGTTAATTTATCGTATAAAATATCTGCTGTTTCATAATTGTCTACTTTTACTTTAGAAATTTTTATTATCTCGCCAGTATCTAATCCTGCATCCATTTTCATAGCAGTAACGCCTGTGTATTTATCGCCATTTAGTAAAGTAGCTTGAATTGGACTAGCACCCCTATATTTTGGAAGTATTGAAGCATGAAGATTGATACAAATTTTATAATTTATAATCTCTTGTGGTAAAATTTGTCCATAAGCGGCTACTACGATAAAGTCACAATTTTGTTCATAAATCTTTTTAATAGCATCTTGATTGTTTAACTTCTTTGGTTGATACACATCAATATTGTGAGCCTGTGCAGTTACTTTAACAGGAGGCAAAGTGATAATTTTTTTTCTACCAACTGGCTTGTCTGGTTGAGTATATACGCTAACTACTTCCATATTATCTTGTTGTAAAATTTTTTTTAAAATCTCTTGTGCATACTTGGGTGTACCCATAAAAATTATTTTCATATATACTTCTTAATACCAAGTTCATGGCATGTAAACAATGTTCCGCCAATATGATGTTTATTTAATAAGAATTCTCTTATACAATCTAAATCAAAACCACTTGCCAAAAACATATCCTTTTTACATGCGAGCATGTGCGATGCGGCTTTTAGTTTTGTTACTATGCCACCCGTTGCAAATTTATGATGTCCTAATGTATTTTTATTTAATTCGCTCTCATCTATAGAAGTAACAATTTTTTTTATCTTTGCATTACTATTTTTATGTGGATCATCATCATAATACCCATCAATATCTGATAAAATAACTAGCAAGTCAGCATCCGTATCACATGCAACATAAGCTGATAATTGATCATTATCTCCAATTACAAGCTCATCTGTTGCTGTTGCATCATTTTCATTAATGATAGGTATTATATTATTTTTTAATAGTATATCAATAGTATTTCTAATTTTTTCTTTTTGATTTGTTGTTTGGAGATTATTTATAGTCAATAAAATCTGGGCAGGCTGAATACCGTATTTTAAAAACTCAAAACGATATTTTTTCATCAAAAGTGGTTGTCCAAGAGCAGCTAATGCTTGTTTATTTTCTATGATATTTGTATCAAGCTTTAATTGTGTGTATCCAGCCATAACCGCACCAGATGATACTAAAATAACTTCATATTTCTGTTTTAAATCTACAAGTAGTTGAATGAGATTTATAATTCTCAAATCGGCTAAATGTTCATTTTGTGTTAAAACAGCACTACCAACTTTAACAACTATTCGTTTCATCTATTTTTATCACTATTTATCAGATTAAAAAGTGCGTATTTTAGTGCCTTAATATTATTATGCGTAGCAGAAGAGATGGTTGTTACAAAATATGGCTTTTGTCTCTCATAGCCTAAAGTTTCATCGGATGTTTTTTGAATATAATAGCTAATATCTTGATCAAACTCAAACTCATCTTCTTTAGTTGGTGTAAGATTTAATAATTTTAAAAAATCTTGTATTAAAATATCTGCCTGCTCTTTTGACACAACATCAGATCGTGTCAAAGCGATAGCAAATCGACTGCTGCTTAATTTATTAGAAAACTTTAATACTTCATTTCTTAAAACTTCAAATTGCTCTTTTAAATCTCTATATGAAGCTAAATCAATCATATATAAAATTATATTGGTTCTTTCAATATGGCGTAAAAATTTTATTCCTAAACCTTTACCCTCGCTAGCTCCATCAATTATACCTGGTATGTCAGCCATAATAAATGACTCAAAATCACCTATATTAATCTGACCTAATTTTGGTGTTAATGTAGTAAATTCATAATTAGCAATTTCTGGACGTGCATTTGAAACAGTAGAGATTAATGTCGATTTGCCAACATTAGGAAAGCCAACTAAACCAACATCAGCGATTAACTTTAATTCTAATCGTATATCTTTTGTTTGACCAGCTTCGCCCGGCTGTGCATATGTAGGTCGTTGATTTGTTGATGATTTAAAGTGTGTGTTTCCGAGACCACCTTTACCGCCTTTTAAAAATAATCTTTCTTGTCCATCTTCTATCATGTCAAAAATAATTTCATTATTTTGCATATCAACTATTTGTGTACCTGGCGGAACAATAATGACTTGCTTGCGTCCAGATTTTCCGCTCATGTTATAACCAGAACCAGGCTTACCATTTTCAGCTTTTATATGCATGTTTCTTTGAAAAGAGGAAAGAGTGTGTGTGTTATTATCGCATCTAAACCAGATATCTCCGCCTTTACCGCCATCCCCGCCGTCTGGTCCACCGTTAACAACAAATTTTTCACGACGAAATGAAACACAACCAGCACCACCTTTTGCAGATGAAACTTTAAGTTCAACATTATCAATAAACATTAAAAATCCTTCTATGATATCTTAAAATGAAAAAAATAGTAAGCTGTCATGTATTTGTAAAACATGACAGACAAAAGACCATAAATATTAGACAATGCCTATAAAAAATATGTGTTACGCAGCAGGTATAATTGAAACTTTTTTACGTGTCTTATCTTTACGTTGAAACGTTACAATACCATCAATTAAAGCAAAAAGAGTGTGATCTTTACCCATACCAATATTATCACCAGGATGAATTTTTGTTCCGCGTTGGCGAACTATAATATTTCCAGCTCTAACAATTTCTCCACCATATTTTTTAACACCTAGCCTACGACCAGCTGAATCACGATTGTTTTGAGTACTACCTTGACCTTTTTTGTGAGCCATATTGTTCCCCTTCTATTTTAAATTAGTTATGCTATAATTTTAATAATACGTACACGTGTAAAATCTCTTCTAAATCCACGCTTTACTTTACTGTCTTTACGACGACGCTTTTTGAAAATCACAACTTTTTTATCACGACCTTCATTAATAACTTCAGCAGTTACAATAGCACCCTCTACAAATGGAGTACCTGTTCTTAATTCTCCAGCATTAACAGCTAGAACTTCTTTAATTTCAATAGTAGTTTTTGGTTCAAGACTCATTTTATCAAATGATAAAATATCACCCTCTTGAACTTTATATTGTTTACCACCATTTTTGATGATTGCGTACATTGCGCTTCCTTAAAATCTGAATAAGTATCTAAAAAGTTCGAAATTATATACAATAAAGCTTTAAGTGTTGTTGAATTTTTTTATAAATAACTAAAATCTGTATGAATATATAAAACTTCCTACAATATCCATCTTTTTTTCCTGTTTATCATAAGGAGACTGTGCTTGATATAAGAATGTAAATTTATGACTATTGTAAAATAGTTCAGTTTCTAAACAATATGTTGTATTTAGATTGTTTTCTTGTGTATTATATCCTTCATGTTGCCCCTCTTTAAGTATATAAGCATATCTTAACGCCTCTGCACTAGCTCCTATGCTCAAATCGTATCCGAATCCATGATGATTTAAAGTTGATCCTAGCAATGAAGCCTCTTCTTTAAGATATGGATAATGTGTATTAAAATCTACAACATAGTTGTGACCTACGCGAAATGCAGTACTCATGTACACGTCAATTTTATTATTGCCAAGTTGAGCACCATAATGATTTGTCCAATCCATAGAGTAATGATTTTTATTATGATATTGCCAAGTTTTAATACCTTTAGCAAATAGCAAATTAATTATCCATCTTGTTTTAATTTGAGTACTCCATCCTTTAGGAACTGAATCTCCAATAAGACGATGAAAATTTTTTTGAACAAAGCCAGCCCCTGATTGATGTCCAACTACGCCAAATGTTATACGATATTCGCTGTAATTAGTGCTATTATATTTGAAAGTAAAAAATGATAATGCAGAGTATCCAGCATATGGCAAAGTATTGTATTGTGGTGTTGCCTTTGTGGTATTTGATGGAGTTATAATTATTTGTGACACGCTAATACCAGCAGTATATTTTTTATCTGTATAATCAGTATTTAAACCTAGCATACGTAATATCTTATAACTAAGTTCACTGTATTTTGCTGATAATTTATAATTACCTTGTGGTGTATAAGCATTATCGAGCCAACTAAAAACCATTCCATTTGTAAAAAGCTTATCTGTTCCAGCAAAATAATCATTATATACTTGAATTGAAATTTTTTGTGCACTCAAAGTTATTCCAAATATCAGTATAATAATTTTAAAAAGATTGTTTACAAACACTTAGTTACTTTGACTTCTTATTACTAATTGCTTGTTTAATCTTAATAATAAGATAAAAAAACATTGGAATGAATACAATCCCTATTAAAGTTGCACCAAGCATACCTCCGACCACTGTAGTTCCTATTATATGCCTGCTATTTGCTCCGGCACCAGAGCTAAAAACCAATGGTAATGTGCCAGCAATAAACGCCATTGATGTCATAACTATTGGTCTAAATCTTAATCTTGATGCTTCCATCGTTGCGTCAAGTAAATTCATTCCTGTTTTTAGCCTATTCATGGCAAATTCAACTATCAATATTGCATTTTTAGCAGATAAGCCTATTAAAGTAATAAGGCCAACTTGAAAATATATATCAGCATGTAAGCCTCTTAGATAAACCGATAAAGCCGCTCCAAAAATTGCAAAAGGAATTGACACAATAACTGCTAGCGGAATACTCCAACTCTCATACAATGCGGCTAATATCAAAAATACAAACAATATCGCATAAACCATAGTATAATTTTTCTGTTTTTCTAATTTGCTTTCTTGATAAGATGTTCCAGACCATGCAATATTATAGCCTGTTGGTAAAATTTTATTTGCGATAGTTTTAATGGCATTCATAGCTTGATTAGAAGAATACCCTTTAGCTGGAGAGCCACCTATTTGTGCAGCATTAAACATATTAAACCGTTGTATTACGCTTGCATTTACAATACGTTTTAATTTTACCAATTCGCTAGCTGGAATGAAATTTCCATCTTGGGACTTTACGAAAATATTTTTTAGTTTATTCGCAGATGACCTGTATTTAGCTTGAGACTCTATATCTACATGATAGGTCCTGCCAAACATATTGAAATCATTAACATAACCTTGACCTAATGTATTTTGCAATGTTGTGTATATCGCGCTAAGGCTTACGTTCATGGCTTTTGCTTTTGCTTTATCAACTTTTAAAAAATATTGCGGTATATTTGTGTGAAACGTTGTTCTAACGCGTGAAAGCATAGGGTTCATATTTGCTTTTGCTATAATTTCATTTACATATTTTTGCAATACATGTAAGCTTCCTCCCATTCTGTCTTCTATCCAGATATTAAAACCGCCTGTAATGCTCATGCCTCGAATTGGAGGAGGACTAACAGGGATTACAAACATATTTTTATCTTGCATAAACACTCCCATAAAATGTCTAGCGATAGCAAATGAGCTTTGATTTGGAGATGTTCGCTTACTCCAAGGTAGAAGATGTGCAAAAAATATCGCGGCATTTGTTCTTTGAGCTGAGGTCATTAAGTCAATTCCTGTAACTGCTGCCACTTCATTGATATTTTTGTTAGCCAATAATGTTTTTTCTACAAAGCTTGCATCTTTTGCTGTATTTGCAAGCGAGGTTGATGGCATTGTGTAAGCTAAAGCGATTAAAACACCTTGATCCTCATTGGGCACTAAACCAGTAGGCATTTTTTCAATAATATGATACGTAAAATATATAAGCCCTACAAAAAGTACAAGAGAAAAAAACATTAATTTTATACCCTTTTTGGTGGTTATTAAAAACATCTTTGTAAGCCAGTTAAAAAAATGATTAAATTTTTGTAAAGGCCAAATAGGAACTCTTTCATGTTTTTGTAAAAAGAGTACACAAAGTGCTGGTGTTAATGTCAGAGCAACAAAGCCAGAAATAACAACAGCAATAACTATTGTCATAGCAAATTGTTGATACATAACCCCACTAAAGCCGCCATTAAATGTTGCTGGAATAAATACCGCTGAGAGAACTAACACAATTCCTATAATTGGTGTGCTCAATTCTCTCATAGCCTCATAGGCCGCCTCTTTAACTGATATTTTTTTTGTATGTAAAATTCTTTCAATATTTTCAATTACGATAATTGCGTCATCCACAACTAGACCAATTGCAAGTATTAAACCAAAAAGTGTCAAAATATTGATAGAAAAATTTGCAACATATAATCCAGCAAAAGTGCCAAGAATAGAGACAGGAATAGCCAAAAGAGGAATAATGGTAGCTCTTAAATTACCAAGAAAGATATATATTAATATTGTTACAAACAAGATAGCCTCTAAAAGTGTTTTAATAACTTCGTTTATTGATTGATGAACAAACACAGTAGTATCATAAGGAATAGTATAGTGCATGTCAGAAGGAAATCTTTTTGCTAACTTTATCATCCTTGCATTAACTTCTTGCGAAACTTTTAAAGCATTAGCGCCAGGTGATAAATATATAGCTACTGGAATCATGGCATTACCATTTAGTTGCGCTATTATCCCATAATTATCTGAACCTAAATGAACTGTTGCAATATCTTTTAATTTTAAAGTGGACCCATCTATATTAGCGCGAAGAATAATATTTTTAAATTCAGAAACTGTTTTTAATCTACCTTGTGTATCTATTGAATATGTAAAAGGTGTAATCTTTTTCATAGGCAAAGCACCTATTGAACCAACTGCATACTGTGCATTTTGACTTCTTATTGTATTGATTACATCTTGTGGGGAGAGCTTATAAAAGGCTAACTTTTGAGGGTTTAACCAGATTCTCATTGCATAATTTCGTCGTCCAAATATTATAGCATTGCCAACTCCAGAGATTCTTTTTAAATTATCGATAACATTACGTGTTAAATAATTTGAAATAAAAGTAGTACTATGAACGCCATTTGTAGATGTAAATGCAATAAATTTTAAGATATCTGGAGATTGTTCTTTTACGCTTATGCCTAATCTACTGACTTCAACTGGTAATTGGCTAAGAGCTAATTGAACTCGGTTGTTTACATCCACTTTAGCTTGTTCAACATTTGTACCAACCTTAAAAACCACATGAATGTTTAATAATCCATTCGGTGAAGCAGTTGATGTCATATAAATCATATTTTTTGCACCATTAATGGCATTTTCAAGTGTTGATGCAACTGTTTTTACTAAAGTTTGTGCGTTAGCCCCAGGATACATTGCTGCAACTACTATTTGAGGAGGAACGATTGCTGGATATTCTTGGACTGGTAATATTTTAATAGATATAACTCCAGCTAATATAATAAAAACTGCAATAACTGAAGCAAAAATAGGTCTATTTATAAAAAATCTAGAAAACATCTATTTTTTGTCCTGCTTGTTAATTATTTTATCAACTATCACAGCTTGGTTTGGTTTTAATCTGAAAAAATTATTTACAATAACCTTATCGGAAGTTTTTAATACATGATTTTTAATAATGAAATTATTGCCACTTATTCCATCAATTATAATTGGTCTTACTCTCACATGCCCATGTGAAGCAATAAAAACAATAGTACCAAGCGGATTTTGTAAAATAGCCCTTTGAGGTACAGTTATAATATTCTTTTGGACTATGCCGTGTAAAATAACTTTTACAAATTCTCCAGCCATTAAGTAATGGTTACTATTGTCTATTATAGCTCTCATACGAACGGTAGAAGTTTTAGGGTTAATGTTTATATCTATAAAGTCAACAAATCCTTTTTTTCTTAAGAGTTTATTATGCACTTTTATATCAACTGTAATTTTTTTTTCAACAAGTGAATAAGTATGATTTTTAAATTTTATATAATCACTCATAGGCATAGAAAAATTTATATAAACTTGCTGATTTTGGGTAATTTGCACAAGCCTTGTTGGAGGATTAGCATTAACTAAATTACCAATATTTACAATTTTAGTACCAATTATACCGCTTATTGGTGCTTTTACATTAGTATAGTTTAAATTAATCTGTGCTACTTTTAAATTAGATTGAGAAGCTTCAAGTTCTGCTTTTGCTTGTTCAAATAATGATAAATAATTATCTCGTTTTTGCTTACTAACGGATTTACTTTTATATAACTTACGAATTCTATTCCAATTTCTTGTTGCATTATTTAAGATTGCTTGCGAAAGCGCCACAGATGCTTTTATTTTGTCAACTCTTGCCTTATAAATATCATCTTCAATCTTATATAACAATGCGCCTTGTTTTACTTTCTGGCCAGCCGTAAAATATTTCTTTTCTAAGATACCGCTAACGCGAGATACAACTATTGCCTTTTGAATATTTGTTATTTTTGCAGGGTAAATCAATGTAATGGGTAAATCAGAAGCAGCAGGTACGAGATAGACATCCGCTTTGGCAATATATGAATTATTTTTTGCCTGTAAAGTATAAACTGATAAAATCGTAGCCAAGATTACATGTAAAATCACTTTTAATAACTTCATCTTAAATATTTCCTTATATTCTGATTAGTGTAATAATAATATTTTGCGTATGAAACCTGTAAGTTATTCAATGCCTCTTTATATCTTGCATAAGTATTAATTTTAGTGTCTAATGCATTAAGATACGCAATATAATCCAAATTGCCAACATCATATTTTCTTTTAACTATTTTATATGCACTTTTAGCTGATTTTAATGCATCCATTAAGCTTAATATCTGTATTTTAGCCATTTTAATATTTAATATTGCTAGTTTTACATTAATATTTTGTATTTTTTTAGCCTGCTTTATCTGATATTTTAAAGCAAACTGTTGTAATAATAATGCCTCTTTTTGTGTTTTAACCACCCCGTCATCAAAAAGTATCATATCAAAATTTACTAAAAGTATATTTTGGTTAGTTTGACCTGCTGGATGATAGGCATCGGTTCTGCCATATTTATTAAGAGTATAAGTGTCTGTAATAGTTATTTTTGGTTTATATACCGACATTAAACTATTGGCTTGATATGATTTTGCTAAAACACTATTGTTTAAAGAGCGAATTTCATTATTTGTGGCTACTGTAATATTTTTTGGTGGCAATATCACAGAATTTTGTAGTTTATTAATCTTTTTTCCAACATCTAAAAAAAGTGATTGTTTGGCGGTTTGTATCTTATAAATTAATACATTTATTTGATATTTATTATTACTATATGTTGCTTTAATACTATCTATATTAGAATACGTCGCAATACCTACTGAATAAAATCTCTTTTCACGTTTTAATTCTACTGATAAATCTACGCTCTTTTGTTTTAAAGCATACAATGATGCTTGTAAATTTTTAATTTTAAAATACTCTTTTATGATTAAAAGTTGTAAATTTTCTTTATACGCAAGGGTTGTAAATTTTAGTGATTTTGCTTGTCTTAATTGTTGTTTAATAATATTTATTCTTCGTCCACCATCATACATGTTAAATTTTATAGCGATTTTACTGCTATAAACATCTCCTGGTCTATATGGAGAACGGTTATCAAATCTTGTATAAGATGCGCCTAAATTAAGAGTGGGAAAATAACTATTTTTTGTAGCTTGTACATTTTTAGCCATAGCCTTTTGTACTAAACTTTTAGATATGACAATATTATTATTATTTAAGGCGTATGACAACAGCTCCTTTAAATTATCTGCTAAGATAAAAGCTGGTGATAAAATAAGACTCAATATAAGCAATAATCTGCTCGTTTTATACATAAAAACCTCTAAATATACAATAATTGACTATTGGTCATCATTGTACCTTTTCAATCCTTTTATAAATATAAAAATACAGATATTTTTATATCAGAGCAATTGCATCAATCTCAATTAATGCGTTGTTTGGTAATGTTTTTACAGCTACAGTAGAGCGCGCTGGTTTATGAGAGCCAAAAAATTCTGCATAAATTTGATTAATATCCATAAAATCATCCATGCTACTCAAATAAATCGTTGTTTTAAGCACCTTGTCTAAACTACTATTTGCTCCAAGAAGTACCTCTTTTAAATTATTTAAAACCTGTTTTGTCTGAACCTTTATATCTGGATTAACCATATTACCATCGATAGTTAGTGCGATTTGCCCCGATGTATAGACTATATTATCCACTACAACTGCCTGTGAATATGGACCAATTGCAGATGGAGCTTTATTTGTTTGTATATATTGCATTTTATTTCCTGTGTATTTGTATTAATTTTTTAAATATTTCATATAAACGCTCAACCTCTTTTATAGAGGTTCTTTCATTTATAGCATGAATTGTATCATTTTTAACACCAAATTCAACAACATTGACACCATATTTTGAAATAAATCTAGCATCACTAGTCCCACCAGCAGTAGAATAGAATGGTTGCACAGATATTGTCTCTTTAATAGCTTGATTAATATCATTAACTATTTTACAATCACTATTGGTAATAAATGGGTAAGCGCTTTGTTGTAATTCTAAAGAATAATTAGTATTAATAAAATTAGTATCAATAAAATTTTTTACATCCAAACTTGTAGTTTTAGTTGAATTTCTTACATTAAACATTAAAGAAAGTATATCTGGAGTTACATTTGTTACTTGCATACCAGCATTAAGACTTGTAATTACAAGTTTGCTAGGAGCAAAGTATTTATCTCCATTATCTAAATTAACACCAGAAATTTTATCTAATATTTTTGAAATTTGATGAATTGGATTGATATTTTTGTCTGGATATGCAGCATGTCCCTGCCTGCCCTGTATTTTGATATAGCCGTTAATAGAACCTCTACGTCCAATTTTTATTGTATCACCAAATTTTTCTTGGCATGTAGGCTCCGCAACAATGCAGCTGTTTGGTAAAAAAAATTTCGATTTTAAATATTTTAAAATCTCTAATGTGCCATGTTTAGCCTCACCTTCTTCGTCAGAAGTAAGCATTAAAGATAATGTACCATTAAAAGAATTTGTATTTTTAACAGCTTGAATAAAAGCAGCAACTCCACTTTTCATATCTTGTGTACCTCTACCATAAATAAAGCTATCATTTATAACTGCATCGTATGGGGGATATTTCCAACCTGTGCCAGCTGGCACAACATCAACATGCCCTGCAAAACATAAATGAGGTCCATCGCAAAATTTTTTATAAATAAATAGATTTTTAACATTATTGCTATCTAATCTAATAGCTTTAAAATCAGGTAAGTAATCTTCAATGAATTGTAATAACTCACCATCGTCTGGAGTTTCACTTTTTATTTTAATCATATATCTAAATAATTCAATAATATCCATGTTAAAATACCTTTTTTAAAATGTGATTATATCAGATAATTCATTAAGATAGTTTATAAAAGAAAGAAGTAAATTAGAAGAAAAATAAATAAAAGAAATTCAAAAGCTAGGCAGCGACCTACATTCCCACACTTGCAAA
>CAYYRS010000012.1:0-76986 GCA_964474335.1 uncultured Campylobacterales bacterium
TTATAATAGCAAATTTTTGGGACACAACATTATTTTTTAGTCCCAAGTACTTATCCAGTTATATAATGTCTTTACATATATATCTAAATCAGCTGCTATCTTTGTAACCGCTTCATCACTATTTAATGCCAATTGGACTGTTGAATCTTTAAACTCTTTGGTGTATTTGCTTGTTCTCATGGACTACCTTTATTCGTTTTATTCTAACTTAGAATTGTTTAAATTCTTTGTATGAATTTAGGTTACCATTCCATGTGTGTTTATTATGAGAGCTTAGAAATAAACGATAAAAACTATCAAAAAATAGATATAATTGCAGTATAGGATAAATAGTGGTAAAAGAATTAGATTTTAGTGAGAATTGTCTTGACATTTGGGGTGGAATAAATTTTAGATCTACTCTATTTGATTTGATAAAAAATAGATTTGCTGTGCCATAAAAAGACTTTTCTGTATATGTAAATTTTCTTCCCTCTTCTTTAAAAAGGCTTTCATCTCTTTCTCTATGAAGATAAAAATATGGCCTGTCTGGAGTTTTGTAATTGATCTTTTTTTGAATTAATTCATCTTTATATAGCTTAAAGTGATTTTTTATATTTTGATAATCTTCTATATTTTTATCAACAAAATTTTTCTTTGAGATATAAAAAAAATATTTATCACTATCTTGAGTAAAAAATATACCTGTATTTGTATGAAGCATTTTAAGGTACTCTTTTTCTTTAGAATCAAACTTTATAAGCTCATTTTCTTTCACTATAAAAGCTTTACCTGGTGCTCCAATAATCCCTCGTATTATCTCTTTTTTACTATCAAATCTAAAATTCTTTTTACAATCAATCTTGGTTAAAATATTTTTTACTTTTGATGATGAAAAAGTTAAATTCTTTTTTTCGTTATAATTTGTTGGTAACTCTTTTTTTGTATATTTTATAGCATGAGATTTATTTTCTTTATTTTTTTGTAGTACAAATTATCATAGTCTGTTGCCCTACATTTTCCAATACAAGATTTGCTCCAAAATGAACAATAGTTTTTATAAGTAAGAGGAGATAATTAATTTCATAGTTAAGATTATTTAAAAGCTTTAGTCTAAAACTACTATATTCTTTATAAACTTCTTTAGTTATCTCATCTTGTAATTTTGAAAGTTTTTTAAGTCTCACTATTTCATTTGTTTCTAATGATAATTGATTCAAAAGAGCATAAAAAGTAGTATAGTTTTGGATTTGTGTCATATCTATCATATAGCAAACATTATTACTCTCACTATAAACATCAAGTTGTTTAAAGTTTGAGATTATTACATATTTACAAGTTGGTTTTTCATTTTTATATCTAAAAGCCTGAGCAATTATATCTCTATTAGATATTTTTTATCGCTACTTTTTAATTCTACTATAGCTATGGTCTCATAAGCATTCTAAGCTGCTGTTTCATCTTGTAACATCATTTTTTCTTCAAACTTTACAGGTTTTTTATCTATAAAAATCTCTTAATGCGCGAATAATGATAGCATTTTTAGAGATACTCTCTGATTTTGCAGTTGCATCAACAGTTTCGTACAAATCTAAAGGCAGTGAGATAGAAAATGTTTTTGTCTCAACTCTTTTCTTTTTAGCAATTATTGCCGTAATATTTGATAATAACTCAATAATCTTCTTCGTATCTATTGGTTTTTGAACAAAACTATTAACTCCAATCTCTATAGATTGAGATATTTTTTCAATATCATTACTAGCAGAAATAACGATTAGAATCTGATTTGGATTATTTTTGCGTATTAAACGAGCTAGTTCTATACCGTCAAGTTTAGGCATAATAATATCTAAAAATATAATATCTGGTTTAACCTTCTCATACATTTGTAAAGCTTCTTGACCATCAAATGCTAAATAAACATCTTTAAAAAAATTTTTAAACGTCGAACCCAACAGCTCGTTTGCTATAATTTCATCTTCGACAACCATAGCACTTAATCTTTTAGTTTGTTCTGTTAGTTGAACTAAATCAATATTTGACATGTTTGCTTACTTCCTTTTTATAAATGTAACATAATATCACGTAAATCATAAACAAATAGTTAATGTTTTATTTAACTGTTTAGTTTTTAGCTAGGATTGATATTATTTATGGTCTCTTACTTATATATTATTTCTTAAATTGCTGCAACCAATTAATGTCTTCATCTTGTTGACTTTCTTTTTGTTCTAAAATACAAGAAATAATATTTTTTAAATCAGATTCGTTCATAAATTCTAAAAGTTTGGGATTTACATCTGTTTTACTAACACCTTCATGAGTATTTAAAAGATTTTGGATATCTCGAATTAATTTTTGCTTTTTATCTATCATTATTACAACTATATTGTTTTATCAATATCGCCAATATATAGTTGTCTCGGGCGCGCTATCTTCATATCTTTATCATGCTTTAACTCTATCCACTGTGTTATCCATCCAACACTTCTACCTATTACAAAAATAATTGTAAACATAGATCTAGGAATTTTTAGTGCTGTTAAGATAAGACCAGAATAAAAATCTACATTTGGATATAGTTTTCTTGAGATAAAATATTCATCATTTAATGCTATCTCTTCAATTTTTTTAGCAATTTGAAGCAATTTATTATCAACTCCCAATTCATCTTTTAATTTATCTAGCAATTCTTTTAAGATAGTAGCGCGTGGATCAAAATTTTTATAAACACGATGTCCAAAGCCCATTAATTTAAAATTATCGTTTGGATCTTTAGCTTTTTTTATAAATTTATCAACATTTTTGATATCACCAATTAATTCTAATTGTATCATAACAGCTTCGTTTGCACCGCCATGAGCTCTTCCCCATAAAGCATCTACTCCTGCTGAGATGGCAGCATAAGGATGAGCGCCAGTTGAAGCAACACCTCTAACGATTGAAGTAGAAGCATTTTGTTCGTGATCTGCATGTAAAGTAAAAATTGTATCTAATGCTTTAATTTCTACTGCTTGTATATATAAATTTTGATTTGGATAGGCTCTCATCATATATAAAAAATTTTCAGTATATGAACGCTCAAGATTTGGATATATTAAGGGCAAACCAAACGAGCGTCTGTGACAAAATGCTGCAAGGGTAGGGATCTTGGCAATTATTCTTTTTGCCATTGTTTTATATTCATCCTCACTATCAATACTTAAGTGTTCAAAATAAAATGTTGATAATGCTGAAATTGCAGAAGATATCATGGCCATTGGGTGAGCTCTATCGGGAAATGCTTCAAAAAGATTTTTAATGCCTTCATGCACAAAAGATCGTTTACGTAACTCTAAATCAAATGCAAGTTTAATATCACTTGAGGGCAATTTTTCTTCTAGTAACAAATAGCAAATATCTAAATATGTTTTATTTCGAGCGAGATCATTTATATTATATCCTCTATATAGTAACCTTCCTTTTTCTCCGTCTATAAAGGTAATTTTTGAACTACAACTTGCAGTTGAAGTAAAGCCAGGATCGTAAGTAAACATGCCTGTTTTTTTATACAATGTTCTAATATCAATTACATTTACTCCAATAGTTGGAGACAAAATATCGAAGTCATAGCTTTGTCCGTTAATATTATTTGTTATCGTTACATTTTTTTTCATGATAAATATCCTCAAGGTATGCGGTTACCATTATAGCAAATATATATCATTTTTTCTCCTTAATCTAAGTTGCACAGCAACTTAATTCTTTAACATTTTTATTAAATGCTATGGCCGCTAGTTTAATACCCTCAGAAAGTGTGAGATATGGATGAAATAGATCTTTTAACTCACTCACTTTTATACCAAAGCGAATAGCAAGTGCTATTTCCATTAGCAATTCGGATCCTTCCGTAGCCAAGATTCTTGCACCTATTAGTTTATCATCTACTCTATTTCTAAGTAACTTAATGAAACCTCGTGTTTCTTTGGCTGTAATAGCACGAGGTACATAACTAAGTGGTAAGGTTGAAACTTCATAGTCAATTCCTTTTTTCTTTGCTTGATTTTCATCTAGCCCAATACCAGCAACTTGAGGATCTGTGAAAATGACCCAAGGTAAAACACTGTAATCAACTGGTTTTTTTAGAGTTGAAAAAGCATTATCTACGGCGAGCTTTCCTTCGTATGCTGCTGTATAAACAAACATATTAGTCCCTAATACATCGCCTACAGCATAAATAGTTTCAACATCTGTTTGTAAAAAATCATTAACCTTTATACCACTGTTATTTTGGAGCTTAACACCAATAGCTTCTAAATTCATATTTAAGCTATTGGCTTTTCTTCCTGTGGCAATAACAATTTTTTCTGCTTTTATAAATTTTTCTATTCCATCAATAAAAGTGCAAACTGTAATACCATACTCATCTTCTTTAACATTCTTAATATCACTACTAGTAAGAATATCTATATTTTCCTCTCGAAGATATTTACTTAGATTGTTAGAAATATCTTCTTGTTCATTTGATAAAATTTGGGCAGAACGTTGCAAGATGGTTATTTTAGTTCCAAGTCTTGAAAACATTTGTGCTATTTCTAATGCAATGTAGCTTCCACCTACAATGAGCATAGATTTTGGCAAGCTCTCAAGAACAAAAGCTTCTTCATTAGTAAGATAATTCACTTTGTTTAAACCTTCTATTTCTGCGATTAAAGGATGAGCACCTGTTGCTATCAGGATATGAGAGCCTCTAATAATGGCTTCATTGACCTTCACAGATGTGCCAGATATCAAGCTTGCTCTACCTTCAATAAGCTCAAAATTCTCCATATCTTTGATGATATTAATATATTTTTGTTCACGAAGGCTTAAGACCAACTCTTGCTCATCTTGTATAAGTGCTTTAAAATTACTAAGTTTAGAAGAAGAGGTAATACCTTTAAAAGCATTATGATTAGATTTATAAATAGTCTCAGATGCCCGTATTAGATTTTTAGATGGTACACAACCTACATTAACACAAGTGCCTCCAATAGGAAGTCCTTCATTAATCATTGTAACTTTCACACCATATTCTTTGGCTTGAATAGTTGCGGCGAAAGCAGCAGAACCACCACCGATGATGATGAGATGTTTGTTTTGTTCTTCTTGTTTAATCTCTTTAAATGAAACAACCTTGTAGTGTGTATTATTGTTAATCTTTTCTTTAATATTTTCTGCACTTATTTTTGTCTCATCTAGCATAACTGTGACTTTTGATTCAGAATAACTTACATTTTTTTCTTTAACACCAATCATTTCTAATTTTCTATCAATTGTAAAAGCACAATTATCACAAGTCATGCCCTCTACATTAAATTCATAAGTTGTCATCATATCCCTTTTTGTTTGCTAGTTTCACAAGTTATGCATTTAGAAGCTGCTTTATCTTGGGAAGTTTTTTTTATTGTTTCTTTGTGTTTATTGACAGTAATATATGTAATAGGCGTTGTTTTACCATCTTGTATATATGCCACTGGTTTATACCCTGTTGTAGCTATTGCCTTAACAATTTCATCTATATTTATTTTGGTTTTATCAAAACTAATAAGAGCATCTTTATTTTTAGATGAAGCTTTTACGCTACTCACTGCGCCCGTTTTGAGAACTACTCTTTCTATGGTAGCTTCACAAGCCTTACATGTCATTCCTTTTATATCTATTTTTACATGTTGCATATTTTGTTTTTCAATACTTATAGCTTGTTTATTACTAGAAATAAAAACATAACCCCAATATGGAAATGAAATCATTACCGCTGAAAAAACAGTGATTAAAGCTAGAAATACTTTTGTGTGCCAAAAAGATACTTTACCATCTTCATCAGGATCACAAGCACACTCGATCCCTTGTTTTTGAGGCTTTAACTTATCCCACCATGCATAGGCTAACACTAACACCGTTAATCCAATTAAATAAGGACGAAATGGTTCCATCCATGAAAAATCAGAAGCCATACCAGTTGAACTTGCCAAAACAGCTAATACAGGGGTAATACAACATAATGAAGCACCTATAGATGCAAATATACCTGCTAGAATTTTTTTATCTATCATCATTTATCCTTTTACTATGTTTGTTAAATGTTCTTTTATAGAAGGTTTAACGGAGTAGAATATAGTCATGCCATTCCGTTTTGAAACAAGGATACCGCCATCTTTTAATTTGCGTAGATGTTGTGAAATTGGGGATTGATTCATCTCTAAAACATCACTTAAATCACAAACACACATCTTGTCATAATCTAAGAAAAGTCTTATAATTTTTAGACGGACTTCATTGCCTAATAAAGAAAATAATTTTGATTTTTGCTCCAATAAATTCTTTTCATCTTGAAGTAGAATTGTTGCATTCTGTATTAAAATATTATTAATATCAATACGACAACAATTTTCTGATTCATTCATACTAACTCCTTTTAAAGAATATTAGCATATTCTAATATATTGAAACTTAAAATATTTATCTAATTTAAATTATCTTAATCATCAAACGAGCGTCTGTGACAAAATGCTGCAAGGGTAGGGATCTTGGCAATTATTCTTTTTGCCATTGTTTTATATTCATCCTCACTATCAATACTTAAGTGTTCAAAATAAAATGTTGATAATGCTGAAATTGCAGAAGATATCATGGCCATTGGGTGAGCTCTATCGGGAAATGCTTCAAAATAGCAATTAAAAGTTATTATATTAAATAATATGAAGATTGGTTAACATAATGTAAATTCTCTTGAAAAATTATTTTTCTCTTTTAATATACTCTATAAGCTTAGTTGGAGATTTTATTTTAAATTGTTTATTGATATTAGTTCTGCCGTACACAAGCTCAATACTTGAGCGTCTAACACCGAAAGTTTTAGCCAAAAATTTTATCATATAGTTAGTCGCCTTACCATTGTCTGGTGCTACTTTTACGCTAATTTTAAGCTGATTTGCTTTGATCTTGCCAATACGATCTTGCTTAGCGTTAGCGGTACCCAAAACATTTAAAATTAAGATATCGCTATCCCATTTATAAAACTTTTCCATGAAAATTACCTTACTTTCAAGCTAAGAGTCTGTAAGATTCATCTGATTGAAGTGAATAATTCAATCTTTTAGGCATATTTTTAGCTCATTTGAGATGAATAGCTATGAAAAGGAGCTAAAAATAGAACAAAAAGTGGATTTCATAATCAATCAAGGAATCCTGCAGACTTTTAGGTACAACTGTAAGCTGGATTTTGTTTAAAGTTGATATTAATCTATATTAATTTTTACAAATTAACTAAAGCGAAACAATAGCAATTGTAAGACGCTAACCATCTGTTTCTTGCTACTAGGTTGGGTTTACAAGCTCCTTATATTACTATAAAGACTGGTGGTCTCTTACACCACCTTTTCACCTTTACTACCTTTAAAAGTAGTAGTTTATTTTCTGTTGCACTTTCCCTCACGTTATCGTGGCCATCTGTTAGATGGAACCTTGTCTTACAGTAGCCCAGACTTTCCTCTTGATAAAATCAAGCATCAACTCATTGTACCTATTAAAATGATACCAAAAAAAAGTATATTTTAATAGTGAACAACTGTTAATATAGTATATAAGCTAATATTAACAGTTGTTCATATATAATTCTAACTATATGAACAACTGTTAATATATATTAAAAGATAATAAGAACAGTTGTTCATAATAGTTCTATAAAGGAGTGATGAAATGTCGCAAAATAGGCAAAAATCAACTAAAGAAAAGATACTTGAATCTGCTATGGTATTATTTGCGGAGCTGGGATATAAAAACGCATCAGTTAGAAAGATTGCTAAAAAAGTTGGTATTAGAGAAAGTGCTTTATATAATCATTTTAAAAATAAAGAAGATATCTTTTTACATATTGCATCCAAGATCTTTAATACGCCCTTTGATGAACATGACAATAAGATTAAGCTAAGTAATCCAAAAGCATATCTAAATAAATTTACTATGGAATTTAAATTACTTACATTTGATAAAACTAAAGAGAGTTTATTTAGAATTTTGATGATTGAATTATTACAAAATAAACAATTAAGAGATGGATTCTTACAAGAATTTCATACTAAAAATATAAAAATATTATCATCTATATTTTTTAATTTTATGCAAAATGGATTTATAAGATCTGCGGATCCTATGATTGTAGCTCAAGAATTTTTAGCTCCACTGTTTTATTTACGCTTACATGTGACGCTTTTAAGAATTGATAATTTATCAACAACAAATCTTTCTACGCAATTTGAAAAGCATGTTGATTTTTTTTGGGAGAGTATTAAAATAGAATAAGAGTACTCTAAAAATTTTACAAGCTATTGAGTGATTACTCAATAGCTTTACGTGCATATTTTTGACCGAATTCGTATGCCTTTTTATTTGCTTCATGGACTTTAGTTGGTACTTTTGATAACATTGTATCTATTAATGCCTGATCATTTAAAACTTTTGTCATAGTATTTGTAATGCCGAGTGCCACAACAGATTGAGTTATGACATTACCCACCTCTTCTTTTGCAATGGTAATAATTGGAATCTCATAAATTTTCCATTTTTGCTTATCTTCATCTGTTGGATGAACTAAGTTTGGATCGACAACGATAATGCCACCTGGTTTTACACCATTCTTAAATTGCTGATAGCTTACATCTGCGACTGATAACATAAAATCAACTTCACCCTCGTTTGCATAAGGATAACGTATCTCATTATCATCAAGTGTAATATCAACAACTGTAGCACCACCACGAACTTGAGATGTGTAAGTGGCAGTTTTTAAGCCATATCCACCCTCTTTAATTTTACAAGCTGCCATAATCTCACCAGCAAGCAAAACACCTTGTCCACCAACTCCTGTAAAACGCAAAGTACTTCTCATATTAAACTTCCTTATATCTTTTTAGTAAAATCAGCTGAAGTGATTTTTCCACGTTTACCTTGAGCAGCATCTTGAATTTGTGCATACATATCACAATACTCTTCTTGCTCTACACTTCGTAATACACCAGTTGGAAATGTATTTAATTTTTTATCTTCTGGTAATGCTTCCCATTTCCTAAGGGGAATAGTAATACCATCTATCCACTCAAGATTCTCCATAGCGCTTACCATTTTATTTTTACGCCCTAAATTAATATGACAATTTGACATAATATCAAAGAAACTAAAACCTTTGTGTTGAAAGCCTTTTACTAGAATCTTTTCGAGTTTTTTAGGATCAATCATAGTCTCGCGAGCCACAAAAGATGCTCCTGCTCCTATTGCTAAATTACAAGCATCAAAAGTAGGGTCTATATTTCCATTTTTTTGACTAACTGTCCACATACCTCTTGGCGTGGTAGGTGAAGTTTGAGAATTTGTAAGCCCATAAATAAAATTATTAATTAATATGAAGTTTAAATCAATATTTCTACGACATCCATGAATTGTATGGTTTCCACCAATTGCTAATCCATCACCATCTCCAGCAACTACAATTACATTTACATGTGGATTAGCTAACTTGATTCCTGTTGCATAAGCAATAGTACGACCGTGCGTAGTATGAACTGTATTACAATCTATGTATGAACTAAAACGACCTGAACAGCCAATTCCCGATACGATACATACATTATCCATATCCCAACCACATTTCTCTATTGCACGAATTGTAGTTTTTAAGATTACTCCGTCGCCACAACCCCAACACCACAGTGTAGGCATTTTATTTACACGTAAATATTTATCATAATTAAAAGCCATTACATCATCTCCTTAACTTTTTCTACCATTTCAGCAGGTGCAATTGGACGTCCATTTGCTTTTAAAAGCGTTGTAAAATCATTACGCTTAATAATTCTTTCAATCTCTTGTGAATATTGCCCCATATTTAACTCTGTCATAAAAATTTTATCTTTAAATTTTGCTCCAATTTCTGCTATTCTTTTAGCAGGGCTCGGCCACAATAAGATAGGCCTAAACATTCCAGCTTTAATACCCTCTGCTCGAAGTTTTCCAACTGCTTCATAAGCACCAAGACCGATTGAACCATAAGCTATAATACAAACTTCCGCATCATCTAACATGTATTCTTCATAATCTGGTAAATCATCAAGACCATCATCTTGTGCTGCTACAACATTTATTTTACCAACTAATCTCTCGATATTAAATTCACATTGAGCCGCATCCTCTGTTGGAAAACCTTCAGCCCCATGATGAAGACCTGTAATATGATAGCGATATCCTTTAAACATTGGATTAAGTACTGCAGCTTTATTCATGGGTGCATCATAAGGCTTATAATCCTTTGGATCGCCATCAAAAGTTGCACGATTTACAATACTATCTTCAATCTCTTTTAAATCTGGTAATATAGCCTTACCATGCATATGACCAATAGTTTCATCTAAAAGCACAAAAACAGGAGTCATATATGTTTCAGCCAAATTAAAAGCACGAACTGTTTGAGTATAACATTCTGTTAAAGAACCAGCACATAATGTAATAGAAGCAAAATCACCATGAGTTGGATATTTAGCTTGTCCAATATCAGCTTGAGAAACACGTGTTGGAAGACCAGTTGATGGACCACCACGCATAACATTTACAATTACTAGTGGAACTTCAGCAATAAAACCAAGACCAATTTGTTCAGATTTTAGTGATATTCCAGGACCTGAAGTTGCAGTAAATGATTTGACACCGCTCATAGAAGCTCCAAGTGCAGCTGATATACCACTTATTTCATCTTCCATCTGTATTGCTGCTCCACCAATCTTTGGTAATAAATCAGATGAAACATGCATAATCTCTGAAGATGGGGTAATAGGATAACCTGCAAAAAATCTAGCACCAGCTTCTATTGCTGCTTGTGCACATAGTTCATTTCCATTAGAAATTTCTTCTCTTGCCATTATTTAACTCCTTCTTTTTCATCAAGTGACATATAGTTATTTGCAACAACTTGTATCTGACGAGCTTTAGATATATCTGTTAATTTTGCAAATTTATACTCTTTTTTATCTGCTACATAAATAGCAAAATCTGGACATGACAATTCACATTCATTACAGCCTATGCAAGCATCTGGATAATCAACTGAAATCATGGCCCCCAGAGTTGACGTAGAATCATATCGCATTCCAAGTACACCCGATGGACATACAGAAACGCAAAGGTCACATGCCTTACAATTGTTGGTATTAACCCACACAGGTTGATTTCCTGGGTTCGGTGTTTTAAATGTTCCCATATATTTTCCTTTTTTTTGATATAAAAAATATTTTTAAAATACTGTTGATAATAAGCTTTTAACCTTAAAACTAGGTTAAGTGCCTAAAACTTCAGCAACCGCTTTACCTATTTCAGCTGGTGATGCAACAACTTTAACTCCAGCAGCCTCAAGAGCTTCCATTTTATCTTTTGCGGTTCCAGCACCGCCGCTTACAATTGCTCCTGCATGACCCATTCTTTTTCCTTCAGGAGCAGTTTGACCAGCGATAAAAGCAACGACTGGTTTTGTAATATGTTCTTTAATATATTTTGCTGCTTGAATTTCTAAATCTCCACCTATCTCACCTATCATTACAATTGCTTTAGTTTGTGGATCTGCTTCAAACATTGGTAAAAGTTGCTTATACGAAAGTCCAATAATTGGATCTCCTCCGATACCAACAGCAGTACTAATTCCAAGACCCTCTTTACAAACTTGATTAGCACCTTCATAAGTTAATGTTCCGCTTTTTGAAATTAATCCAACATTACCTTTTTTAAATACCTCACCTGGCATAATACCAATTTTACACTCTTGTGCTGTTATGATTCCTGGACAGTTTGGTCCTATTGTCTTCATATTATTTTTAACAGCGTAAGCTTTGGCTGCTTGCATGTCAAGAACAGGCGCACTTTCTGTAATAATTACTGCCAATTCTATTCCACCATCAGCAGCTTCCATAACAGCATCTGCAACAAAAGCAGGTGGAACAAAAATCATGCTAACGGTAGCGCCAGTAGCATTAACAGCCTCTTTTACAGTATTAAAAACTGGACGATTTAGATGTTGTTGACCACCCTTATTTGGAGTCACACCCCCAACAATATTGGTACCATATGCTAAACACTGCTCAGAGTGAAATGTCCCTTCTTTGCCTGTAAAACCTTGAACGATAACTTTTGTATCTTTATTAACTAAAATACTCATTAAATTTGTTCTCCTTTTGCTGCTAAAACTGCCTTAGCGGCACCATCTGCTAAATCTGTTGCAGAAATTACATTAGATATATTTGCATTATTTAATATTTCAGATGCTTTTTTTGCATTAGTACCATCAAGACGAACAATGACAGGAACACGCACATCTACCATTTTAGTTGCTTCTAAAATTCCATTTGCGATTCTATCGCATCTGACAATTCCACCAAAAATATTTACAAATATAGCTTTTACATTGGAATTTTTTAAAATAATCTCAAAACCTTTTGCAACAGTTTGAGCGTTTGCTTTACCACCAACATCTAAAAAATTTGCAGGAGTTCCACCCATATAATTAATGGTATCCATGGTACCCATAGCAAGTCCAGCACCATTTACCATACATCCTATTTCACCCTCTAGGCTAACATAAGAAAGTCCAAATCTACTAGCTTCTCTCTCATCTGGATCTTCTTCTGATATATCTCTCATATTTTCGATTTCTGGATGACGACCTAGTGCAGAATCATCAAAACTCATTTTACCATCAAGTGCTAAAAAATCACCACTGGGTGTTTTGATTAATGGATTTATCTCAATTAATTCTGCATCATTTTCCATATATAGTTGATATAATTTAGATGCGAAATCAATAAACTTTTTTTGCTCTTGTGGATCTGTGATACCTAATCCAAATACAAGCTCACGTCCATGAAAGCTTTGAAAACCGATGGTTGGATCAATCGAAACTTTTAAAATTTTCTCTGGAGATTCTTTTGCAACCTTTTCTATCTCCATTCCACCTTCAGTAGAAGCCATAATAACAGGCATCTCTTTAGCACGGTCTAAAACAATTCCTAAATACAACTCTTTAGCAATATCCGCACCCTCTTCTATATAAACTTTTTGAACAAGTTTTCCTTGCGGTCCAGTTTGATGAGTTACAAGCGTCATGCCTAATATTTCGCTAGCTAACTGTCTTACTTCTTCAACAGAATGTGCGAGTTTAACACCGCCACCGAGTCCACGCCCACCAGCATGAATTTGTGCCTTAACAACCCATATTTTACTACTTAACTTTGATGCATTAGCCGCTGCTTCATCAGGTGTATTTGCAATTATTCCTTTTGGTGTTGGTATGTTATATTTAGTAAAAATTTGCTTTGCTTGATATTCGTGTATATTCATGTATATCTCCTTTTAAGAATTAAATTATTTTGTTGGACTTATCATATTTTCTGGTATCACATATTTATCAAATTCTTCAGCTGTTAATAATCCTAATTTCACGGCCTCTATCCTTAATGTTGTACCATTTTTATGAGCAACTTTTGCAATTTTTGCAGCATTTTCATATCCTATATAAGGATTTAGCGCAGTAACTAACATAAGTGAATCATGTAAATAATGGTCAATTTTATCAATATTTGCTTTTATACCATTTGCAGCATGTTTATCAAACGATGCGATACTATCGGCTAAAAGTCTTGATGATTGTAAGAAATTATATGCGATAACTGGCTTAAAAACATTTAATTCAAAATTACCTTGACTAGCTGCAAAACCAATAGTTGCATCGTTGCCCATAACTTGACACGCAACCATGGTCACTGCCTCGCTTTGAGTAGGATTAACTTTACCTGGCATTATAGATGAACCTGGTTCGTTAGCTGGAATTTCAATCTCTCCTAAACCACATCTTGGTCCACTAGCTAACCATCTTACATCATTTGCAATTTTCATCATATCAGCTGCTAATGCTTTTAGAGCGCCATGTGCAAACACTAAGGCATCATGTGAAGTTAATGCATGAAATTTATTTGGTGCTGTTATAAAATCATGACCTGTTAGCTCAGTTAATTTTTTAGCAACACGCTCCCCAAGCTCTGGATGAGCATTTAAACCTGTTCCAACAGCAGTTCCACCAAGCGCTAATTCACGTACTGGCATTAAAGAATCTTTCAACATTTTTTCACATTTATTTAACATTTCAACCCAGCCACTTATCTCTTGGCCGAGCGTAAGCGGTGTAGCATCTTGTAGATGTGTACGTCCGATTTTAACAATATCCTTAAACGCTTCACTTTTTGCTTGAAGTGTTGCTTTTAATCCAGCTATTGCTGGTAGTAAACTTTCCTCAATAGAGATAATTGAAGCTACATGTAAAGCCGTTGGATATGTATCGTTTGAACTTTGTGATTTATTAACATCATCATTTGGGTGTACTAATTTATCTTTTTTATAATCTCCGCCTAAAATTTCAGTGGCACGATTTGCTAAAACTTCATTATTGTTCATGTTTGATTGTGTGCCAGAACCTGTTTGCCATACAACTAGTGGATAATTTCCATCTAATTTACCAGCTAACATTTCATCTGCAGCCTGAGCAATAGCGTTAGCTTTTTTAGCATCTAATTTACCTAAATCTTTATTTACAAGTGCAACAGCTTTTTTAAGGTAAGAAAAAGCACGAGTTATCTCATAAGGCATTGTTTCTTCGCCAATTTTGAAGTTCTGTATTGAACGTTGTGTTTGAGCACCCCAATAAGCATCAAACGGAACTTCTATTTCACCCATTGTATCTTTTTCAATTCTTGTTTTCATGTTTTTTACCCTTTAAAAAAATTATTTTTATTTAATGTATCTATTAGTGTTTGTACTGATAAGCAAGATTTTGCAAACATTGATGCCTCTGTTTCATTAAGCGTAATATTGATAATTTTCTCAGCACCATTTGAGCCGAGCATAACAGGAACACCTGAGACAACATTGTTATATCCATATTCACCATCTAAAGCAACCGCACAAGGATGTATCTGTTTGGTATCTTTTAAAATAGCTTCTACCATAAGAGCTGTAGATTTTGCAGGAGCATAATATGCTGACCCACTTTTTAGATAATTTACAATTTCAGCACCACCCTGCCTTGTTCGTTTTACAATATTTTCAATCTCTTTATCACTTAATACATCAGTTAAAGGAACACCAGCTACGGTGGAATAACGTGGAAGTGGAACCATGTCGTCTCCATGTCCACCCATAACAGATGCACGTATTTGACCACCACCATAACCTAATTTTTCTTGTATAAATGATGCCATTCTCGAGCTATCTAAAATACCAGCCATGCCTATCACTTTACTTCTTTCAAAGCCACTCTCTTTTAAAGCAACGTAAGTCATGGCATCTAGCGGATTGGATACCATAATAATGACAGCATTCGGTGAATATTTTGCAACCCCTTGAACAACTTCTTTTGTTACTTTAGCATTTATCATAAGCAAATCATCGCGACTCATACCAGGTAAACGTGGACTACCAGCAGTAATAACTACAACATCACAATTTGTTAAGTCTGACATATCTTCTGCTACTTTCACAACTGTGTGCGAACGTACAGCAGCGGCAGCTTGGCTCATATCTAACGCCTTACCTCTTGCTACATCAATCTTATTATCTCGTAAAATAATCTCATGACAAGATCCATTCATGGCTAATGAATACGCAACAGTTGCTCCAACATTACCGGCTCCAACTATTCCAACTCTTTTACCTTGGTTCATATCGATTCCTTCACTCACAGTTTATAGCCATTATCATATCACTAACAAAGTTAATATCTTTGTAGCTTTGTAAAAGATTCTAAAAAGTTTAAAAAATGTTTCATTTTGTAGCATCTCTTATATTATGTAAGTGTGTAGAAAAGTTACAACTAAACTTTTGAGTTCCATCTCTTTTTTTAATAAAATACAAAAAATTTGTTTTTGCTGGTGAAATTGCTGCCTTAATTGCATCTAAACTAACATTGCATACTGGGTACTTAGGAAGACCTGCATGAATATAGGTATTGTAAGTGCTTTTATCTATTTTTATTCTTTTTGCAGTAATTGGGATATGTGAATATTTACCATAATTTAAAGCTCCATCCATTTGTAATCGCATATTTTTTTTTAATCTATTATATATTACAGAACCTATTAATGGCATATCTTTTTTTGAGCCAGCTTCTTTTTGAATAATTGATGCGATTGTAATGTATTTAAACCAGATTTGTTTATTATATGAACCTAACAACTTCTTTGAGAGATTTTGCATATGTTTAAGTGATTGCTTTAATAGCAAAACTATTAGCTGCTTAGCATTAATATTTATTGGAACAAAATAGGTATTTGGTACTAAAGCACCCTCTTTTTCGTATGCATATTGATTATAATAATATTGTAATTTTTTTTGTTTTAAAGATAACTCTAGACTTAGTTGATGTAAAAATATATATGTAGTTTCACCAGGAACTAAAGTGATGGGCTCTAAGGCGGCTTTTGCACTAATTAGCTTATATAAAAAATCAGCTTTACTTAGATGTGTAGCTCCTATATTTATCCATCCTTTTTGAGGAGATCCAATAAATCGTAATATAAAGCTATCAAATTTTGTAACATTAATATTTTGTGTCTTTAGCTGTGATATAATCTTATTAATTGAACCACTTGGTATAAAAAGCACCTTTGTAGTCGTTACATCCATATTTAGGTAATATATGAAAGATATAAGTATAAAAAGTATGATCCTTAAAAACCATTTTATTATCATAAGTTTTTTTGTATTCATAATTTTATCTCTTTGTGTATTATTTGGATGGTTACAATATGGTATCAATATTAAACAATTAAAACTGTCACATATTCGTATTGAAAAATTATACATCAAATGGGATAGAGGTTTAATTGTTACTGCTGATAAATTTATTATAACTAAACAAAATAATAAAACAGATATTAAGCATCATTATTTACGTGATTTGATTATATTTTTAAAATATTCAAATCAATTATCAGATATTATAAAACAAATAGATATCAAACAACTCCGATTCAATGATCTTCATGCGAGTATTAAATATTCTTTAAATAAAAAAAGTTTTTTAAATATTCACTCTAACTCTTTTATATTAAAGAGCGATATCATAGCTCATCAAGATAAAGCTATAATAAAAATTAAAAAATTTACTATTTTTTCAAAACAGTTATGTGCAAATGGAAAGATTGTTTTAAATCATGAAAAGAAAACATTACAAGGAATGATTGCTGTTAATTTTCATACTAATAATATTTTTAACTTAAAGTTAAAACTACAAAATAAAATATTTTCATATAAGATTTCAGTGCAACGCACAATTAAAAATTATCAAAAGATTATAAAAAAATTTGATTTGCCATTTTATATTAAACCATGGATATCAGATGATATACATGTGGTGGCTATTACCTTAAATAATTTTAGTGGAAGCATCAATTTAAAACATGATACTCAAATAATAAAAAATATTAACTTATCCGCAACATTTCATCAATTAGCTTATACTTTTAATAATGATTTAGCACCAATTGTTTCTTTAAAAACAGAATTAAAATTAAAAAACGGAATTTTAAATATCTATCCAAAACATGCCACATATAAAAATCAAAAATTAAAAGATAGTTGGTTAAGTATT
Organism: uncultured Campylobacterales bacterium; assembly: GCA_964474335.1. GTDB lineage: Bacteria > Campylobacterota > Campylobacteria > Campylobacterales > Sulfurimonadaceae > Hydrocurvibacter. The sequence continues at coordinate 17,675 of CAYYRS010000012.1, forward strand.
AATTTAATTAATAAATATCCATATATTAATGTTCATCTAATCGCTAATTTTTTATTAAATAATAATGTAAAAAAACTTTTACAAACATATAAGATTAATCTTCCATTTATACAACTTAATTCTTTTATCAAAACCAATCTAAATCTAAAAGTAGTTTTTGACACTCTAAATATTTATACAGATGGAAGTTTTATGATAAATAATTCAGATTTTTCATATCATCATAACAGTTATCATATAAATCAAGGTGTAATATTGTTAAAAAATAAGATACTTAATATAAAAAAATTATTACTTACTTATCATAACAATCTAAAAGTAAATATTTTCGGAGCAATTAATTTATTTAGACATATCGCAAACTTGCAATTTAATGTCAAGCATCTAGCTTTGGATAAAAATAAATTGCAATTAAACACTACACTACGCTCCTTTAATATCATATATACAAAAAATAATTATTATTCGAATGTCATGATTCCAGCATCTTCATGGATTTATAATCAAACAAATATAATCAACATTAATAAAATAACTGCTTCATTTAATCCAAAAACATTTACGCTCTTAATTCCAAAAACTAATTTGAATATTGATAATATTTTAAAAGCATATTTTAATGGTACAACCAATTTAGATACATTTAAAAGTAATTTTAATCTAAATATTTTACGATTACACTATCATCATTTTAAATTAAATCAAGTAAAATTACCTTTGAATATAAAATTTAATAAATTTTTTGCTTTACATGTAAAGCAAAAAAGTATATGGCTAGTTAATAAAAAGCCTGTTTTACTAAGTCCTATTTTAATTAATATTAATCATTCATCAATCAATATAAATAATATAAAAATATCTAATACAAAAAATCACATTGTTTTTGACGGTAAATATAATTACCTTAGCGATATAGGAAACATTCATGTGCGACATATTACATTGAAAAACAGCTTTTTAAATAATTTAATAAAAAACAAATCTTTATTTCTACATTTTAAAATTCAAAATCACTCATTGGATTTATATTCTGATATTTATGGTTTTAAGATGCTGTTTAGTAATAAAAGAGATTGGATGATGCATATCAATTTAATTAAACTATCAAAACAACTCAAACAATTACAAAACTATCATATCACAACAGGATATATTGATATAACTGCAAAAAATAGTACAAATATCTCATTTATTGCAAAAGTAAAATCTTCAGATAATATTTTTATAAAAAATAAAATATTTATTCATCATTATTTCTTTACTGGAATTTATAATAATAAAAATATCATTATAAATATAAATCATCTTATTGACATTGATATTAATAAAGATATTCATGTTAATGGTCATGATCTGGGTATTAATTTAGTAGCTATACAATCACTTTTAAAAGGATATAAACAAAAATCAAATAATTTAAAACCTATTAATATAAAATTAAAAGATACATATTTATATTTAAAAAATAAAAGAAAAATATTATCAAATTATATAAATATCTTATATATAAATTCTGTATTGACAGCCAAACTTAGGTATAAATTAGCAACAGCTCAACTGCGCGTTGATTCTAAGGGTAAATTTTATCTTTTTGGGTCAAATTTTAATGATATATTTATGAATAATCTTTTTATTAACTCAGAATTTTTTAATGGCAACTTATCTTTTATCGTTCAAGGTAACTTAAATAAATATGAAGGAATTATGGAAATAAAAAATACAATATTAAAAAAATATATTATTTTAAATAATGTATTGGCATTTATTAATACAATACCAATATTAAGTACTTTTTCACTACCAAACTACTCAACGCATGGACTAGCTACTAAAAATATCTATCTTACATTTGTAAAAGAAAAAAATCTTTTACATTTCAAAGACATTACACTAAAATCTAAAAAAATAGATATTTACGGCAAAGGTCATGTTAATTTAAAAAATAAAACACTTAATATCTTATTAAATTTAAAAACAAATATAGCTTCTAATATCTCTAAAATTCCAATTGTTGGATATATTTTATTTAATAAAAATAGTATCTCAACTACATTGAAAGTAACAGGTAGTCTTAAGAATCCAATCGTGAAAACAAGTCTAGCAAAAGATATTGTATTAGCTCCATTTAATATAATTAAAAGAACTATACTTTCACCATTTGAACTATTAATGCCGAATAAAATATTTAAAAAATTTACTCATTTCTAAGTACAGTTAAAATATCAACCTCACTTGCTTTTTTGGCTGGATAATACGCAGATAAAACAACAATCACTAAAGCTCCGACAACAATCAAAGAAAAATCTATCATGCTTAAATCAAGTGGTAAAGTTGTACTTGGATAAACATTTTTAGGTAAATTTACAATATCAAAATGTCCGAGAATCCAGATACCAGATAAACCAAGCATAGTACCCATAACAATTCCACTTAATCCGATAACAATACCTAGATATAAAAATATCTTTTTAATCTGCAATCTTGATGTTCCAAGAGAAAGAAGTAAGGCAATCTCTGAGCGTCTATTCATAACTGTCATTAATAAGGATGAAATAATATTAATAGATGCAATTAAAATTAGCAACATCAAGACAATAAATAGTGATTTTTTTTCCATTTGTAGTGCTGCAAAAAAATTAACATTATCCTGCCACCATCCTTTTACAACAACACTATCTGGTAGATATTTTTTTAATTTAATGATTGTGTGATGTGGATTTTTAGAAAAAATATGAATACCACTATATTGATAAAATGGTAAATTTAAAACTCTCTGCAAAGAATTTAAAGTTGTATAACTATATGCTTTGTCATAAGCTATAAGTCCAGAATTAAATACACCAACAATCTTAAATCGCTTAATTTGTGGAGTAATTGAAAATCCATTTGGTTCAATTTGTGTAAAAATATACATCAGTTTTTGGTTTATATGTAAAGAAAATTCATCTTTTAAAGATTTTCCGATAATAACATCAAAACGTCTTATTTTATTTTTACCAATCGCTTTTTTTAAAATACTATTTACAGATGCTTCATCATGAAAATTTACGCCAAAAAGGTATCCACCCTCTAGGATTTGACCGCTTCTAGCAATTACCGATGACACTACATATGGGCTATATTTTAAATTTGGAAATTTGTGTTTTAGATTTTTCAGAAGTGTTTTATTAACAGAACCATAAAATTTCGGTAAAATTGTTAGTGGGTAGTTCATAACAGTTAATTTATCTTTAAACTCTTTATCAAAACCATTCATAAGTGCCATAGCAATTATAAGAACCATAACACCGATAGCAATTCCTAAAAAAGCCAACATAGCAGATAGAAAAATAAAAGGCTGATCTTTATCAAAACGTAAAAATCGCTTTAAAAGATAAAAGATTATATTATTATTCAAGAAGCAAAGATACCTTTTTTTGGACCACTTTTTCCACAACAATTTTTATATTTTTTACCGCTACCGCAAGGACAAGGATCATTTCTTTTTATTTTTTTAGTAGATGTTGCTAAATCATCGCTATCATGACGATTTAGCAACATATTAGCTTCTTGCTGTTTTCTCTCAATTTCCATTTGATGAGCAAAATTTTCAGCTTCTTCTTCTGCTGATTGCATCTCAAATTCGATGACATGAAGTGTTTTGATAGTGTCATACTTAATCGTTTCCACTAATTCTCCGAAAAGGCTAAAACTCTCTTTTTTATACTCTACTAATGGATCTTTTTGATTATATGCACGTAAACGAATTCCTGTTTTCATGTTATCCATAACATATAAATGCTCTCTCCAAGCAGTATCAAGAGTTTTTAAATAGATCTCTCTTTGTATCTGATCTTTTGTTTGGTTATCTAATACTGACATTTTATTATCATATGATTCTTTTAATGTCACATATATTTTGTCAACCATTTCAGAAAAATCTAATGATGAAATAGATTGTAAATCTAATTTAAAATTAAAATCTTCTTTTATTTTAGCTAATAGTTTTTGAATATTTTCATCTTCCATAGATGAATCATCAAAAATACGACACTCAGTTAAAAGATAGTTAAGATATTCCTCTCTTATGAGATTAATTTTACTTGCAACATCATATTTTGGATTTAAAAGCTCATTTCTAAATCTATATATAATTTTTCGCTGTTCATTTGCAACATCATCATATTCAACAATTTGCTTACGACCTTCATAATGCATGCCCTCCACTTTTTTTTGTGCCTTTTCTACGGCACGTGTTACCATTTTTGATTCTATATAATCACCATCTTCAACGCCTAAACGCTCCATTATTGATTTTATTCTATCAGAGCCAAAAATTCTAAGTAAATTATCTTCTAAAGAGAGGTAAAATTGAGTAAATCCAGGATCTCCTTGACGACCAGAACGACCTCTTAACTGATTATCAATTCGCCTATTTTCATGTCTTTCTGTACCAATAATATAAAGCCCACCCAGAGTTTTAACCTCTTCATTTATCTTAATATCAACGCCTCGCCCTGCCATATTAGTTGCGATAGTAATAGAGCTTTTAACGCCAGCATTTTTAATAATCTCACCCTCTTGTTCATGATTTTTTGCATTTAAAACCGTATGAGGTATTTTCTCATTTTGTAACAATTCATGTAGTGCTTCTGATTTTTCAATAGAAGCGGTACCGATTAAAATCGGTTGTCCTTTTTGTTTTAATTCTTTAATCTTTTTTATAACAGCTTGAAATTTTTCTCTTTCTGTTTTATAAATTAAATCATTTAAATCTTCTCTTATAACTGGTATATTTGTAGGAATTGAAATGACATCTAAAGTATAAATCTCTGCAAATTCTGTAGCTTCTGTTTGTGCAGTACCGGTCATGCCAGATAGTTTGTCATACATTCTAAAATAATTTTGAAAAGTTATATCGGCTAATGTTTGAGATTCTTCTTTAATTTCTACATTTTCTTTAGCTTCTAAAGCTTGGTGAAGACCCTCAGAAAAACGACGACCTTCGCTAAGTCGTCCAGTAAATTCATCAACAATAACTATTTCATCATCATGTATAACGTAATCAACATCTTTTTCAAAAAGATAATTTGCTTTTAATGCTTGATCTAGATAGTGAGATAAAATAGGATTTTCTACTCCATATAAATTTTCAACTTTAAATAATTTTTCAGCTTTTTCAATACCTTCTTCTGTTATTAAAATAACTTTATCCTTTTCATCAACGGTAAAATCGGTATCTTTTTTCATTTTAAGAGCTACTTGATTTGCACTTTTATAATCTTGTAATGATCTCTCAACTGGACCAGAGATAATAAGTGGAGTTCTCGCCTCATCTATTAAAATAGAATCAACTTCATCGACTATTACAAAATGATGACCGCGTTGTGCCATCTCCTCTTGTGTAAAGCTCATATTATCTCTTAAATAATCAAAACCAAACTCATTATTTGTTCCATAAGTGATATCAGCTCGGTATTGCAGGCGCTTTTCTTTAGGGTCTTGGATGCTCTCTAATACTACACCAACCGTATAGCCTAGAAATTCATATACAGCACCCATATCATTTGCATCGCGACGAGCAAGATAATCATTAACAGTAACTAAATGTACGCCTTTACCGACCATCGCATTTAAAACTATTGGAAGTGTAGCAACAAGGGTTTTGCCTTCACCAGTTTTCATTTCAGCAATTTTACCCTCATGAAGTACCATACCACCAATTAACTGAACATCATAATGTCTTATACCAAGAACGCGATTACTTGTTTCTCTAGTTATTGCAAAAGACTCAACTAATGCATTATCTAAAGTTTTTTCACCAACAATAACAGTTTCTTTTAATTTTAAAAAAGAGTTTTGCAACTCTTCATCACTCATATTTTTATAGGTATTTTCTAAGGCATTAATCTGTTTTACCTTACTGGTGTATGTTTTTAATGTACGATCATTTTTCGTACCTACTAGTTTTCCAATAAATGCTTGTAGCATCTCAAACCTTCTATTTTAATATTGTAAGATTTTAACACATAAAAGGTAAATTCTTGCATGTATTCAATCTCATTTAACTAATATTAGTTAATATGTAAATGATTAATAAGGTATAATTCACAAAAAAATGGATACTAATGAAACAACTACTTCTTGTATTATTAATAATGGTAAATTTACAAGCTTTTATGACCCACATAAAAACATTCTCAGCTAGCTTTACTCAACATATCATAGACAATAAAAAAATAACAATTAAGTATGCGGGCTTTATTCAAGCGAAAGTACCAAATATGGTAAAATGGAGTTATATCTCACCTATCAAAAAAGAGATATTTGTTAAAGATAATCAAGTTACAATAGTAGAACCAGAAATAGAACAAGTTATTATCTCAAAAATAAACAGTACTTTCGCATTTTTTCAAATCTTAAAAAATGCAAAGAAAATAACTAGTAATCATTATATCTCTACTTATAATCAAATGAAAATAAATCTATTTTTTAAAAATAAAAAGTTAAAGACTATATCATACTTTGATCAATTACAAAATAAAGTCATAATAAATTTTACACATCAATTAGTTAATAAACCAATTAAAAATATTATTTTTAATGCAACAATACCATCAGATTATGATATTGTCACAAAATAATTTATGCTTCTAATTTATAATCTTTTATAAGGTTAAAATTTAGATATTTATAAATATCATTTTCTTTACCTGCAAGCTTTTTTGGAACAATATTTAGATACTCTTCTTTTGTTGGTAAATATCCAAGAATAGCACAAGTAGCAGCCAGTTCAGCAGAGCCGAGATAAACCTTTGCATCTTTACCTAAACGATTATCAAAATTTCTTGTTGATGTTGAAAATACAGTAGCACCATCACTTACACGTGCTTGATTACCCATACAAAGTGAACATCCTGGTACCTCTGTCCTAGCTCCAGCCGCACCAAAAATAGCATAATAACCCTCTTGAACTAACTCTTTTTCATCCATTTTGGTTGGTGGACAAACCCATAAACGAGTAGGTACGCTACCCTCGCCTTTTAAAACTTCACCAAGAGCACGATAATGTCCGATATTTGTCATACAAGATCCAACAAAAACTTCATCTATAATATGAGGACGTTTAGGATTAGCTAAAATTTCACTCAAAGTCGCAACATCATCTGGATCATTTGGACAAGCTAAAATTGGCTCAGTAATTTCATTTAGATTAATATTTATTATTGAGGTATATTGTGCACTACTATCTGCTGACATTAGTTGTGGATTTTTTAACCACTCGTTCATCTTATCTATTCTTCTTTGCAGAGTTTTCTTATCTTTGTAACCTGCTTTAATCATTTGAGTTAAAAGAGTAATATTTGATTTTATATATTCAACTATTGGCTCCTTATCCAGCTTAATGACGCAAGCTGCTGCGCTTCTTTCAGCACTAGCATCAGAGAGTTCAAAAGCTTGTTCACATTTAAGTTTTGGAAGACCTTCTATTTCCAAAATACGCCCTGCAAATATATTCTTTTTACCAGCTTTTGGAACTGTTAGTAGACCCTCTTTAATCGCCTGATAGGGGATAGCATTTACTAAATCTCGGAGCGTGATACCAGGTTGCATTTCTCCACTAAAACGTATTAAAACAGATTCTGGCATTGTAATGGGCATACTTCCAGTAACTCCAGCAAAGGCAACTATACCAGAACCTCCTGGAAAACTAATGCCTATTGGAAAACGTGTATGACTATCTGCGCCAGTTCCCACAGTATCTGGTAGTGTCATTCTGTTTAACCATGAATGAATAATTCCATCTCCAGGTCGAAGTGCAACTCCACCGCGATTTGAGATAAAATCTGGTAGAGTATGTTGCATTTTTATATCTGAAGGTTTTGGATAGGCTGCTGTATGACAAAAAGATTGTAAAACTAAATCTGCACCAAAACCAAGTGATGCTAACTCTTTTATTTCATCTCTTGTCATGGGTCCTGTTGTGTCTTGGCTACCAACAGTAGAAGTAATTGGTTCACAATATACACCAGGTTTAATTCCATTAACACCACAAGCTTTTCCTACTATTTTTTGTGCTAGAGTAAAGCCTAAACCGTTATCTTTTGGCTGTCTCGGACGTAAAAAGATATTATTTACATCTAACCCTAGAATATCGCGAGCTTTTATAGTTAATCCTCGTCCAATAATTAGTGGAATTCTCCCACCTGCACGCACTTCATCGGTTATTGTATTTGGATTTAATGTAAATGTGGTTATGCATTCACCATCTTTATGTATTTCGCCTTTATATGGATAAATAGAGATAACATCACCGGTTTGCATTTTTGACACATCAACTTCAAGTGGTAATGCGCCAGAATCTTCACATGTAGCAAAGAAAATAGGAGCAATAATACCGCCTAAAACTATACCACCAGTACGTTTATTTGGAACACCTGCAATATCTATACCCATATGCCATTGTACCGAATTTACTCCAGATTTACGGCTTGAGCCAGTTCCTACAACATCTCCAACGTATGCAACTAGATAACCCTTTTGCTTAAGTTCGTTGATAGTTTCTATTGGATTATCCATCTTAGCAATAAGCATTGAGTTCGCATGTAACGGAATGTCTGAGCGCGTAAAAGCTTCGGATGCAGGTGATAAATCATCTGTATTTGTTTCACCAGAAATTTTATAAACTGTTACTTTAATTTCATCTGCTAAGGCAGGCTTTGAAGTAAACCACTCAGCATTTGCCCAAGAAGTTATAATCTCAGTTGCTGCTTTATTGCCATTTTTATGTAATTCAACTATGTCATTAAAAGAATCATATACTAACAATGTGTGTTTTAATGCTAAAACTGCTTCTTTTACAACAGTAGCATTAGTCGATTTAAGAGCATCAATTAATGGTTTTACATTGTATCCGCCAAGCATCATTCCAAGCATTTGTACCGCTTTTTGTGGTGATATAGCTGTAACTTGAATATTATTTTGTACAATATCATTTAAAAAAGCCGCTTTTACATAAGCAGCGTCATCAACGCCTGGAGAAATTCGATTTGTAAGTAAATCAAGATTAGATTCTGTATCACCCTCATTTTTTTTAATCATATTTACTAAACTATTAGTTTGTTCAACATTTAATGGAAGTGGAGGCACTCCCAACTCTAAACGCTCTTTTATATGCTGCTTATAAGCTTTAACGAAAGACATTATAATTCCTTATTTAATTTATCTAATTATAACAAAAAACCTATTTATTATTAGACTTTTTATATAATTTGAGTTTAAATAATAGACCTGATACCTTTTGTATTTGGCTGTGTCAATACACCATTTTCTTCTAATTGTTCAATAATACGAGCTGATTTATTATAACCAATTTGTAATCTTCTTTGTAGATATGAAATAGATGTTTTTTTGTCTGTTAAAATAATATTCTTTGCCTCTTCGTATAATGGGTCAAGTTCTTGAAATTTATCTTTATTAAATTTTTTTTCATCGTTAGTATCTTCTACTAAAAAACTTTTATCATAATCTGGTTTACGTTGCGATTTTAAATGTTCTACAATATGTTCAATCTCATTTTCTGTACTCCAAGGTGCATGTAAACGAACAAGTCCGATGGCACCTGGCGGAGTAAAAAGCATATCACCGCGTCCAAGTAATGATTCAGCACCTTGTTGATCTAATATAATTTTACTATCAATTTTTTGTCCCACTCTATAACTTATACGAGATGGAAGATTTGCTTTAATAAGTCCTGTTACAACATCAACTGACGGACGTTGTGTAGCTACAATTAGATGAATACCAGCGGCTCTTGCCATCTGTGCTAATCTTGCAATAGAATACTCAACATCTTTACCACTAGTCATCATTAAGTCAGCTAATTCATCAATAATTACAACTATATAAGGAAAAATTTTACCCCCCTCTTTTAGCATTTTTTCATTATAGTTTTCTATATTTTTTGTTCTTGTATCGCTCATCATCTCGTAACGTCGTTCCATTTCATTAACCATATTATTTAATGCTACAATAGCTTGTTTTGCTTTTGTGATAACTGGGGTTAGAAGATGAGGAATATCATTATAGATAGAAAATTCAAGCATTTTTGGATCAATCATAAGTAAACGAAGATTATCTGGTGAATTTTTATACAATAAACTAAGTATCATTGAATTTATTCCAACACTTTTACCACTCCCTGTGGTACCAGCTATTAAAAGATGTGGTAATTTTTTAAGATCTGTTACAAAAGGCTTACCAACAATATCTTTTCCAAGTACAATAGTAAGTGGTGATTTTGCCTGCATAAAAAGATCGCTTTGAATTAAATCTCTTAAATAAATTGTTTCAACTTTGTGATTTGGAATTTCTATACCTACGACATCTTTTCCAGGAATTGGAGCTTGAATTCTAATAGTTTTTGCACGAAGTGCCATAGCTAAATCATCTTGTAGATTTAAAATTTTTGATACTTTTACATTAGCTGCTGGTTTAAATTCAAAAGTAGATACAACGGGACCAGCATAAGTACGAATCACATCCCCTTTGATATTGAAATGAGATAATTTTTGTATTAAATCTCTTATTTTATCATCTAGTTCAGCTCCATCTACTTTATTTGTACTTTTTGGAGCTTTTTGTAAAAAATTTATTGATGGAAGTATAAAATCTTTTGGTTTTGCAACATCTCCTTTTTCAATATCTTCAAGTAATTTTTTATTTTCTTCCAATTCATCTATAATAACATTTTGCTTATGTTCTTTAATCCCTCGTGCTAGAGTAGTAATATTTTTTTCTTCTATCTTCGCTTGTTTTTTTAGTTTTTCTAATTTGATATCTTTGGTCTGTAAGCATTCATGATTTTCTTGATTTTGTTTTTCATTAAACTGTTTATCTTTTAGATTTTGTATCGTTTCAATATTATCTTCTTTTCTAAAATAAGATGGCTCATCTAAAATAGAATTATCTTTTATAATTACATTTTCATCTTTGGTTTTATATTTTGATTTAAAAAAACTTGCAAAACTGTCTAATTTATCTTCAAAAATAATACTAAATGATATTAAAAATAAAATAAGTACAATTATCCACACACCAAAAAGCCCAATATATGGGGATAAAAATTTTACAAAATCATCACCGAGTTTTCCTTGAAAATTGTTTGAAATAATCACTGCTTGAATAATCAATAGAGCAAAAAATATTAAAATAGAAACTAAAGTTAATTCAATATGCTTTAAATTAATATTATTATTTTTATATATTTTATATAACGGAAAAAGAGATACAAAAAGATAAAGATAAGAGATGTATCCAAAATTTTTATGATTAAATTGTGCAAAAGAATAACCATAAACACCAATAATTGAATGATCATTAACAACAGTTGCAATACCCAAATAAATTAAAATACCAAAAATAATTATATACAATACATTACGCAAATAAACTTCCTAAAAAAATAATTAAGTTTGACAGTATAGCTAAAAGTAGCTATATATAATTAACTAAAGACAATTTAGAGACTCTGGCAAGACTAGCATATAGGGCTTGCTGATTTAATTGTAATTGACTTAATTTTGCTGTTGCTTCTGCCATATTAGTATCAATTACTGATGCTTGTATCGTTTGTGTGCTTACTTTTAACATGCTAGTAACACTTAACGCACTTTGTAAGGAATTGGTCTGTGAGCCTACTAATGAGTGAATATTAATCACATGAGTTGTTAAATTATCCAGCATAGCTATTGCATTTTGCACACCAACGTTTGTTTTATTATTTGCTAAGCCATCAGGATAAATCATATTATGTTGTACTGCATCAATTGCTTTATTTATCGTTGCAAAAAAATCTGTTTTTGGATCACTAATTGTTAATGCATTATTTGCATTAAATGCTAAAGATGCTGCCGGCTTTGTCATATCTGTACTATTAACATCATATAAACTTATCTGAGCACGTGTTATATTTGCATTATTTTGCATAAAATTTAATTGCCCTTTTTTGTTTAATGATACAGTGCCTAGTATATCGGCATTTGATATTGCAGTATCATAATTAATAGCACTGGTAGTAGAAGCTGGTAGATTATCTGTTAATATCATGTTCATAACATCACCTAGTTGCTTATAAGTTACATTATTACCATCAGTTGCCACTCTTGGAGTATTCATGTTATAGATAGGATAATTTGTCGTGCCATTATCAAGAGAAAAAGTTGAACCACTCGCTTTTAAATCAATTTGTGCTTTAAATACCTTACCATTTATATCTATACCACGAAAAATAAGCTGTTGAGATTTTGTGCTACTTACAAATGGAGATATACCAGATACTTCAGATAGTTTTGTACCGTTTGTTGCGTAAGAGTTGTCTGCATTTACAATTTGTGAAACATCAGAAGTTAAAGATGCGCCTAATTGCGTAAAAACTGCTGTATTGTAATTTACTCCAGCATTTTGAGTAAGACCGCTTATTGTATTTGAGCCACTATCTTTGGATGTTAGAGTAACTTGTATATTATTTTGACCAGATGTTGTATTAAATAAAATCTTACCATTTACTAAACTAATATTAAAATCCGCTGGAGTTACTTGGTATGATGATTTTATAGCATTCATCAAATCTTGAACGGTGGAGGTAGCAGTTGGCGTAAAGCTTGATGTTACTGCTGCACCATTTGTATTTTTTCCGCTAAAGGATATTGTAGATAGATTTGATGCAAAAATAGCAGATAAAGAAGTTGAAGCACTTGCCATTTTTCCATTTTTTGTTACCATTTGCATATTTAAACTAAAATCACTAGGTGTATATAGACTCCTTTGCTGTGATATGGATGGTACATAGCTAGCTGTTAAGCTTTGATTAAAGTTTACTAATGGTGTATTATCCGTATTTAGATTATTTAAATTTGCCTCAGCTGTACTTGCAGTATTTGCAACCATATGAAAACTAAGTTTTGAACTACCAGAGAGTTTATCTTTTATTACAAATTCTCCATGACTATTTAATGATACGTCAACTACCGTGTTTGATGGTGTATTGCCATATAATTCACCAATTTTTGTCATTAAATCCTGTACTGTATTTATATCTGTTAAGCTAATGGTTGTTTTAAATGTCGTACCATCGTGTTGTGTGCCTTGAATATAGAAATGATGCTTAGTACTTGTATTATTTATAGTACTTGATGAAGATCCCATTAAATCTCGTATTGTATTATTTGCTGTGATATAGCTTTGTTGTGAATCTTGGGTTGTATTTGTAGTCATCACACTTGGATGCAGTAAGGTTTGATTAAAATGTGGGATATTTGTTGTAATGATTTTATTAACACTACTGTCAGTTCCTAAAAAAAGATCTGAACCAGGGATATTATGTGCTTGTGTAACCCCAGCACCTAAAAACGATGTCATAGTCTGAGCATTTCCATTATATATACCGTTAGCATTTATTGGCTTTTGATCTGTTGCTGAGCCAGAAAATAGATATTGTCCATTTATAGAAGTGTTAGCTAAATTTACTAAATTTTTTTTAATTCCTGTTAATGCCATGGCTATAGCATTCATACTAGTTTTTGATTGTGTACCAGAAGATGCTTGGATTAAGTCTGTTTTAAATTGTCGTAATGAATTAACCATATTGCTTAAAGTAGCATCTGTTTGTGTAGTAAAATTTTGTCCGCTATTAATACTGTCTGTTACCTGATTAAAAGTAGAAATTTCATTATTAAGACTTAATGCTTTTGCAAAAGTATTTGGACTCTGATAAGCATATTGAATTTTTATGCCAGATGATATCTGTTCAGTAGTGTTTAATAAAGCATTTGATAATGCACTGTTATTACTCTGAAAATTTTGATAATACATACTTTGAGTGATACGCATATTTTTCCTTTAATACATGATAAACAATAAGCAAATAAGATTCCACAAACCTATTGAGTGCGTTAAGTAAGAGGAGCTAAGCACCTATCCAAAAATAAAACCAATTAACAGAGCTTTAAAATGATGACTAGTAGAAGGCAAAAATTCGCAGGAGCTACTGGTAGCTTCAAGAGTTTTTAACGCAGTAATAATTATCATTTTAAAGCTCCCTTTGGGCAATAAGCAAAAGACACATCTGACTTCGTTAGATTTTTTTGAATTAGCTACGGCTAGTCCTGCAAAAATCTGCCTTGCATCTGTATCTTTTACTTATTGCTGTTAATTGGTTTTATTTTTGGATAGGTGCTTAAATAACTTATCCTCTCTTACCCATATCGTCAAAACAGTATTTTTTTTAATCCAATATTAGATTTGTTGAGTTAAGTAAATACCAATCCTCACTAAAAACTACATAATTTAGATTTAAGTAAACATTATATATCATGGCGCTCACATAATTTCTTATGCCACCGTGGTGAAATTGGTAGACACGCCGGATTCAAAATCCGGTTCTTCGGAGTGCCGGTTCGATTCCGGCCGGTGGTACCATCTTTTTATTATCTTCATTTCAATGTTTTTTTATATAATTATGCTTTAAAAGCCAATCAAATGTTTTAGATACAACAAATCCTTGCAAATTAATGTGACCATGTCCACCATGCTCTACTAAAACGGTAATAATATATTGTGGATTTTTATATGGACCATAAACTGTAAGCCATGTTTGGGGTCGTCTATAATATTTTAATTCATATGAGTTAATACGTTTTGGTACACTAATAACTTGAGCAGTTCCTGTTTTACCAGCTAAACGTATAGAGGAGGTCATATGTTTTGTAGCTGTCCCGGTGGACGCATTACAAACATCATACATCCCTTTTTGGATAATGTGAAGTCTTCGTTTTTCTTTATTTGTTAAAATATTTTGATAAACGGGTGCAATAATTTTTTCTCCCATCTGTTTTGCTATATGCGGAGTAACAAGTTTACCAATAGCAATTAAATCTGTTAATCTTGCGATTTGTATTGGAGTAACTAAAACATAGCCTTGACCAATTGAAGTATTTGCAGTATCTCCTAAATACCAAGGTTCATGAACATGTTTTAATTTCCATGCTTTATCTGGTATAAGTCCTTGAAATTCATTTGGAAGATCTATTCCTGTTTTTTCGCCCAAACCATATCTTTTTAATCCTTTACTTATCACTTTAATACCCGTTTTTAAACCTACAGTATAAAAAAAATCATCAACACTTTGAGTAAGAGCTTTTATAATATTGGTTCTTCCGTGTCCACCTTTTTTCCAATCCTTAAATTTACGACGACCAATCATTACATACCCTTGTGAGTTCATGGTCCAATATTGATTTATCGTTGTTGTTATGAAAATTAATCCTAATGCAATTTTTATAACTGAACCAGGTGGATACAAACCATGAATTAGTCTATTGGTAAAAGGTCTATTTGGATTATGGATTAATTTATCCCATTTTTTTGTAGAGATACCTGTTACAAAATTATTTAAACTATATTCTGGAAAACTAGCTGCTACAATAATTGCTCCATCTGTTCTCATAACAACAACAGCACCACTATCATCTCTTTTTTCAAACATATCTGATATGTATTGTTCTAAATCAATATTAATATTTAATATTAAGTTATTATTTTCTTTGGGTAGATGTTGATAAAATTGTTGCACAACCTCATTTTGCGCATTTACTCTTATTTTTTTATATCCAAGTTTGCCTTCAAGAAAGTCATTATAATATTTTTCTAAACCAGTTTTGCCAACTATACCAATAATTGATAAAATTGGATTTTGTGCCACTTCTTTGCTGTTTGGCTGACCTACATAACCTATGATATGTGCAGCTAAAGTACCATATGGATAATATCTTTTTGGTGCAGAAATTATTTTTAAATTATAGTCTAAAAAAAGTGGTGTATAAATTGATATAATCTTTTTATATGATATAAAATTTACTATTGTTATAAATTTATGATTATAATATGAGTCTTGTTGATGATAGATTTTAATAGCTTTTGCTTGATTTAAACTAGGTATATATTTAGCTACATATTTTATCTCTTTATTTAATAATAGATCTTTTAAATGTGGTTTTAATTTAATTTTAAAGCCTAATTTATTTATAGCTATTGGCTTATTATTTGAATCTAAAATTTCACCTCTAATTGGAGCGATTGGAATAATTCTATTAGTATTTCTATTTGCCAATTGATTATAATAATCATTATGAATAACTGATAAAAAATAAACTCTTACTATCAGTGAACTCCAAACAATTATAAAAATAAAAATAATAAATTTTATTCTCAAATTATATCCATTTTATAAATAACAGTATTATTAAAGATTCTATTGCCATATAATATGCAATATACCAACTAATTTGTGGGGTTGACAAAATAAATATTCCTGATAATACATATGAAAAAATATAGTAACTAGGATAAGATAATAACGTAATTATTAATTTTTTACAGCTGTTACATCTTATTAATAAATCTAATTTTATAACAACTAACTTATAAAATAAAATGGCAAAAATAATTGATGTAAAAGCTACATAATCTTTTTGAGCTTCAAAAAATAATAATGCGATAGAGACTAATATTATATTTATTGTATCAAGCTTTTTGTAATTATATAAAAACAGTATTAATAAAATGGCAAAAAGTGGTGGTAAAAAAAGATATATATCACTAAGACTCTCATATATAAAAAATATAAATAGATAAATATAACTATTTATATGGTTTTTATTAAAGATACTTCGTTGCATACTGGAAAGTGCTTACATCTGATACAATCAGCCCAAATTTTATGATCTGGTAATGACTCTTTTGGGATTTCAATAAATCCAAGCTGCTCAAAAAAATTTTGTTTGTACGTTAAAGCTAATATCTGTTTTACATGCAATGAAATTGCGTCCTCGATAGCTTTTTTAACAAGCATTGTGCCAATTTTTTTAGATCTATAATTCTCTTTAACTATTAAAGACCTAATTTCTGCTAAATCCGAGCTATGAACATGAAGAGCTGTAAAACCAACTAATATAGTTTTATCAAAAGCAAGAATATATGATCTTATATTGGTTGCTATTTCATCGTCATGCCTTAATAAAATCGTACCATCTTCAATTTGTGGTAAGACCAATTGTTGCATATTTGAAATATCTGATAGCAATGCTTTTTTATAAGCTATCATGTTGCTTCATTTTCATTTAAAATATTATAAATTTTATTATTTATCTTTAATAAGCCTTTTTTTTTGGAGCTTGAACACATCAATGCATCTGGAAATTCTTTTATTAATAAGCTTTGTTCTTTTTGATTTAGCTTATCTATTTTTGTAAAAACTTTTAAAATAATCTGTGATGGATTAATAAATTTTTCTAAAAAATCAGTGACCTCATTATCTATTTGTAGATGCGGATGTCTGCAATCTATAAGATAAATAAATAACTTTATCTGTTTTCTTTTTGAGATAAATGTTGTTAAATTATCTTTCCATTGTGATTGCATTGATTTTGATACTTTTGCGTATCCAAAACCAGGTAAATCAATAAATTTCACATATTTTTTTATAGAAGCTTCTCTATTTAAAAAAGTTATATCAAAATAATTTATTAAGCGAGTTTTGCCTGGTGTGGATGAAATTTTTGCTAAATTTTTAAAATTTGTTAAGGCGTTTAATAATGAACTTTTACCTGTATTTGATCTTGCCAAAAAAGCTACTTCATTTTGCTCTTCATTTTGTGGAGCTTGAGCTATATTTGTAGCTGAGATAATAAATTTTGCTTCTATAATATCAATCATTTGGTTTTATTTTTATCTCGTATATTAAATATCATTACAACTGGCTGTGCATTTGCTCCATGTGCTACTGCTGTTCCATTTATTAGATTTAAGAAAATTTTATCTCCATGTATTTCGCGTTTATTATTTAATTGCCAAAGATGAACATGCTTAAAAAATTGATACTCTTTTTTTTGCGGAAAATATATAGCTTTTTGAGCAACTCCTCGATATGAGATATTGTTATCAGTTTTTACAAAAAAAGATACATTTCCATCAGCTATGGTTTTGATGGGCTGATGTTTTTTATTCATATAGATTGTGACCTTGGATGCATTAAGCTCATCCACACCTCTAGTAATCTTGACATTGCCTGTAAAAATACTAAATTCATGTGCCTCATCACCATGAAAGTTATTAGCAATAACTTTTAATTGACTGGCAAAGCCAAGCGAAGATAGGAACAACATGATAATTATAAATATTTTCATAGTTTATTTCTCATTTAATTGATATATCGCAACAACCTCTTTAGATGTTGCGATATTTGTCTTATTATTATAAAAAAGTTTGTAGCCAGCAATTTTATCATTATCTTTATATGATACATATTTACCACTTGTTGTAAAAATGCCTGTGGATTGATTATACATTCCCTCTTTAGTTTTAAAAACTAATCCATCACTTCGTCTATAGACTACATTACCAATTAATTTTATTATTGGTTTTTTAAATTTACCAAATTTTGAAGTGATGTAAATTAAATTTTTTTTTGCTTTACTTATATAATTTACATCTTGTACAAGATATTTATTTGTATATCTGAAACCTTTAGTACCTTTAAAAATACTTTTTACGCCTTTTGTATTTAAATCATATACAGTGAAATTTGATAACTCAATTTGTGGTATATTTTTATTTTTATTTAAAGCTATTTTCATGGGAGAGAAGATAAGATAAATACTCAAAAGTCCTATTGCTATAAAAATAAAATATATATTTAGATTCATATCCAAAGATTCCTAAAATCCTCAATTTGATTATTTTGTTCTAATAAAATATTAATCATCTCCCTAACGGCACCCTCGCCACCCTTGCATGTAAGCACATGATCTACCATCTCTTTTATCTCTTGACCTCCATCACGAGGTGTAAAACTCATTTTTACAGATGAAAGCATTTTATAATCATTTAAGTCATCGCCAATAGCAGCTACTTTGTTAAAAGACAAATTACTAAGTTGTAAAATTTTTTTTAAAGTGATATATTTATTATTAATTCCTTGATATAAATATGTAATTCCGAGTTCTTGCGCTCTATATTCAACTATTTTAGAGTGTCTGCCTGTAATAATTGCTACCTTACCGCCTAATTTAATCCAACTAGATATTCCAAGACCATCTTTTACATTAAAACTTTTACTTTCTTGTAAGTCATTAGAATATATTATATTACCATTAGTTAAACATCCATCAACATCTAATACTATAAGTTTAATCACAAAACATCTTTTGTGCTAGGTATTTCGACTCTATCATTAATACTTAAAGCTCTACGTAAGGAAATTGCAAGTGCTTTAAATGAAGCTTCGATTAAATGATGTTTGTTATGTCCTCTTAAGGCAACAATATGTGTAGTAATTTTTGCATTAAATACTAAAGCTTTAAAAAATTCTTCGACTAATTCAGTATCAAAATTACCAATTTGACCAGTTATGGGTAGCTCATATACCAAAAATGCACGATTGCTTAAATCAATATCACAACTCACACAACTCTCATCCATTACTATATTAGCATTACCAAAACGTTCAATTTGAGATACTGGATAAATCACTTCATTTAATACCAGTCCAAGCACAATGCCAATATCCTCAACACTATGATGATAATCAATATGTGTATCACCCTTACATGTAATCTCTAAATCAATTAGTGAATGTTTAGCAAAACTCTCAAGCATATGATCTAAAAAACCAATGCCGCTATCAATTTTAGATTGTCCATGTCCATATAACTTTAATGATACTGTTATATTGGTTTCTTTGGTTGTTCGTTGTTTAGTAATCATTGTTTTACTCCTGTACAATAAAAGCATCTCTAGTGAAATGATGCGATTTATAATCTCTGGCTTCTGTCTCACTTTTAAAGCCTGTAAGCCAAACTTTAAACATTCTATGACCATTAACATTTATATCTTTTATAATCGTTAAATATCCATTTTTATGATTATATAATGTTTGTATTTTAAATGCGCCATCATAGTTTATAAAAGCTCCGATTTGAATAGCAAATTTAGTTAATATTTTAATTTTTGGACCTCTATGTAGTTCGGCATATTGTGGAATCGTTATAGTCCCCTTGCCAGCAAAACCTAGTATTTTTAATCTTATAGGTGCGGTTCCTGTACCAACCATATTAATTTTTAATGCCGCAGCTTTAGATAAATCAATAATACGATTATTAACAAAAGGTCCTCTGTCGTTAATTCTTACAACAACTGATCTTCCATTCTTTTTATTTGTTACTTTTACAATGGTATTCATGGGTAAAATTTTATTTGCAGCAGTTAAACCATACATGTTATAAACCTCGCCATTTGATGTCAATCTTCCATTAAAATTTGGACCATACCAACTAGAAATACCATCAAAAGTTTCACCAACTTTTACAACAGTAGGATAATACACTCTACCTCGTACAACGTAAGGACGCATTGTTGCCTTATGATAATGTTTATAAATTCTTACATGTGAAGCATTTACGCGCGAGGTATAATTTTCATGATATCTAAGACCTCTCGTGCTACATCCAGTAATATAAAAAATAATACCAAATAAAACTAGTAATCTAATCATCTAACTGCTAACTTTTCGCCGATTTTAATTATATTGTTTGATAAATGATTTTCTTTTTTTAAAAATCTAACACTAATATGATTACGTTGAGCTATCAATCCGAGTGTATCTCCACGTTTTACCGTATCGTATCTAGAAAAGTGCCTATGAAATCTATGTCGTCTTGATATTTTGTAATAAGTTCTACTAATAGCTAATCTTTCTCCTACTATAATCATATCACTTGTTAGATGATTCTCTTTTTTTAACCATTTAATACTTATGTGATGACGTCGTGCTATTATTTTTAAGGTATCTCCGCGTTTTACTTTAGTGTATCTATTTTTAAAATGAGCAATGAAAGGAATATAATTTTTATGAACTAATATGGGTATAATCAGGTGTTGTCCTAGCGATAGCACACTACTTCTTAAATGATTAAAATTTTTGATAACTTCGTATGATACGTGATACCTTCTTTGAAGTTCATATAAACTTTCTCCAGTTCTTACAATATGGATTTTATAAATATGTCTAAATTTAGCAGGACGATATCTTTGTTTAAAAGTAGCTAGTTTTATATATGGGATATAGACATGATATGATCTTACATTTGGTGGTACAAAATTATATTTTAAATTTCTATTTAATTTTCTTAACTCTTCTAGTGGAATTCCAACGATTTTTGAGATGCGAACCAAAGAAGCACCCGCATCTACATGTACAGTAGCTAGAGAATAGGCATTACCTCTATCTAATAAAAAATCATATTCATTTCCCAAAATATGATTTTCATCATTTCCAACAATCGCAAGAGCTAAAATTTTTCTTATATATAGCCTACTTTCCTCGGGAATAAAATGCTTTTTTGGGTTTAGTAAAACCGTTAGCTTGTTAGTACCGGCTCTTCTTATTGCGTTATTAAGATAGCCACCACCACAATTATACGCAATCGCCGCTAAATACCATTTTCCAAATCGTTTATGTAAATATGAAAGATATTTTGCCGCAGCTACTGTTGATTGTATAAGATCTCGTCTTTCATCTACATATCGATTTACTTTTAGATGATATATTTTAGCAGTAGAAGGCATAAATTGCCACATTCCAACTGCTTTTTTGTTTGAGTAAGCACCAGTAGAAAAATTTGATTCCGCCATAGCAAGATATAAAAATTGAGATGGAATATTATACTGACTAAGAATTTCTTTAATCCTAGGAATAAAAATATAAGCATCATTCATTGTTCTAAAAAAATGTTTATACTTATATCTAGCTTTCTCCATAATTTCCATTTGATTTAATTTCTTATCATATAAAAACGATGGGTTTATGTCAAACGCCTTTAAAATACGAATGTTTCTGTTATAATTTGTATCAAATGATAAAGTAGCGAACAAAGTTAAAGGCACTAATAAAAAATAAAAATATCTAATCATTTATGTAAAATCCAATTATAAAAAGTTTTGCATTATAACATAAACAATCATTAAAATTACTAAAATAGATGAATCAATTGCTTGATATTAAGAAATATTAAATAATTTTTTAGCATTTTGTGTTGTTAAATTTTCCACTTCTTCTATATCTAATGAGAGTAAATCGGAAATTTTTTGCACTACAAATTTAGTAAAACTAGGCTCGTTTCGCTCTCCTCTGTAAGGCGTTGGTGTTAAATACGGTGCATCTGTTTCTATTAGTAGCTTTTCTAAAGGTATTTTTGGTAAAACATTAACAAGTTTTTTTGCATTTTTAAAAGTTAAAACTCCTCCTATGCCAAAATAAAAATTTTCATCACTTAAAGATAAGAGCTCTTCATCTGCGTTAAAACAGTGTAATACTCCACCGACTTTATCGCTATTTTCTTTTAATAATATCTCTTTAGCATCATGCGAAGCATTACGAATATGTACAATTAAAGGTTTATTATACTTTATTGCAATATGTATTTGTTTAATAAAAATTTCTTTTTGAGCTACTTTAATAGCTAATTTTTTTGCGTCACTACCCTCTAACCTAAAATAATCCAATCCACATTCACCAACAGCAACACATTTTTCATGTTTGATATATTTTTCAAAATCAAGCGTATCAAATACCTCAATATCATAAGGATGTACGCCAATGGCAAAATATATATTTTCATACTCTTGTACTATTTTAATAGCTTTCTCAAGTGTAGTTGGATCTGCACCTGGTATGATAAAATATTTAACATGATTGTTATTAGCTCTTTTAATTACATCTTCTAAATCACTATCATATCGTTTATCATCTAAATGTACATGGGTATCAATAATCATCTAATTTTTCCTTAATATTCAAGTCTATTGCTTAAAAGATCTTTTGCAAAACTTTTTGCTTCTAGTGTTATTTTTAAACCACTAACTATACGAGCAATTTCATGCACTCTTTCATCAAAAGAGAGAAGTTTTACATAGCTTTCATTATTTTTCTTTTGTACTAAAAAATGTTGATCGCCCATGGATGTTAGCTGTGGTTGATGAGATATAACAAAGATTTGAAATTTTTTTGATAATTTTTTTAACACTTTAGCCACACTCATAGATTCTTCACCACTAAGATTAGCATCGATTTCATCTAATATTAAAACTCCGTCGCTATCATTTACAAATTCTATCTTTAAGGCGAGTATGGCTAAACGTAAGCGATTAAATTCACCTGTACTTATTTTAGATAGCATTGTATTATCTAATATTATATCAAGTTTATCTTGTCCTGATATAGTATGTTTTATTTTTTGTATCGAAATTTTAGCATTCTTAAGATATAAATCATTAAGATAATTATTCAAATCTTTGTTAAATTCTACTAAAGCTTTACTTCTAAGATTGCTAATTTCATCTGCTATTTTTATCACCTTAGAAGACAGTTCATCATATTTTTTTTGTAAATCTTCTTTATCTATCTCTATATTTTTATATTTTTGTAGCTCTATCTCTTTTTGTTTTTTATACTCCAAAGCCTCTTGTATCGTGCCGTATCTTCGCTTTAGCTCACCCAACTCTTCTATACGATTTAAGATATTTTCAATATCAACATCATCAAGAGCTGAGAATTTCTCCTGTATATTTTGAAACAAACTGCGAAGCTCATTCATGCTATCATCAAAAAAATTACTATCTATATCTAAGTCATTAAATACAGATGAAACTAAATGTTCATAATTAAAAATCTCGCTTGCAGATTCAATATTTTTTAATACTTTTTCTTTTTTAGAAAGCTCTCTTTTTATCTTTAGTAACTCTACGTCTTCATCTATTTTTGGATCAATATCTTGTATCTTTTTAATTTCAAAAGCTGTAAATTCTTTTAATTCTACAATTTTTGCTTGTTCTTGTCGTAAAATGTTTAGTTGTTTTTTAACTTCTTCAAATTTTAAAAAATTATTTTTATAATTTTGTTTTAATTTATTGATTTTACCAAATTTTATATCAATTTT
Organism: uncultured Campylobacterales bacterium; assembly: GCA_964474335.1. Taxonomy (GTDB): domain Bacteria; phylum Campylobacterota; class Campylobacteria; order Campylobacterales; family Sulfurimonadaceae; genus Hydrocurvibacter. The sequence continues at coordinate 41,704 of CAYYRS010000012.1, forward strand.
ACCATCTAAAATAGAAAGTAAATTATTATTTTCAAAATCACTAAAATCTTTCAAACTAAGATATCTAAGATACTTTGACGCAATACTTGATAGAGATTTTTTAGATAAACTTTGATTATTAATAAAATAACGAGCTTTCTCTTTTTTTATATATTTAAAAATATTAATATCATTATTTTGGATACCAGTATCATCTTCATCAATCCTCCAAGTGGTACAAGCTTCGCATAAAGCTGCTTCGCAAGAGGCGTGACCCAAAGATGCTAATATTGCATTCATTAAAATTGATTTACCACTACCACTTGTACCTGTAAAAACAATTAAACCAGAATCAAATTCAAGCTCACTTTCTTTAAAACTAAGATAATCTTTTACATAAAATCTCTCTATCATTTCATACCTACCATGTTATAGTTACTTTAAAATTCTAAAATACTAGCTCTTGTCCTAATCTATACAGAGCAAAATCGTATTTTAATGGGTCGCTACTATCAAACTCTTTTAGTTTATCTGTTAACTCAATTGCCGATTCTAAATCATAAGCTTTTCTTTTTAATAACCCTAATTTTTTTGATACATTAAATGTATGTGTATCTAAAGGCATAATTAAATCTGCTTTATCTATTGTTTTCCATAATCCCATATCAATATTATCGTCTCTTACCATCCATCTTAAATACATCATCCATCGCTTTAACGCACCAGCACCTTTTGTTTTTGTTGTGACTTTTGAGATTAAAAAACTGTATCCTCTAGATGAATGATTAAAAAGTGAAGTTATGGTTTTTATCAACTCATTTACTCCATCAATCACATTTTGTCTTTTTTGATATTCCTTAACAAAAATATCTTCTAATGTTGATTCTTTTTTGACATTTTTTAATGCTATAAAAAGAGCTATTATGTCTTCTGCTTTTTGAAATCTGTAATAATAATTTTTCAAAGCTTGTTTTATCTCATTATTGCTTGCATGTAAAAGTGAAAAATCTAATGAATCTAAAAATTTTACTATCTGTTTTACATTTCCATAAGAAAATAAAGCACAAATAAGCGATATAGTCTCGTCTTCATAACGATGTGCTACAATAATCGGATCTAGTTTGTCATACGAAATCTCATCAGTCTTATTACGCAATAACACTTCCATATCAAGTCGTTTTTTTATCTCAGACATTGAGTTGATATAATTTTTTTCTTTCATTTGATCCTGCAATATTTAGTTGGTTTCTATATTTAGCAATTGTACGACGAACCATTTTAATCTTAAACTTTTCTTGTATTAAATTTAATAGTTTATTATCACTTAATGGTTTGTTTTGCGATTCTTGTTTGATTAAAAAAAGCAGATAATCCTTTATTGTCGAATTTGATAAATTTCCACTGATAGCTGTTGTAAAAAAATCTTTCATGGCATATATACCACGATTACATGCAATGTATTTATTTGCAATTGCACGTGAGATAGTTGATGGATTATGTCCTAATTCATCTGCTAAAACCTTAAGTGTTAATGGCATTATATCACCTCCTGTGAAAAAATCATATTGATATTCTATTATCATAAGTCCTATTTTATACAATGTAGCTTTTCTCATTTCAAGGGCATCAACTAAACTTTTTGCTTCTTTAATTTTTTGAGAAATAAACTCATGTTGAATTTTATATGTATAATCTATATTAATCGTTGGATAATAGCTATCATTTAGTTTTACTTCAATATTATTTGATTCATCAACAAATATCATCAAATCAGGTACAATTTGGGTCGAATCTTCCAAAAATTCAATAGCTGGAGGATTTTTAAAACTTTTTATCACATGTATAGCTTCGTTAAAAAACAATTCTTTACTATATATATGTATATTTTTCAAATCGTCTATCATTTTCTTTGCTAAAGAATATGCCTCATCACTTATATTGGAATCTCCAAGCTGAAATAAAAAAGATTCTAATAAATCTTTTGCACCAATACCTACTGGCTCAATATACATAAACCTTTTTCTTACACTTTCAAAGATATCTAATGAAATACTATTATTTAAGCAAAAAATATCACTATCTCCTTCATAATAACCATTTTCATCTAAATTTTGTATTATAAAACTAGCTATTTGTTGAGAGATTGGTGTTGGAAAAAGTGGAGCTTGCAATTGTTTATCTAAGATATCATATAAAGATTGTTTTTGTATTGTTAATGCTTCGATCTGCTTTGTTCTGGAGTTTGATATTGCGCTTAATGTATTTTTTTTAGGTATTATTTTTTCAAAATTTTCCTCAAATCCTGAAGACACCTCAATTACTGGGTTATCTTGAATAAATGGTTCTAAGACTTCATTTAAATCACTCAAACTAGAGTGTAAAATGGGTAACCAATTGCGTAGTGTATTAGATAATTTTACTTTAGTTTGAACGCTATGATTAACTCTTAAAATAGCCATCATCAAAAATTTCCAAGCGTTAAAACTTGAAATCTTCTCCTAAGTAATGAGCTCTTACGTCTTTGTTATTACTAATTTGTTCGCTTGTTCCACTAGCTAGCAAAGAGCCAGATTTAATAACATAAGCTCTATCACAAACAGAAAGTGTTTCACGAACATTATGATCTGTAATTAAAACTCCAATATCATATTGTACCAACTGTTTTATAACATTTTGAATATCAAAAACAGCGATTGGATCAACACCAGCAAAAGGCTCATCTAGAAGTAAAAATTTTGGCTTATTGACTAATGCTCTGGCAATCTCAACACGACGACGCTCTCCACCACTTAAACTAACACCCTTGCGATATCTAATTGGCTCTATATTAAACATGTCTAGCAACTTAACAATGCTGCTCATCTGCTCATCTTTATTCATATGCAATGCTTGAGCAGCTACTAATAAATTGTCTTCGACACTCAAATCTTTAAAGATTGATGCCTCTTGAGGCAAATAACCAATTCCCTTTAAAGCACGCTTGTGTAGTGGCATAGTTGAGAGATTTTCTTCATCAAAAAATACCTCTCCACTTGTTGCTTTGACTAATCCACAGATCATATAAAATGTCGTAGTTTTACCAGCACCATTGGGACCTAAAAGTCCAACAACTTCACCGCTTTTAACCTCAAGTGATATCTCTTTGACTATCTCTAAAGCTTTAATTTTTTTAACAAGTTTATCGGCTTTTAATATATGCATCGCTCACCTTATATAATCGTTTATCATCTAATTTTTCTATCTCTATTGTTATAAATGGTATCTCTATAGCTAATAATAGCTCAGTTAAAGCATTATCTCCCCATTCAATAAAATGATAGCCCTCTTTTTCTAGTTCCTCAAGCATTCCAAGTGCGATAAAATGTTTTGTACCTTTATTATAAATATCGTAATGATAAATATTTTCTCCATATTGTTGTTGCAAGGAAAATGTTGGAGAAGTTACTACTTCTTGTATGCCAAATTCTTTTGCAAAAGATGAAACAAATGTTGTTTTTCCAGAAGCTAAATTACCTTGTAAAACAATAACACCGCCATTTTTAAGCTTATCTAATACTTTTTGAACTAAACATGGTAAATCTTTTATAGCTAATTCAAATTGCTTCATAATTTTGATGAGATTTCTATTATTTGTTTTAGTTTTTCTTTTGCTTTGCCAGACAATAAAAGCTCTCTAGCTATTTCGATACCATCTTGAAAATCTCGTGCCTTGCCATCTACAATAAATGCAGCGGCAGCATTTAAAAGTACAATATCTCTTTGTGCATCAGTTGCACGATTATTAAAAATATTTAGGGTTATTTTACAATTTTGTTTAGCATCACCACCAAGAATTGCTTTAAGAGGAGCTTTTTTTATACCTAATATTTCAGGGTCTATAATAAAATTTTTTATACTTCCACTTTCTAATCTAGCAGCATAAGTAATATTACTAATACTAATTTCATCCATATTTTCTTGTGATGACACAACCATAGCACTTTGCATCTGCTCAAATTTTAGCACATTGACCAATTTATCTATAAGAGATTTATCAAATACACCAAGAAAAATTTTCTTAACATTTGCGGGATTTGTAAGAGGTCCTAAGATATTAAAAATTGTTTTATTAGGAATACTTTTTCTAATTGGCATAATAAATTTCATAGCAGGATGAAATTCTTGAGCGAATATAAAGGCAAATCCGCTTTCTTGCAGTAGTATTTTACTATTAGTTGGGCTAAGGTCTAATCTAATTCCTAAATTTTGTAGCATATCAGCACTACCTGATTTAGAAGTAATGGAGCGATTTCCATGTTTTACAACGTATGCACCACCAGAAGCCACAAGAAGTGCAACCGTAGAAGAGATGTTGAAACTACCTATTTTATCTCCACCCGTACCCACAATATCAATTAATTTATTGTCAAACTCTTTATCTACATGCAAAGGTATAGAATATTTTCTCATAACAAAAGCTGCTGCAGCTATATTTTTCTCATCTATATCTATATCTAAATCTAAATCTATTAAAAATAATCGCATCTCCTTATCACTCATTTGGTGACTAAAAAGACGTTCAAACTGTTTTATCCAACCTTCATAATTCATGACAGCTCTTTTATATATCTTGATTGTTCAGATTTTGGAGTAGATTTCATAGTGGGAAGCTCTAAAACAATATATCGCTGCTTTTTATCTAAATATATAACTTCTATCGTATCACCAACTGTAATATTTTTACTTTGTTTGATAATTTTATTATTAACTAGCACAACGCCACTACTGAGCATATCTTGCGCAACACTCCTGCGTTTTGTTATATTTACACTATTTAAAAATTTATCTATTCTCATTTAATGATTATAAACAAAATAACCTAAAACAAATGTAAGAAAAAGCTAGATAGAACCTATATGACCACCAATTTTTGCAAAAAGTAGTAAATTCCCAATTTCTAATGCTCTATCAGCTATTTTTTCACTTTTTCTAAGTGCGTTTAAAATTTTAGTAAATTTTGTAAAATCTTCTATCTCTTTTGCATGCTGAAAGATATTTTCTTGAAGTAGTTCATATAAATCATTTGTTTTATTTTCCGAAATTAATACTTTATTAAATAGTTCTTGAATCTCGTCTACACAAGTTGATTTTACCATATCTAAAATACCCTCTAAACAATTAATAGTCTCTTTTTGAAGTGGTAAGGCATACTCTTTAATCGTTTGCATATCAAGTTCATCACAATAAGAAGAAAAACCCTTTATGAAACTTCTTGTATTTGAAGATGCTCTTACTAATTCATTTGTTATTTTAAAAATTGATACAATTAAACGTAAATCTCTAGCTTCAGGTGAGTGAAGTGCAAGAATTTTTACTATATGATTATCAATTTCTGTTGTTTTGGTACTCATGTTATTTAAACTTTTTTTTGCTAAATCTAACAATTGTTTATCGCACTCCAATAACCCTTTTGCGATACCTATGTTTGCTTGTAAAATATCATTTAATAAAGTCGAAATTGTTGAGTTGATATTATCTAACTCTTGCATGTATGTTTTTATCATTATCCAAACCTTCCTGTTATATAATCTTCCGTTTGTTTCTCTTTTGGATTTAAAAATATTGTTTCAGTTACATCATATTCAACTAAATCGCCGAGATACATAAAACCTGTATAATCACTAATCCTACTAGCTTGTTGCATGTTGTGCGTTACGATTAACACGGTTAGCTCTTTTTTTAATTCTGCTATTAACTCTTCGATGGAGGCTGTAGAAATTGGGTCAAGTGCAGATGTTGGCTCATCAAATAATAAAACTTGCGGTTTTAGAGCGACCGCTCTTGCTATACAAAGTCTTTGCTGTTGTCCACCACTTAAGCCTTGAGCGCTACTGTTTAAACGATCTTTTACCTCATCCCAAAGAGCAGAACCCTTAAGTGCAATTTCGGCACGATCTAAGAGCTCAGTTTTATTTTTTATACCAACTAGTTTTAATCCATATATAATATTATCTTTTATACTCATGGGAAACGGTGTTGGCTTTTGAAAAATCATACCTATTCTTTGTCTTAATTTTATAAGCTCATCTTCCTTTTTATATTTTAAAATATCTTCTGCATTTTTACCATTATGATCAAAAAGCAATATTTCACCACTATATTCATTACCGGGATAAACATCATGAATTCTATTATAAGATCTAAGTAAAGTTGATTTACCACATCCACTAGGTCCAATAAGTGCTGTTACTTTATTAGCATATATTGGTATATTTATATCTTTTAATGTAGCACTAGATGCTTTTGGGTATGTAAAAGAAAAATCTTTTGTATTTATTGCTAGTTTCATAACTATTTCCTTGTCTTAAAAATAAATCGCGTTGTTAAATTAATAAATAATACCAAAAGTGTTAATATAACTGCTCCAGCCCAAGCTAAATTTTGACTTGTAGCGCTAGGAAAAGTTGCTAGTTGATATATACTTACTGTTAACGATGGATATTGGTGATCTAAATTAAGAGACAAAAAATTATTATTTGCTGATGTAAAAAGTAGTGGTGCAGTTTCACCAATAACTCTAGCAAAAGCTAATAAAATACCAGTAATTAATCCCATTTTAGCAGCTGATAATACTATTTTAAAAATTACTTGTGCTTTTGAAGCACCAAGTGCAATTCCAGCTTCTCGCAACTCTTGTGGAACTAAAGAAAGCATAGAATCAGTAGTGCTAACAACAATGGGAATCATCATAATAGATAAAGCAATAGCACCTGCCCAGCCATTAAATCCTCCAAACGGAACAACAAATATACCATATACAAATATACCAATCACAATAGATGGTGCAGACATCATAACGTCACTAAGATTTCTAATAATCATGGAAAATTTAGACTTTTGACCATATTCTCTTAAATATATACCAGCTAACATACCAATAGGAACTCCAATTGCAGTTGCAATACCTGCTAATATAAATTGACCCACAATGACATTTCTAAGACCATTGCCAACCAAATCTGTTGTAAAGATATGCCAATTTATACTATGATAGCCACGAATTGCCAAAGTAGCTAAAATCCAAAATAAAAAAGCGATACCTATAAAAGCTGCTAGTGTTGAGAGTATCATAACAATTTTATTGATAATTAATCTATTCATTATCTTTCCTTAAAAAATAAAACTTTGCCAAGGTAATCGTAAAGAAACTAATAATAAACAGTATAAGTGCCATGTAAAACATAGATGAGAGCTGAAGATTTCCTGCCTCGCCAAAGTTGTTTGCAATTAATACAGGAATTGATATAGTAGCTTTTGTTAGCGAATCTGGAAAACGAAAAACACCACCTATTAAAAAAGCAACAGCCATAGTTTCACCTAATGCTCTACCCAATGATAAAATAACAGAACCAATAATCCCTCTTTTAGAATATGGAAAAATAACATCTTTGATAACTTCAAATCTTGTAGCTCCCATTGAATAAGCAGATTCAACAAGCACAGATGGTGTTGTATTCATAGCATCACGACTAAGTGCTGCCATAAAAGGTATTACCATAATCCCAAGCACTATGCCAGCGGTAAGTAATGAGTTACTCTGCCCACCAACTAAAGACTGAAGTAGTGGTCCAAAATAAAAAAGTCCCCACATGCCATAAATGATACTAGGAATTGCCGCAAGTAGTTCAATAGCGACACTCACTGGTCCTTTTAAAAATTCAGGTGCAATTTGTGTTAAAAAAATTGCAATTCCCATGGCAATAGGGATAGAAAAAAACATGGCAATAAATGAGGAATAAACAGTACCTAAGATTGGAATTAATCCGCCAAAATTACCTCCTTCGCCATCATTGCCTATTATCCATTTTGTATTTGTAATGAAATGAAAAAAACCAAAATTATGAATTGCGCCTTTTGAATAATGCAGTAAAACAAGTATAACTGCAAATAAAATAATAAGGACAAACCAAGCAGAAGCATATGAAAAAGATTTAAAAAAACGATTAAACAGCAAGAATACCCTTTTGTGTTTTAGAAAAATTATTAGATTCAATATTATATCAATTATTAAATAAAATAAGTATTTTATTTAATAATTATAGGGACTAAATTATCCCTACTTTTATAATGTACTTATAGGCCTTTTGATTTCCAATAAGCTCTAATCTCGTTCTTAGTTGAATTTGGAAGTGGAACATAACCTAACTTTTTAATAATTTTATCACCATGCTTAAATGACCAATTAAAGAAATTTATAACATTTTTATCATTTTGTACCTTTTGTGCTGATATTAAAACAAATGTAGCTGCTATAATTGGATAAGATGTTTTACCCTTTGGGTAACCGATGAGTGCATAAAAATCTGTTTTTCTACTCCAAGAAGCATATTTTGCACCAGCTTGAAATGATTTGACAGTTGGGGCTATCCAATAACCTTCACGATTTTGTACAGTAGCAGCGGGTAAATTAGATTCTAGTTTATATGCGTATTCTATGTATCCTATTGAATATTTATTTTGTCTAATATTTGTTGTTACGCCTTGATTGCCTTTGCCTCCAATAATATTTGCTTTCCAATTAAAGGTTTTTTTAGCAGAAAAATCTTTTGAATCTATTTTGCTAAGGTAATAAGTAAAATTAAAAGTTGTACCAGAGCCATCAGATCTTACACAAACATTTATTGCTTTATGCGGTAAATTTAATCCTCTATTGTTTTTAGTTATGATTGAATTATCCCAATATTTAATATTACCATCAAAAATCCCAGCTATCGCTTTTTCGCTAAGTTTTAATTGATTATCTTTTATACCTGGAATATTATAAGCTAAATCGATGCTTCCTATAAGTGTTGGAAACATGTATAATTTATGAGCTCTTAATGTCTTAGAATTTAATGGCTTATCTGTACCGCCATAATTTACTAATCCATTTTTGATAGCCCTAATACCCGCCCCACTACCAGTTGCCGTATAAGTAACCTCGTTACCTGTCGCATTATAGTAAGCAGATGACCAATGCTTATATGCTGGAGCAGCAAATGATGAACCAGTTCCTACGATTTGTGATGCCGATACAGCACTTACAACAACAGCACTAGCAACGGCTAAGCTTATAAGTTTTTTCATGATTATTACCTTTGTTTTATTTTTTACACTGAAATAGTACGATATTTTAATTACAAGTTGATTACAAAAAGATTAATCATGATAAAATTTCAAAAAAAAGGGACAAACATGCAAAGTGTTGCATCTGAGGGTCAAGGTATTGTACTGTTTTTAATTATTTTAGTTGCATTTGGTATTATTTTAACAAGAAAAAAAAAGGGATAGAATTTTATAAGCAAGAGACCATAAATAACTTTATAGCCAACAGCGGGGATTGGTATTACATATATTTTGGTATCATCTTTTTCAAATATATATAAATTTTTTCAAAATCAGTGGAATAGACTCTAGTATCCACGATTGAGGTTATAAAATTTGTATCTTTTTGCCAACGTGGGACTATATGCATGTGGATATGTTCTGCTATGCCAGCCCCTGCACTCTCGCCTAAGTTCATACCAATATTTACACCTTCTGCTTTAAACCCATCTTTTAGAAGTCTAACAGATTTTTGAGCCAACGCACTCATGCGTATCCACGTTTTTGATGGCAATTCTTCAAGCTTATCTGTATGCATGTGTGGTATAATCATAAAATGACCTGGCGTGTATGGATATTTATTCATAACTATAAAACAATACTTGTCTCGGTACAATACATGCAAATCATTATCATCTTTTTGATGTTCACTGATGTGACAAAATACGCAACCGCTAATCTTTTTTTTAGTTATATATTCATCTCTCCAGGGAGCATATAGGATATCTTTCACTATTTACCTTTATGGGTTTTTATATAAAATTTGGAGCATCATTTGCAAAAAGTATAATATCTCCAGCTTGTGTTTGTGATGATAATATACTTTGTAACTTAGATTTATCTTTTAAAATTGTTTTGTGCATCACATGTAAATTTTTATCATATATATCTGCGTTTAATGCTCCTGTTATTATTGCAATATCAAAAACTTTATTTATGGCTTTTATTAATTTTATATTTAATTTCTGAGTACTCTCAACAAGTCCAGGTGTCACGATTATCTTTCTACCATGATGAAGTGAGCAAAGTCTAATACCCTCTAGCATTCCATCAATGTTGCCATTGTATCCATCATCTAAGATAATTTTACCGCCAGCATCTATACGTTGCAATCTATGCTCAACTGGCTTTAATTTAGCAACAGCTTTTATAATATCTTCGCTACTTAAACTAAGATATTTAGCTACTAAAATAGCGCTATCAATATTTATCGCCTGAAATGAACCTAAAATTTTTGTATGAAAATCAATATTTTTTTCATTTTTTTCATGTAAAGTAAAAGATATTCCCTCTAAAGTAGCATTAATCTCGCTGATATTATCTCCAAAAAAAGTTACTTTTTCATGTGGTTCTTGTGTTACAGATGTGTGAATAAATGCTTTTTGTAGACGTGGTGATTTCATAATTTGTAATTTAGTTAATATAATATTTTGCATAGTTTTAAAATACTCTAAATGTTGCGGTCCAACTTTACCGATAACTACAATTTGGGGTTCTAAAAATTCAGCAATTATTTGAATATCATGTATCTCGCGAGCACCTGCTTCGCATATATAAATCTCTGTATTATTTGGTAATTTTTCATTTATATCCCGCACTATACCACCTATGGTATTGACACTTCTTGGCGTTGCATAAACTTTATATTTTGAAATTAAAATGCTGGCTATAAAATTTTTTATACTTGTTTTTCCATAGCTTCCTGTTATGCAAATTATCTGTAAATTCTTAAATGATTGAAGTTTATTCTTTGCCTGTTTCTTATAAACTAAAAATAGAAATTTTTCAATTAATGTTGAGATAATATATGTAAGTACAAGAGGTATTAATGCTCCATACAAAGCACACTCACTACTTAAACTACACAATATATTAAGAAAAAAAGTTAAAAATAATAAAATAATAAAAAATCTTTTTACACGCCATGTTAAAACAACTTTTTTATCAAGATATTTGTACCATAAAAAAATAGCTGGTAAAATTATAAAATAAAAAATCGGTATAAAATATTTTCCTGATATATAATAAATAATTAAAGGAATAACAAAATAGACAAAATGCCACCATACTTTATGATGATTTAAAACAACTCTTTGTATTTTATAATCATACCATTGTAAATTTGTTATAAGATAGCAACCAAGACTCAAAACAAATATTATATTTGTAAAAAAAAGTACTATATGTAAATAATTCAATCTAATTTCCTTAATTTTTGTATCTGTAATGCAATCTCTTTAGTATGCTTCATAAAAAAATAATGGTCACCTTCATACACAATTAATTTAGAATATTTTATCATACGATTAATGGTCTCACCACAAATAAGCGGTGTTGCCTTATCATCTTTTCCCCAGCAAATTAAAGTTTTTGATTTATAGCGTTTAAAATATATAGAAAAATCTTCATCAATAACATTTTTAAAAGTTTCATACATGTTAGCGTTTAATTCTTTCGCATCTTGTGCTACAAAAAAGTTCCTAAATTTTGTTAAACCAATTTTTTTTAAAATTTTAAATACTTTAATTTTAACTCTTACTTTTAAATTCTTTTTTAGATAAATTCCTGCACTACTTAATAAAACTAATTTTTTTGGACTGAGTAAAAGTGCTACTTTGCCACCAAAAGAGTGTCCTATTATGATCTCTTTTGAAATATTTATTTTTTTTATAAAAAGGTCTAATATTTGCACATAATCCGAAGTTAAAAGCACAGCATCACATGTAGAGTTGCCAAAACCAGGCAGATCAATATAGATATGACGAAAATCATGTAAAAAAGATGAAAACGATTGTTTCATAAGATTTTTATTTGAACCCCAGCCGTGTAAGATTATCAAATCCACTTTAGCGTTTGGATTTAAAATCTCGTAACTTATATCAAAACTATAAGAGTTGTAAACAATAGTAGTTAATGCCAACTATTTACCTTTTGCACCTGAGATTGTGTGGATATATTCATACCCCACAGATATTTTCTTTTTAATTGGCAAAGAGTGTAAAAGTCCAGATATTAATGTTGCAAAATCATCAAAAAGATAGTTTGCCATAGAGCCAGGAATCGGATTTATCTCATTTAGATACACCTCATTATCAATAATAAAAAAATCACATCGTATTAAAGCACCTTCAAAAAGATTTATATAAACTTTTGTAAAGGTATCTTTTAATTTTATCTGCAGACTCTCACAAAGATCTGCACTTGCTACAATCTGTGAACGTGAAAAATCCAGATATTTTTTTTCAAAATCCAAAAATTCACTCTTTTTAGGTTCTTCAATAATTGAAAATTTAATCTTACCATCTATCATACATCCCGCTAAATTATACTCTTTAACATCTTTAATGAACGGCTCAATAATAACACAATTATCAAGCTCAAATGCTACATCTAGCGCATAATTTAACTCTTTTTCCTCTTTTACAATACTAATACCGATGCTGCTTCCGAGCCTTGCTGGTTTAAGAATAAAAGGATACGGTATTGTGATATTTCGATTACTGTCTTTATATATAATTTCATAATCGATACTCTTTATATGTAAGCCTTTGCAGAGGTATTTTGTATATCTCTTATCAAAACTAAAAACACAAGATGTGGTTCTTGGACCTATAAAAGGGATGTTATAAAATTCAAGCATAGAGGCAATAATACCATCTTCACCATCAGCTCCATGAATTAAATTTAAAATATTCTTTCCAATTATTTCTTTAGCGAACAATGATTTTTTTAAAAATCCACTATTGTACATCAAAAGTGTTGGCATTTTTTTATATTTACCTTTTGAGAAGATATTAGCTTTCATATCCTCATTTTTAATAAGATAAAAAGTATGATTAGTATCGCAAAAAATAAACTCCAAATCAAATTCAGTAAGTTTATCTTTAACTGCAATCGCACTTACAATACTTATCTCGTGCTCAAAACTAGCACCTCCAAATAATATAGCTAATTTCAATATATTCCTTTTAAAGCTTTTGTAATTTTTGCAACATTTCTTTTACTAGCGTAGCGGTATCTGTGCTTGTACAAGTTTTAAGAGTTTTGGATATTTGTTCTTTTTTAAATCCTAAACTCTGTAATGCTAATGTGGCTTCAATGGCTGGAGTAGCAATAATATCTAAACTATCAGCAGTTAAAACTACATCAAAACCATTAAGTTCTACTAAGATACGTCCCGCGCTTTTTGGTCCAATACCAGGTACTTTTTTTAAGCCATTAATATCATGATTGTTAATAATGGTAGCAAACGACAGTGGTGTAAATGTTGAACATACCGCCATGGCAACTTTTGGACCCACGCCGCTAATTTTAATCAATCTCTCAAACATAATTTGTTCTGATTTATCAATAAAACCATATAAAAGTTGTGCATCTTCTCTGATTATATGAGTTATAAATATTTTAATATTCTCTTGTTTTAAAGATGAATATGATGTTAAAGATATAAAAACTTCATAAATTACACCATTAACATCTATATGAATCACATTTGGGTCTTTACGTACAACAACTCCTCGCAATCCAATAATCACTGCTTCATACCTTTTATTTTATACATGCCCTCTTCATCTTTATCTAAGCCAAAAATCATATTAAGCGAACCTTCAGGAGGCGAGTAAGACAGTTCAGTTGGCGGATCAATTAATTTAAATCTTATCTCATTATATCCTATCCATTTATCTCTATTTATAATTCTTGCTTTTAAAATATGTTCTTGAAAAGCATTTATACTTAAAGTTAAATGATCTTTTTTCTCTATTAAATCATTTAACAATGACTGTAATTTTTCAAGATGCAAAATTGTATTTTTGAACTGTTTAAATTGCCTTATAAATGATTGTGGTATTTTTATATTGTTTTTTTGATAATGCATTAATCTTTTTGCAATATCTAAATATGCTGTTTTATCATTTTGTACTAACTCTTTATAAGTTTTAACATCATATTCTAAATCTTTTATCTCTTTTTCAAGTTTTTGTAATGCATCTTCATCTTTTTCAACCTCTTTTGATACATTTTCAATAGCTAATGGGTCTATGATAAGCCTATTTTCACTACCTTGAATCTTCTTTATTTCTATACTCTTACTAGCACGTACTATTACATGTGAGCCTAAAAGATCTATGACTACATGCTCGGCATTAATCTCTCCACTAACAGCTTGTGTAATTGTAATATTTTTACCGCTTATCTTGCCTCTTTCTAATCTTGTAATAGAAACATTTACACCCTCAGCCACACCTCTATGAACATTAATTTTTAATTCGTCGGCTTTCACAAAAGAGCTGCCATGTGTTTGTCCATCAATTTTTGCTTTTTTTGCCAAAATAGTAGCCTTTGGTCCAACATTTCCCTCTACTTCTAGTTCATACACCTCAACATCTACATTTGATCCTATTGCATCTTTAAAAATATCTTTTTCTTTAACATTTAAACTAATATCTGAACCTAACTCTGTTACAATTGAACCAGTTGTTTTAAAGCTTAATTCGTTAATATCTAGCTCTTCTTTAATTTTATATGTATCATCTTCATAAACAATATAGCCACTTTTTGTAGCAATATAAGCTATATTGATTTCGCTATCAACAGTTCGAATATTTTCGTTCACTTTAAAAGTTGGTTCATGCTCAATTTTTGGCTCTTTTACTATTAAAAATATACCTCTACAATCGCGACCTGATGTTCCCTTTTTTGGTTTAATATACTCCATTAAAAGCTCGTCTTTTTGTACACCAATAATAAAATCTCGTTTTGATGAATCAGTATTGTTTGAGCTATCTTTTTTTTGCTGTTTAATTTTAAAATGTAAGATTAATTTATCATCGACTGTCGGAACTGGCTCAACGCCTTGTGCAATCAATAACATCTCATTTTTTTCAAATATAACTTTTTGATGTATTCTTAAGTTTGCAGATATTTTTGATAAGGCATCATTTTTTATTTTATCAAATAGTCCAATAATTATATTAGCACGTATTTTTTTCTTATTTATAAAATTTCTAAATAACTCATCAAAACCATCACAATATTCAAGATATGAGTCTTTTTTAACAGATAAATAAATTTTACAAAGATTAGAATTAGCTCCAATGCTACAAATAAAATTATGAAAAACTTTATTTTTTTGTGCCTCAATTATCTCTATTTCATAACTTTGTTTAATTTCAAAATTTGAATTTAGTAACAAATCGGCATTACTGATAATTGATTCACCCTCTTCAATTTCTTGCCAGATTACAGATTCTTTATCGCTTTTAATTCTTGTAAAAGTTTTTACATTCAAAAGATTAAAATCCAATGTATGAATACTAACCCCCTGTGATGATGCTAAATTTGACAGTTCTTGCATAACATTTTCGGTTTGTACAACTCTGCTTTGTATATAATTTTTTGTATTTGCATCACTATTTTTTGAACTAAAAAATGCCATTATCTTCTCGTTAATATAATATTTAAAACTTATTTTAGTATTAAATAGGTTAAAGTATTGTAAAATTCTCAAAAAGAAAAAATTAATTATGCTAAAATCGATTTTCACAAACACTGCTGGTATACTTTTTTCAAGAATTTTAGGTTTTATAAGAGATATCTTAATTGCTTCATACCTTGGAGCAAATATCTATAGTGATATCTTTTTTATAGCTTTTAAATTGCCAAATCTATTCCGCCGTATTTTTGCAGAGGGTGCTTTTACTCAAGTATTTTTACCTGCCTTTACAAAGTCACGTCAAAAAAGTGTCTTTGCAGTACATATTTTTATCATCTTTTTTTCTATTATATCCATTTTAACACTGTTTGTAAATATTTTACCACGATTTGCAACAAAAGCACTAGCTATCGGATTTAATCAACATGCCATTGACTTAGCAGCACCTTATGTTGCAATTAATTTTTATTATCTTATTTTAATTTTTACAGTAACATTTTTAAGTACACTGCTTCAATACAAAAATCACTTCGCAACAACAGCTTTTGCAACAGCTCTTTTAAATATCTCTTTAATTAGTGCAGTTTTACTCTCAAAGCATGATCCAAAATCAATTATTGTTTCTTATCTAAGTTGGGGAGTAGTTATCGGTGGAATATTACAATTAATAGTGCATATAATAGCCATTATAAAATTAAAATTATTAAAAATCTTAATAGGTGGCTTTAAACATTTTAACAAAAAAGCTTTGCATGTAAGCCAGCAAACAAAAAAGTTTAGACGAGAATTTTTACCTGCAATATGGGGTAATTCAACCGCACAAGTTTCCGCATTTTTAGATACTTGGCTTGCTTCATTTTTATTTTCAGGTTCAATATCTTATCTTTACTACTCAAATCGTGTTTTTCAATTACCATTAGCTTTGTTTGCAATATCAACTTCAATAGCAATTTTTCCACGTATTTCAAAACTTATAAAACAAAAAAATGAATTATTAGCAATTAATTATATGCGAAGAGCATTTTGGTTTTTAGCCACTATTTTAATGTTAAGTGCGCTTGGTGGATTTATTTTCTCACAAGAGATTATTAAAATATTATTTACACATGGTGCCTTTAGTGCCACCGATGCCGCAAGAACATCATTTATATTAAAAATGTATATGCTTGGACTCTTGCCATATGGATTAAATAAACTGTTTTCACTTTGGCTATATGCCTCTCATTTGCAAAAAAAAGCAGCCAAGATAGCTTCATATTCGTTGATATCCAATGTTGTCTTATCGCTAGCTTTAATAAAGCCTATGGGAGCTAGTGGATTAGCATTGGCAAGTAGTATAAGCGGAATGGTAAGTTTGATATTTACCATTAAAATCTTTGGAAGAAAAATTTTTTTAGATATAATTTTATCTAAAAAGAGTATTTATTGGTCTATTTTAGCAGTTATTTTTACACTTTTTTTATTATGGATAAAGGGATATGTTGATGCATATATTTGATAGCGCTACTAAAACAAAAAGAAAAATTATACCTCAAAATCCAGACGAAATACTTTTGTATGTTTGTGGTCCTACTGTTTATGATGACGCACATCTAGGTCATGCAAAAAGTGCTTTAACTTTTGATCTACTTTGTCGTGTTTTAAAAATGCAAGGCTTACATGTAAAGTATGCGCGAAATATTACAGATATTGATGATAAAATTATAAATAAAGCAAAAGAGCTAAACATAGATATCGAAACCCTTACAGATAAATATATAAAACTATATCATCAAGATATGACAAAACTCGGTATTAGCAAACCTGACTTAGAACCAAAAGCAACACAATCATTAAATGATATGATATCTATGATATCTACGTTATTAAAAAATAATAATGCGTATAAAATAAATAATGGGGATATCTATTTTGATATCAAAAGTGATAATAAATATTTTAGTATTTCGCATCAACATCAATGTGATGATGATAAACAAAGCAGAGTTGTAAATTCACTACAAAAGCATAACAGTGCTGACTTTGCTCTTTGGAAAAATGTTAGCAAATCTGAAGTCGGTTTTGATTCTATCTTTGGCAGAGGTCGTCCAGGATGGCATCTGGAATGTTCTGCTATGATTGAAAAATATTTTGTAAAAAATTCTATATGCAAATATGCTATTGATATTCATGGCGGCGGTGCTGA
Organism: uncultured Campylobacterales bacterium; assembly: GCA_964474335.1. Lineage (GTDB taxonomy): Bacteria > Campylobacterota > Campylobacteria > Campylobacterales > Sulfurimonadaceae > Hydrocurvibacter. Next base: position 59,424 of record CAYYRS010000012.1, read on the forward strand.
TTTGTTGTTTCCTCATCATGAAAATGAAGCAGCGCAAACAAGATGTTGTACTTCTCACGAAATAGCCGCATACTGGATGCATAATGGTTTTGTAAATATAAATAATCAAAAAATGAGCAAAAGTTTAGGTAATAGTTTTTTTATAAAAGATGCTTTAAAACTTTATAATGGCGAAGTTCTTAGATTCTATCTTCTCTCAATCCACTATAGAAGTAATTTTAATTTTTTAGATGATGATTTACTAGCATCTAAAAAACGTCTTGATAAGTTATATCGGTTAAAAAAACGTATTTTTGGTATAAAAGAATATGATATTTCAACAAAATTTCAACAAAATTTGCTTAATGCTTTAAAAGATGATCTAAATGTATCGCTAGCTTTATCACTCATAGACGATATGATATCAACTGCTAATGACATGTTAGATACAAATAATAAAAATATTAAAAAAGAGATATCAGCTAATTTGCTATATATAGAAAAAATTCTTGGATTTGGGGTTAAAAATCCATTTGAATATTTTCAAATAGGGATAGATGAGAATATAAAAAATAAAATTACCAAGCTAATTAAACAAAGAACTCATGCAAAAAAGAGTAAAGATTTTATAATGGCTGACAATATAAGAAAACAAATTATAAACCTTGGTGTGAATATCATGGATACACCACAAGGTACATTTTGGGAAAAAATATAAAAACTTTGACTAATCTCCCCAGTTTAACTTTTCTTTTAAAACTTCAAAGTAGTTAAATTCTTTTTTATGTATCAGTTTAGCTGAATGTTTGGCTAACTTAATACTAATGGTATCTCCAATTCCAAAATTATACATATCTTGTCCATCAACAATCAAAAGAGCTGATTTATCTGGCGTTTTCATATCGATTGAAAAATGCCCAGGTAGCACAACCGGTCTTTGCGATAACGAGTGTGGACAAATTGGTGTGATAGCAAAAACATCAGTCAAAGGAAATAAAACAGGTCCACCAGCTGAGAGATTATAAGCAGTAGAACCCGTTGGAGTTGAAACGATAACACCATCGCCATAGTAAGTATTAAAGGCCTTGTTGTCAACCAAAGTTTCTACATGTATCATTTTAGAAATTGATGGACGGCTTAATACTATATCATTAAATGCAAAAAGTGTATCTGTGGATATTTTAGTCTTAATAGTTACCTCAAGAACGGCTCTGTTATCAATATAAAAATCATTAGTTTTTAATAATTTTACAAAATCTTTTATCTCTTTTGGTGAAATATCAGCTAAAAATCCCAATTTTCCAGCATGCACACCAAGTACTGGTAGTTGATATTGATATGAGCGTCTAACAACTGAAATAAGCGTTCCATCGCCACCAATAGTTACTAAAATATCACATTTTTGACACAATAACTCAAAGTCTTGACCCATCACATCTATCATAGCGCCACTTAAGCTATCTATTAGAACTTCTATATTTTGTGATTCGAAGATATCTTTAATATAATAAAAAATATCTTTCAATTCTGGCGTAGATGGTCTTAAAATAATACCAATTTTTTTAATATTCATTATCTTTTTCTTTTTAAAAGGTGCAATTAGCATTATACCATTTCATAAGTTTTTTTAGCTATAATTGCAAAAAAAAATTTAGGATTTAAATTTGAGAACTCATTACTGCACAGATTTAAGTAAAACAAATATTTCACAGCACGTAACCGTTGTTGGTTGGGCAAATAATCACCGCGATCATGGCGGTATTATTTTTATTGATTTAAGAGATAAAAGTGGTTTAATTCAGCTGACATGTGATCCAAAGCATAATGAACTAGCACATAAACTTGCAAATAATGTTCGTGATGAATATGTTTTAATAGTAAAAGGTATTGTTCATGCCCGTGGGGAAGGATTGATAAATCCAAAATTAAAAACTGGTGATATTGAAATTATTGTAGATGAGTTAATTATTGAAAATAAAAGCAAACCAATGCCTTTTGTAATAGATGATACTCTTGTAGGAGAAGAAATAAAACTAAAATATCGCTATTTAGAACTTCGTAATCCAAAAGTATATGAAATATTTCGCTTACGTTCAAAAGCAGCCATTGCAGCGCGTAATGTTTTAGATAAACATGGTTTTTTAGAAGTTGAAACACCAATTTTAACCAAATCAACACCAGAGGGTGCAAGAGACTATCTAGTCCCTTCACGTGTTCATCATGGTGAATTTTATGCACTTCCGCAATCTCCTCAACTTTTTAAACAACTACTAATGATAGGTGGATTTGATAGATATTTTCAAATTGCAAAATGTTTTAGAGATGAAGATTTAAGAGCTGACAGACAGCCTGAATTTACACAAATAGATGTTGAAATGAGTTTTTGTGATCAAGAAGATATTATAAGTATTGCCGAAGATCTACTTCAAAGCATATTTAGTGCTTGCGATATCGATATTAAACCTCCATTTAACCGTATAAAACATAAAGATGCAATGGAATTTTATGGTTCAGACAAACCTGATTTAAGATATGACCTTAAAATGGTTGACGTTATAGATATTTTTGCAAGATGTGATAATGAAATTTTTTCAAATATTGCTAAAAAACCTAATACAAATCGTATAAAAGCCCTAAGAGTCCCTAATGCTGATTTAATATTTTCAAAAAGAGAGATGAAAGGTTTTGAAGATTTTGTAAAAAAATTTGGTGCTGGTGGCTTGGGATATTTTCAAATGAAACAAGATGGTCTAAAAGGTCCCCTTGTTAAATTTTTTACACCACAAGATATCAAATTAATCATAAAACGCACTAATCTTCAAATTGGAGATGTTGTATTTTTTGGTGCTGGAGATAAAAAAACGGTGCTAGATTACATGGGACGTTTTAGAATTTTTATAGCTCAACATGAGAAAATGAATCTAATAGATAAAGACAAGTTTGAATTTGTATGGGTTGTAGATTTTCCTATGTTTGAAGTTGAGAGTGGAGTGGTTAAAGCTTTACATCATCCTTTTACCATGCCAAAAGATTTAGACAAAGAAGATATCCAAGAGATTGAATCAATCGCTTATGATATTGTTTTAAATGGTGTCGAATTAGGTGGTGGAAGCATACGTATACATAAAGAAGATGTCCAAGAGCAGGTATTTTCTCTTTTAGGTATCTCGCAGGAGGAAGCACAAGAAAAATTTGGCTTTTTACTAGAAGCTCTTCAGTTTGGAGCTCCACCACATGGCGGTTTTGCCATAGGGTTTGACAGGCTCATCATGCTAATTACTAAAAAATCAAGCATTCGTGATGTGATTGCATTTGCTAAAACTCAAAAAGCTGCTTGTTTGCTTACTAAAGCACCAAGTCGTATAGATAACAATCAACTAAAAGAGCTAAATATCAGATTAAGAGAAATTTAAAAATAGGAACAATGATGAAAAAATTATTTTTAATTATAGGTGCACCAGGTTCTGGAAAAACAACAGATGCCGAGCTAATAGCTAAACAAAATAAAAACATAACACATTATTCCACAGGTGATATGTTTAGAGCTGAAGTTTCAAATAAAAGTGAACGCGGTAAAGAGATAGAGCAATATATCTTAAAAGGTGAATTAGTTCCAATTAATATTGTTATTGAGACAATTGTAATAGCTATTAAAAACTCACCAACTGATATTGTTATAATTGATGGATATCCAAGAAGCGTTGAGCAGATGGATGAGCTTGATAAATATCTATTAAACGAAGATGATGTAGAGCTTGTCTTTGTTATAGAAGTTCAAGTAAGCCAAAAAGTTGCAAGAGATAGAGTACTAGGTCGCGCTCGTGGTGCTGATGATAATGATGAAGTATTTAATAACCGAATGAAAGTTTATACACAGCCACTAGAAGATATCCAACAATTTTATGTATCTAAAAATATCTTAAAAACTATCAATGGTGAGAGAACTATACAAGAGATTGTAAATGAGATGGAGATGTTTATCAAAGCACACATCTAAAGTTTTTAGACGGCTATATTAAATAAGAGAAAGAAGAATAGATGACAGCAATTTCAAGAGTATTACGTGCTATAGACGATATAAAAAAAGGTAAAATGGTTATCATGGTTGATGACGAGGATCGTGAAAATGAAGGTGATTTGGTTTATGCATCTGTCTTTTCAACTCCACAGCATGTTAATTTTATGGCAACACATGCAAAAGGATTAATCTGCGTTGCTATAAGCAAAGATATAGCAAAAAGATTAGCTCTATCTCCAATGGTTCAGTCTAATACCTCTACATATGAAACAGCTTTTACAATTTCAGTAGATGCCATAAAAGCAAAAACTGGCATATCCGCAAAAGAGCGAAATATGGCTATTGAGATATTAGCAAATCCGATTAGTAAAGCTCATGAACTTGTAAAACCAGGTCATATATTTCCATTAATTGCAAAAGATGGCGGTACCTTAATGCGTACTGGACATACAGAGGGTTCTGTTGATTTATGTCATCTAGCGGGACTAAGCGAATCGGCTGTAATTTGTGAGATTATAAAAGATGATGGAGAAATGGCAAGACGAAAAGATTTAGATATTTTTGCTAACAAGTACAGTCTAAATATAGTATATATATCAGATATTGTTGAGTATAGACTTGCAAATGAAATATTGGTACATCAAGAATCAAAAGAAGAGATACTCTTTTTTGGTACTAAAGTTACAAAATATATCTTTATAGATCATGAAAATACACAGCACGCTGTGATTGTATTTTATAATGCTAAAAAAACAGCAAACGTAAAAGTTCATAATACTATGAAAGATATTGATTTACTGTTAAATCAAACAAAATATAATCATTTAATAGATTCGATCGAATATCTTAAACAAAATAGTGGAGTTTTAGTCTTTATTAACAAGCCTGTGCAAGACAATCACACATCTATAAAAGAGTTTGGTATTGGAGCTCAAATATTAAAGCTACTCGGTGTAACTCATATGAACTTAATCACATCTTCAAAACAGCAAGATTTTGTAGGACTTGGCGGTTTTGGTTTAGAGATTAGTGAAATAATTGATATTTAAAATTAAATAAAAATTATTTATGAAAAAAATTTTAATTATTACTGACGGTAAATTAGCTAATCATTTTATTCAGCGTATTTTAGATATTTATACAAGCGAAAATATTTATTATGTCATACAAACTAAAAAAGTAGAGTTTAAAGACATCAATCCAGCACGGTTTAAATTTTACGAGTTTGATCCAACTAGCTTATATAAGCTCTCAAATCTTTTGAAAATGGAATTCGTGCAAGTTATTATCATTATGGATAAACTACTTGATATTGAAAATACCATTAAAAATATTAGATGTGTAAAAAAACATCTTAGAATCATAGTCTTAGACAAATGGAATATTAAAAGTACACATGCAAATATAGTTTATATTAAAGAAGATGAGATTTTATCTTCAAAATTGGTTGATTATCTACCAAATGTACCAGTTATTGCTCAAAATGTTGGATTAGGCGAAGGTGAAATCATGGAGATTGTAGTTCCATTTGGTAGCGCATTTGTTTATAGACATCTAGGTGCAATAGAACAAAATGGCTGGCGTATAGTTGCTATGTACCGTGATAGAAAGCTTTTAATGCCGTCGCGCCATAGAATGATTCAACCAAATGATTTACTACTTTTAGTAGGTGAGCCAACTGTTTTAAATTCGGTTTATAAAGCTATAAAAAGAGAACTTGGACAATTTCCACAACCTTTTGGTTCAAATATTTATCTTTATATTGATATGCTACTTGAAGATAATAAATATCTAAAAGATATCATTAGACGTGCTTTGTTTATCTATAAAAAATTTCATAAAAAACTATATATCAAAATATTCAATGCAACAAAGATAGATTTTTTAAAATATGTTAAAGATTTAAGTACACGAGATATCAATATTGATATCGATTATTCTCAAAAACCAATAGCAGAGAGTTTAAAATTTGATATCAAGAAATATCAAATAGGTTTGATTATTGTTTCTAAAAATATTTTTAAAAATCAGCACAATAGAATTATGTTTTATAAACTTAAAATACCAATTTTAAAAATTGGAAATAGATCATTATCAAAAATTAAAGATGTTGTATTGATTTTAACACAAAATAGAGATTTAGAAAAAGTTTCTACTACGATTTTTGATATATCTTCACAGATGGGTTTTAATCTTGAATTGATTAATTATCTACATGAAAAAGATAAAAATAAAGAGCAAGTTATTGAACATTTTAATAATCTTTCTACAATATTTTCTAAAACAATTAAAGTAACACAATGTGCAGAAAATCCAATTCACACTCTAAAAATACGTGAGAATTTTTTACATGCTATACCTCTTACAAAAAAGATGACATCAAAACAAATCTACTCTATTTTTTCAATAGATAGCGAAAAATTATATTATAAATTAGATGATTTTCATCAAATTTTTGTACCATCGCAACTTTAAATTTTATTAAACAATATTGAACCGATACGTACCATATTTGAACCGCAAGAGATAGCTAATTCAAAATCATGACTCATGCCCATGGAACAGATTGAGGCATTATCTAATTGTGAATATATTTTATGAGTTATTTCAAAACTTTTTTGAACTATTTTTTTATCCTCTGTATGAGCACCAATACTCATAACGCCTTTTAAATTAATACACTTACATGTAGTGTTAATTTGTTCATATATCTCCAGCGCATGTTCTGGTAAAATACCTGATTTAGTACTTTCATAAGCAGAATTTATCTGTAAAAGAGCATCAAAATTTAAATCTCTTGCCTTTAAATGCTTATCTAACTCTTGTGCTAATTCTAATGAATCGATTGATTGTATCAAAGAAGGATTGGCTTTTATTAATTGGTTTATCTTATTTTTTTGTAGATGACCGATAAAATGCCACTGCAATGGTAAATCTTCTAAATCTTGCTCTTTTTGTAATAAATCTTGAACTTTATTTTCACCAAATGCTCTTTGACCTACGCTATATAATGTCTTGATATCGTCTGATGAAGAATACTTACTAACAGCGATAATTTTTACTATATGGTGTTCACTAACCATAACTCTAGCTTGTTCTACTTTTTGTATAAGCTCATTTAAACAAACACTGTACTGTAATTGTGTCATTTTCTATCCTACTAATCTATTAATATCGTTATATAAACCAAGTCCCATTAGTCCAATTAAAACAACCCACCCAACCATTGTAAGGCGTACGAGAATAGCTTCGCTTGGAGCATGTTTTGAAATCATTTCATATAAATTAAACATAATATGCCCACCATCAAGCGCTGGAATCGGTAGTAAATTTAAAACGCCTAGATTCACAGAAATAAGTGCTGTAAAAAATAAAACTGCCATCCAGCCTTGTGCAGCAGCATTTGATGTAATTTTGACGATAGATATAACACCACCTAAATCTTTTGCTGGAATATCACCAACAATTAATTTCTCTACACTCTTAAATATCATAGTTGATGCGAATTTAGTTTGATAAAATCCATAATTTAATACATTGCTAAATGTTACAGGCAATTTATACCTAACCCCTGCACTAGCAATACCTATCATTGGTTTATAAATAACTTGATTAAACATATTTTTTGCTTTATGGATTTTTGGTATAAGCTTCACATGTAAAAGATGATTATTGCGCTTAAGTGTTAAATTTAACATATTTGTTTTATCGGCTACAATTGCTTTAGATAAAGCATTCCAAGAGGATATTTTTTTATTATCAACTGCTATAACTATATCCTGTGATTTTAAACCGGCTATAAAAGCTGGTGAATCTTTTAAAACATGTCCGATAACGGGTGCTAAAATACCAGGTGAACCCAAGGCAACAAAAATATATAAAACAAATGCTAAAATAAAATTTGCTGCTGGACCAGCTAAAAGAATTAATATTCTTTGAAACGGTGTTTTGGAGTTATAGCTATCCTTGTCTGTATTTCTTGATAAAGGATTTATATCATCTTGTCCTTTCATCTTAACATATCCGCCAAGAGGAATAATAGAAACTCTCCACTCAGTGTTAAACATCATAAAAGAAGTTATTTTTTTACCAAAACCAATACTAAACACCTCTATATAAACACCAACTGCTTTTGCCATTAAATAATGACCTAATTCATGAAAAAATACTAAAGCAGATAAAATTAAAATTGAAATAAATATACCCATTTATATATTACCCTTTAAAATCACATTTTTAAAACCCCATACGTATTGGGCTCCTGAATAGATAGTTAAAAACACTGCTATCCACAAAAGCCATGTAGCGTATTGCCAGTGCATAAGTAAAAATCCGATCGCAAACATTTGTGAAACAGTTTTTGCTTTGCCCCCAAACGAGGCTTTTACGCTTATATTTTTACTAACCGCCACAGTTCTTAGTGCTGTAATAAAAAGCTCCCTTACTACAATAATATATATAGCCCAAACTGAAGCACTGCCAATCATCATAAGCCCTAAAAAAGCAGCTATAGTCAGCATCTTATCAGCTAAGGGATCGATAATAGCACCTAAGAGTGTAGTTTGATTCCACTGTCTTGCAATATATCCATCAAAAAAATCAGTAATAGACGCAAGAACAAAAATTAAGGCTGCTAAATAATAACTCCAAGTAATATCATATCCAAATTGCACAAAGACTCTTGAATTTAAAATTACCCAAAGCATAATAGGAGCCATTATTACGCGTAATAGCGCTAATAAATTTGGAAGATTTAACAAAGATATCCTTTTGCTCTATGCTTTTGTAAAAATGGCACTAACATATCCAACCACTGCAGATTCATCACCACTCGCATCAGCGCTTGTACGATAATCTAATATATTTGGTATTAAATGTTGATTATTAGCTACCATTAACATAGCCTCAACACCAATTTTTCCACAAGCTTCACAACCTTGATACAGTTTTGAAGTATCAAGTGCTTTAATTGCATCTATACAAATTTTATCTAAAGTATTTGCTTTTTTTATATCAAAATAATGACTCAAATCTGTACTAACTACCACCAATGTTTTTAAGTCTTGCAAAATAAAATCTATAATCTTGGCCATTTTTTTTGAATCTTCTTGCGAATATACAATCTCCACAACTGATACACTCTTTAAATATGTTTTAATAAAAGGCATCTGTACCTCTGTACTGTGTTCTAAATGTGCATCAGGATTAAATGTAAGATTAAATTTTGTAATAAGTTCGCTTGTAAACTCTTTGTCAATCGGCAACGATCCTAAAGGTGTTTGAAAGCTATCATATAATCCAACACTGCTTCCATTAAAAGCCACATGATGGCTCGGACCAATAACTACAACTCTTGAGATGTCTCTATCTTTAAGCAAAGAAAAAGCAATATTTGCCGTAAATCCAGAATATATATACCCAGCATGTGGAACAATTATAGCTCTTGGTTTAGCTTTTATTATGTATTTATCAAATTTGGCTTTATCTAATATTTTATTAAAAACAGCAAACATCTCTTTTATCTCTTTTTGATTTGCTGGATAAAATTGCCCAGATACTACATCTTTTCTAATTTTCATAACCAAACTCCTTTAATGACAGTGTGACATTTTGGACAACACTCACTAACAAGATTATTTTGTATCACTCGATAATCTTTTCTATCTATTAACAATGTATCACAATTTGGACAATATGTATTGTTATTCGCCACAATATTGCCAAGATAAACAAAAAGTAGTCCAGCCTCCTTTGCAATCTTTTTTGCACGTTGCAGAGTTTCAATTTTTGTTGAATCGTGATTTAACATTTTATAATCAGGATGAAATGCGCTTAGATGCCACGGCACATGCACTCCAAGTTCTTGTGCAATAAATGATGCCATCTGTTTTAATTCCTCATCACTGTCATTATCTCCCTCGATTAAAAGAGTAGTAATTTCTATCCAAATACCCTCTTGTATTAAACCAATTAAAGTATCTTTTACTGCTTTTAGTCCACCTTTTAGAAAATTTTTATAATAAGAATTATTCCAACTTTTAATATCTACATTAGCACCATCGAGCCAAAAAGCCATATCTTTTACTACTTGTGTGGATTCAAAACCATTTGTAACAAAAATATTTTTTAAACCTCTATTGTGAGCAATTATACCTATATCTTTTGCATAAGGATAAAAAATTGTTGGCTCATTATATGTATAAGCAATCGATTGTGCCCTATTGTCAATCGCTAAATCTACTACCTCACTTGGCAATATCTTTAAATCTTTATTAATTATATGTTTTTGAGAAATTTGCCAATTTTGACAAAAAGGACATTGAAAATTACAACCTACTGTTCCTAAAGAGAGAGCTTGCGTGCCTGGTAAAAAATGATACATGGGCTTTTTTTCGACTGGATCAAGATTTATTGTACTAGGATATCCATAAACAAGTGTTTTTAGTTTATGATTTTCATTCTTATTGACACCGCAAATACCTACTTGCCCCTCTTTGATTTGACAATAATGCTGGCACAATAAACAAGTAATACGCTCTTTGTTATCGCCTTCACTAAAATATTTCATAATTTAACCTCCTATTAAGCACCTAACTAAAAAGAGTTTTATGTTTTTTACTGAAATGTTGTCCCACCATCTATTACAACTACCTGTCCTGTCATCCATGAAGATATATCTGAACACAAATATAAACATGCACCAGTTAAATCATCCGTTTGTCCCATACGACTAAGGGGTGAGCGTCTTATAACTTCATTTTTAACTTCTTCATAATTTGGAAATGCTTTTAATGCATCTGTATCAATTGGACCTCCACTAACTGCATTTACACGAATATTTTTCTCTCCAAGTTCTGCTGCGGCGTATTTAACCATAGTCTCAACTGCTGCTTTGTTTGCTCCATGTCCCGCGTAGTTTGGTGTATAAACAAGATTACCAGTTGAACTCATAGATATTATACTCCCACCACCAGTTTTTTCCATTCTTTTAGTTGCCTCTTGTGCGCCAACAACAAAGGCATCAACAGTAGCTGTATAAATATTATTTAACCCTCTTGGTTTTAGTCTCATAAACGGACCAAATCCACCAACTACCGCACGTCCTGAAATAATTGCATTTGATATAAAAAAATCAAGTTTAGAAAAATCGTTATCAAATAACTTAAACACATCTTTATAAGTTTCTGGTTCTAAAATATTTAATTTATATGCTTTTGATTTTATATTATATTTTGAACTTATATCAGCTACTATATCTTGTGCAATTTTATCATTATTTGCATAAGTAAACGCAACATTACACCCATCTTTTGCAAAAGCATACACAATAGCTTTACCTATACCTCGAGTTCCTCCGCTTATAAATAATGTTTTTTCTTTTACCATCATAATCCTTTTATATTATAATTTTTAATAACTTTTTCGATCTCTTTCATGTTTTGCACACTTGGTTCAACTAAAGGTAAACGATATTGTAATGTATCAATAACACCTGCTATATACATAGCTGCCTTGACTGGTATTGGATTAGATTCACAAAATAAAATCTTATTTACTGGATATAAATCATTATTTAATTTATATGCCTTTTGCATATCATTATTTAAAGCAAAATGTACAAGATTACTTTTTAAATCTGGCAAGAGATTTGCTGTTACTGAAGTAACACCAGCTCCTCCATTAGCTAAAATCGGAAAATCTATCGCATCATCCCCGCTAAAAATCTTTAGTTTTGGGCGAAGAGATAATAGTTCAACAGTTCTCTCAAGACTACCAGTTGCCTCTTTAATTCCATATATATTTTCTACATCATCAAAAAGACGTATTACAGTTTTTGCTAAAATATCAACTCCCGTACGTCCTGGAACATTATATAACATAAACGGTAAATCACCAACAGCATTTGCAATTGCTCTGTAATGTTGATATAAACCCTCTTGAGAAGGTTTATTATAATATGGACTTACAGAAAAGATAGCATCAACACCACAAGATTGGGCATGACGGGCAATATCTATTGCTTCATGGGTTGCATTACTGCCAGCTCCTGCTAAAACCTTAACCCCACTTCCCCTACAAACTTCAACAGAAATTTCGATACATCTTTTATGTTCATCATGACTCAATGTTGCACTCTCGCCAGTTGTCCCAACTGGACAAACCGCATCAATTCCATTGTCTATTTGACGCTGAATTAAACTTGCATACATCTGTTCATCAAGTTTATTATTTTTAAATGGCGTAATTAGTGCAGTTGTTGCACCTGTTACTAAATTCATAATTATTTATCTCCTTTTGGTTTATTTTTTAAAATTACTATCGTCGAATTATCATAATTAAAATATTTTTTTGCCACATTTTGAATATCTTGGGCAGTTAAACTATCAATATTTTGTTCATAATTAGCCAATGGTTTCATGTCCCCGCGTGCTAAATATCCACCAAATAGATTTGCCACTGAAGTTGAACTCTCTAGCGAATAAACAAAATCAGCTTTTGTGTTTATTTTAACTTTATCCAAGTCAGCTTGTGTAACTTTTGTTGTTTTTAATAATTTTATCTGTTTTTTTATCTGTTTTTCTACTTCTGTTGCTTTAACATCAGGATTGCACACAGCCATAAAAATAAACAATCCAGGGTCTTTATTTTCCATATTATAGGCATATATCTGATTTACAAGATGGCTCTTATCTACAAGATTTGAATACAAAATGGAGCTTTTGCCACTGCTTAATAATTCACTAATAGCAGATAAAGCAACTTGATCTTTATTTTGAAAGTTTGGTATATGAAACGCCATGGCTAACATCTGAACTTCACTCGTTTTATAGATAATTAGCTGTTTTGAACCATCTTGTTTTGGTTCAATAAATTTAACTTTTGGTATTGGCTTACTGTTTTTGATATCTCCAAACGCTTTTATTGCATACTTAAATACCTCTTTTGGTTCAACATCACCAGTTACTACAAGTATTGCATTTTGCGGTTGATAATAAGTTTTATGAAAATCTTTGATATCTTGCAGTGTCCAAGTTTTGATATCATTCATAAAGCCAATTGGGGTCCAATGATATGGATGATAAACATAAGCATTATTAAATAGTTTAAAATACAAAAATCCGAGTGGATTATTATCAGTTCTCCATCTTCGCTCCTCTGCTACAACATTTCTTTCAGGTTGAAATTCGTTATTTTTTAAACTAAGATGTGCCATAAGTTCAGCGAATAAATCAATAGATTCTTTTAAATGTTGCGTACTCGATTTTATATAATAATGTGTATAATCAAAACCAGTAGAAGCATTATCAACACCGCCAAAACCTTTAACATCTTTGTCAAACTCTCCAGCTTTTAAATTTTTTGTAGATTTAAAATTCATATGCTCTAACATATGAGCAATACCTGTTTTACCCATCACTTCGTTTCTACTTCCAACCTTATAAAAAATATTGGTAGAAATGACATTAGTCTTATTATGTAACGGAATAACAACTATTTCAAATCCATTTTTCAATGTTTTTGCTTCATAAGTTGGTAAAGATGGGTTTTTAAATTTGTGAATCATAATTGCCTCTTGTGTGTGTTTTTTATTCGATCGATCTAAAGAATAGCCAATAAACATGGTAACTACTAAAATTAAGATAATAGATATGATTGTTTTCATTTTATATCAACGCCAATTGCGTCAGTTATATTTGCATATCCATCTGCTTTTAGTAGCTCAGTTAGCTTAAGATTTATCTCTTTAATTAATTCTGGTCCTTTAAAAACTAAACCTGTATATAATTGAATCAAAGAAGCACCATACTTTATGCGTTTATATGCCTCCTCGGCAGAGCTAATACCACCAACAGAAATCAATATTGTTTTTCCAAATAATTCTTTTGAGATAGCTTTAAAAATTTCAAAACTTTTATTTGTTAAAACCTCCCCACTTAATCCTCCGAAACTTTTAGGATTTTTAACTAAAGAGTAATCTGTTGTTGTATTTGTAGCTATTATGCCACTTGCACCACATTCTACCGCTAAAGATGTTAGCTCAACTGCTTGATTTGAATTCATATCTGGTGCAATTTTAAGTAAAACTGGCTTATCTGTTATCTCTTTTACTTCACTAAAAAGCGCGGAGATAAACTGTGTATTTTGTAAATCTCTAAGACCTGGTGTATTTGGAGATGAAATATTTATAACAAGATAATCACTTAAATGATAAACAGCTTTAATTATAGTCATATATTCAAATAGTGCATCGCGTTGTGAAGTTTTTTTATTTTTTCCAATATTTACACCTATTGGCGTAACAAATGGATATCTTTTTTTTAGTCTTCTCATAACTTTTAAAAGACCATCATTATTAAAACCCATGGCGTTTTGCAAGGAATTTTCTTTAATATGACGAAACATTCTAGGTTTTACATTGCCACTTTGTGGACGTAGTGTAATTGTCCCAATTTCTGTAAAACCAAAACCCAAAGCATGAATACCACGTATCATAGTTGCATTTTTATCAAATCCAGCACCAAGACCAATAGGATTTAAAAAATCAACACCAAAAATATTTTGTTTTAAAATAGGATTTGTTATAAAATGATTATCGCTAAAGCTAGTAAAAGCACTCGGCAACACATTTGGAACTCTTAAGAAACATTCAGCTAAATGATGTGCATTTTCTGGCTGTAATTTAAATAACCAAGACTTTAAAGTATCATAATCAAACATATTGTTAAATATCCATTATTTTTAATATCATTATACAGAAAAAAAGTTAAACTTTACCTAAGAGTCTGACTGTATCTATATTGTAAAACTCTTTTAATTCATCATATAATTTTGGAAAATGTGTTTTTAAACTTTTTGGTGCTTCAAAAAACCTCTCCGTTAAAACTGCAAAAAATTCAGCTTCATTAGTGCTAGCATAACTACCTAAAAGCTTATATTTTCCCCAATCTCTATTTTTTAGTGCTATCTTATTTAATTTATTAAATTCTGTGAACAAAATAGTTGCCCATTGATGATATTTTGATTTTTCAATAGGAGGGATGCCATTAATCTCTCCTTGTAAAAAATCAATTTCATGTGCAAATTCATGAATAATTACATTATCGTGTCGCAAATGATAAGCTTCTGATTTAGCGTCATGCCACACGATTATAACGGTATCATCCGTTGAACGTCCATCAATTAAAAATTTTTCATGGTTATATATACCATTAGAAGATTGAATCATATCAATAACAACTGCACTAGGATAAACTATAATTGTTTTTAGATTATTATAACAATGTTTTATCTTCACATGTAAAAGCAATAAACAGGCATAAAATGCTATAATTATCTTGACTTCATCTGTAATTTGTAATTTTATTCCAATAAAGTTTTTTGTATTGATAAATAACAAAATGGAGCGTTGCACTGCTTCCTTGTCTTTATCTGATAATTTTTTATAATGGGGTGTTTTAAAAAGACAAGCTTTATACTCCTCTTTAAATGGGAGCTTACCGATACGTCTTAATTTTCGCCATTTCAGCAGACTCATAAAAATATATATAACAAAAGCGACAACCCCCACACCACTTATAAAGCTAAATAAAGAACTATAATAGGTTGAGCTCAAATCTATTTTGTTTCAACTTTTCTTGAAAAATATTCCTGTGGATGTCCACATACTGGGCATTTTGGTGGAGCTTTTTTACCATAATGAACATGCCCACATACTTCACATATCCAAACCTCTTCATCTTCACTTTGAAATTCATGACCTTCGCTTAAGCGAGCTAAAAGTTCTTGATACATTTTTTCATGTTCTACTTCTACTTTACAGATATTGTTAAACAACTTCGCAGCTTCTTTATTGCCCTCTTCTTTAGCTATTTTAGCAAAATCTGGATACATAGTTAAGTTTTCATAACTCTCACCAGCAATAGCATCTTTTAAATTTGCTAAAGTATCACCCCATGAATTTTCACTACTATTTTTTAGACGATTATATAGCGCTAGCTCTAGTTTTGCATGCTCTTTTTCATTATTTGCCGCTCTTTGAAAATGTGCTGCGATATCACGATAACCCTCTTTTTGTGCAACTTTTGCATAATACTCATATTTATTACGAGCTTGTGATTCTCCAGCAAAAGCTTTTAATAAATTTACTAAAGTTAAATCAGCTGTTATTTTTATCATGGGCTGAGAACAACAAACAAGCTCACCACCACCAACATTTTGGACTTCAACAATATTGCCACATACTTCACATTTATAACTTTCATATTTTTGCATAAAATATCCTTTAAAATTATTATAGCAAATTATTATTAATAACTAAGATTTATCGCGATACTTGAAACTGATTTCTGCCATTTTGTTTTGCCTCGTATAAAAATGAGTCTGCACGTTTTATAGTATCTTCAATACTTATATCAGTTAATTGTAGTTTTGTTACACCAATACTAACAGTTACATTAAGTTTATGCTCTTGAACTGATATTATCATATTTTTACAAGCATCTATAATTCTTTGAGCTACTATGATACTTTTATCTATTTTTATCTTTGGCATTAAAACAATAAATTCTTCTCCACCATAACGACATATAATATCCACTTCTCTTGTAATATCTTGTAATAGTTTTGCAAAATCTACCAAAACTTTATCTCCTGTATCATGTCCATAAGTATCATTAAAGAGTTTAAAAAAATCTATATCTAATAAAAATAAAGAAAAAATATCCTTCTCTTCTTTTGCACGAACAAACTCTTTATTTGCTTTTATAAAAAAATTGCGCCTGTTTGGTAAATTAGTTAATGAATCCGTATATGCAATGGTATAAATCTCTATTTCAAGTTTTTCTTTACTTATTATAAAGTATAAAAAAAGTATAAAAATACTAATTGAAATCATAGTAATATTTAAAGTAAAAAATAAAATACTATCATTAATTGGTATATTGTGTGCTAAGAATCTGATATTATTATCGATTAAGCCACTAATAATAATCAAAGAGATATAAACACCAAAACATAAAAATACACGTCTTTTTTCCTGAAAAGTAAAACTCACCAAGACGCTTAGCATAGACCAAATAATAACTGCACCACTTGCTATAAATCCGCCTAAAGAAATTTGAAATAAAAATGGAATAAATAAACTAATAGCACCCTGTATTGTTTGTGCGACTTTAAAATTTTTAGTTATATATAGATACAAAAAGTTTAAGATGGTAATCGCTGCATAAGAATAGGGGATGATAGATTGCCATGCTAAACCTTCACTAAAAGTAATCGTTCCCCATACAACACCTCCAACGCTCATAGCACTACCCGTATAGATTAAAAATCTATGACTTTGTTTTTGCTTTTGTGTATCTAATATTGTATCTGCAATTGATGATAAAAAAGTTAAAATCATATTTTCAAATCCACTTCAAATCGTATTATCGAGTATATCGATAAAAATTATAGCTGTCAAGGTTTAGTTTATTATTCCACCCCAAATGTCAAGACAATTCTCACTAAAAGGGACTAAAAAATAATGTTGTGTCCCAAAAATTTGCTATTATAAGGATAAGAAAT
>CAYYRS010000013.1:0-58995 GCA_964474335.1 uncultured Campylobacterales bacterium
AGGAGGAAAATTAGTTAGAGTGTTACTGTTGGACACAACATTTAGGATATGTCTCAAGTACTTATAAAAAAGAACACAATATACCGATGAAAGGGATGAATACATCGTCATCAACTAAAACTATTGATGAAGAGATAAAGCGCTTAAGAAAGGAAAACAAGCTACTCAAGCAAGAGTGTGACATCTTAAAAAAGGCGACCGCATCCCAAGGGTACTTCTTTCAGGGCGCGTACTTTGCCAAAGAAGTTCTGTAAAGTACGCGTGGATGCATGAACATAGACAAGTAGCACCCAACCTGCTTAATAGAGATTTTTATGCATCAGCACCAGATACTAAGTATGTTGGAGACATCACATAAGTGCCAGACCATAATAAATGTCATAATTTAATAAAAAGAGAAGTTATAAGATGCAAGGCGAAAGTTTGTATGAACTACTAGTAGTTTCAAGAACCTTTAACGCAGTCAGCTTGTGACTTCTCTTTTTACCCAAAGTTACCACGTTAAAAGTAGCTTAAATCCCTATGCTTTTTTCATAAATTTCCTTATTAAATTTAACATCATTTTTGAATAGAGAGTGAGCGATTAAAATCATTTTACGCATAACAGCAATTTGTGCAACGGTGGAATGTTTCCCTTTTTCTTTCAGTCTTTCATAGAATAATTTCATGTAAGGATTATGTTGAATTGCAGACAAAACTGGCATAAAAAGCATATTTTGATATATCTTACTACCTCTCTTAGAAATGCGTGCTTTACGATGAACAGAAGTTTCAGAACTATTTTCAATTGCATCTAAACCACTGAGTGCAACAATCTCTTGTCTATTGGCTTCTGGATATGCTGTAAAGAGATGAATAAGTGCAATAGCAGCTCTATCTCCAACACCTACTATTGAGGTGATGTTCTCAAATTTCTTTACTAAATCTTCATTAGAATTAATGATATTTTTCATTAATTTTATCATCTCATCTTCTTTCGTTTTCAAATCATATATCTGTTTTTTTAACTCTTTTTTTATAATTAAACTCCCATCTTTTGACTCTAAAGCTTCTAAATGATTTGAAAATGAAACTCTTTCTTTTTGAATGAATTTATAGTAAGTCAATACCTCTGAAAACTCTTCATGTACACTAATTTCACTTGTATGTAGCATTACATGAAATTTATAAAGCATTTTAGCATCAATGACATCACTTTTACTTCTGTTATCTAAAGCCTTGGCAAAGTTAGCACTTTGTCTTGGATTGATTATGAAAGCATAGATATTTTTTTCAAATCAGAATCGTTTTAGTAAGACTGAGTATGAACCTGTAGGTTCAAATATAATTACTAAATTTTCTACCTCTTTCTTATAATACTTTTTCAATTTTGAGTACAAAGAAATAAGAGCTTTTTTACTATTTTCAATACTAATATTCTCATCTTTGATGGGAATATAAACTTGTAATGTTGCTTTTGAAACATCAATTCCGATATAATTAAACATAAGAACCTCCTAGTTTTAGAAGAGTTCGTTAGGGTAGAGTTTTGCTCTACTTGATTAGCTACTAAACTTAACTTCACCTCATAAAATTCAGTCTGGAAATATCCGACTTAGTTACCACTCAAATTTGTAGTTTAGCTATCTGACTTTGGGACAGACTCAAATAAATTGGTCTCGGGGCAGATTCGATATGCTAAAACTCTTCTTATTTTAATTATAGCCTTTTAAAGCATTTAGTATTATATGAGGGCAAATTTTAAAAGGCTCATTTTCTGCATTGCGCTTTTGTTAACGATACTAGTATCATTAACAAAAGCCCTCCTTGAAACTAAAGCTTTTAAAAATTGTTAAATATGACATTTATTATGGTCTGGCACTTAAAACTTGAAACTAACAATAAAGAAGGGTTTTAGAGGTGTCCTTAAGCATTTTTTAACAATCATCTAATTATAATTTTACTCTATTTATAAATGACTCCATCATCTAATGGTTAGGATTCAAGGTTTTCATCCTTGCCATAGGGGTTCAAATCCCCTTGGAGTCACCATTTTTAGTTAGGGTTTGCCTATTTTTCATTTTTTTATATAATACTAGTGATTAAGAGTTTATTTGAAGTTTTTAGTAGTATCCTTAAGAAAAATAAGATAGAATTGCATATAGATACTTTTAAAAGCCATGGATAGCTTTAGACTATTAAAAGTATTTATAAAATATTTACACAGGAAATTTATGTTACGTTTTGCTCCTAGCCCTACTGGTGATATGCATATAGGCAATTTAAGAGTTGCTCTATTTAACTATATAGTCTCAAAACAAAAAAACGAATCACTGATTATACGCATAGAAGATACAGACAAAGAGCGTAATGTTGATGGTAAAGATAAAGAAATTTTAGAAATTTTAGATATATTTAATATTAAATATAAAGAAATATTGTATCAAAGTAAAAACTTAAAGTTTCATGGCATGATGGCGTTAGAGTTGCTACACAACAAAAAAGCATTTAATTGTTTTTGCTCTGTAAAGATGCTAGAATCGAAAAAGCAAAAAGCAAAAAAAGCAAAAAAAGCTTACCGCTATGATGGTACATGTAAAGATTTATTGCCACAACAAATTATAGACAATACAAATAAATTTGTAGTACGCCTAAAACAACCAAATCAAGATATTGTTGTTAATGATTTGATAAAAGGCAAAATAATTTTTACACCGCAAGAGATAGATGATTTTATTATTATGCGAATGGATAAAACGCCAACATATAATTTTGCATGTGCAATTGATGACATGATAAGTGATATCTCTATCATTATTAGAGGTGAAGATCATGTTAGTAATACTCCTAAGCAAATTGCTATCGTAAAGGCGTTAGGCTATAAAAAAGATATAACATATGCTCATTTACCTATCATATTAAATAATATTGGTAAAAAAATGAGTAAACGTGACGATGCATCAAGCGTAAAATGGATGCTTAAAAAAGGGTTTTTACCTGAAGCAATTGCTAATTATCTTATTTTACTAGGCAATAAGCCTCCAAAAGAGATTTTTACTGTTAAAGAGGCGATTGAGTGGTTTGATATAACTAAAATTTCTAAATCTCCCGCAAAGTTTGATATAGATAAATTAAGATTTATCAATCGTGAGCATCTTAAACGCATGAATGATAAAGAACTCTCAAGATATGTTGGTTTTGCTGATGAAGAGATTGGAAGACTTGCCAAAATATATCTTGATGAAGCATCAACACTTGAAGAATTACGAAGTAAAATCAGACCTATTTTTGAACCTAAAGTTATTCCTAATGAATTTCTTGAGTCTTCGCAAAAAATTATAGATTTAATGAAGGATATTCCGCACTTTGATAGTTTTGATGATTTTAAACACTATATTATTCAAAATAGTGGTTTAAAGGGAAAAAATTTCTTTAAACCGCTTCGCCTATTATTAACTAACGCGGAACATGGTCCAGAATTAATAAACATCTATCCACATTTAAAAAATTATATAAAAGAGATAATCAAATGACCCAATTAATTTTTCAATTAGTCAATATTTTTATAAGTTTAATTAATATTTATATATGGGTGATAATAATAGCTGCTCTATTAACATGGGTTAATCCTGATCCAAATAATCCAATAGTAAGAATTTTATACAAATTAACAGAGCCTGCATATAAAACTGTACGACATTTTGTTCCAACTACTTTTAATGGTATAGATTTAGCTCCATTAATCATTGTGGTGGGCTTGCAAATCTTAATGGTTTTGTTAGGAAACGGATTAAATCTATTGCTCAAATAAATGAAAGCAATTATATTTATATATATTCTTATAAGCACTATTTTATATGCTAATATAACACTAAAAGATATTAATTCAAAGCCAATATCACTGGCAAAAGATTTTTTAATTTGGCAATATTTACAGCAAAATATTACACCACAACATGCACAAGATGCCTTTAATCAAATTCAATATATTAATCAAAAGCTTTTAAAGTTATATGCAAAAAAAAGTGATTCAAAGCCACTAAAGTTTATGATTAAATGTATGGTTTTAACGAAAAAACAGTTACTTACTACAACAAATATACAGTGTTTAAAATTAGCAATATCTCCATATAAAGCAAGTTTTTTAACTAGAAGAAAAAAATTACAATTGATAAAAAATATTGATAATAATCAAACAAAAGCATATTTATCACTAATGAATACAAAAATGACTCAAAAAAATCTTGATGATTATAGTGTATCTACTATATTGACTGTTATAAATCATGCTAATGCTCATTTTGTAAATAAATATTTTAATCATCAATACACACAAAAATTTATTAAAAAACTGATGATTTCGAATCAGTTTTCTTTATTTGTAAAAAAAGTCGTTACAAATTACAAACTAGATAAACTTCAAGCTTCTTTGTTTGATATCAATAGCCAAAACTTAAATGCGCAAACGAATTTTTTTCTTGCATTAAATGTACTACAGTATCATAAAAAACAGGCTCTAGTTTATTTAAAAATTGCGTACAATAAAAGTAAAAAATCATACATGAAAGATAAAGTTTTATTTTGGAAATACTTGGTCACAAAAGATAAAAGATATCTAAAGATATTATCAGTTAATTCTGAAATAAATTTATACACTTTATATGCAAAGCAAGATTTACATGTAAAGGTTAATAATTATTTCATTACCGTTATAACTTCAGTAACAGCAAAAAATAAAAATCTTTCAAATCCATTTGTTTGGCTAAAGATTAAACATAAAATAGCCAAAACATCTAAGAATAATTTATTTAACTTAGCAAATTCATATAAAACAAAAGAACTAAAACCAGTTCAAGCTATAATTATAGCGAAGGCTTGTTCATATAAAATACATAATTTCATTATGCCATATAACAATTTGTTAACAAATCTTAGTATCAATCATAAAGCATTTTTTTATGCAATAATGAGGCAAGAGAGTCGTTTTATTCCCTCATCGATATCGACTTCTTATGCACTTGGACTTATGCAAATGATGCCATTTGTTGTAAAAAACTTGGCTAAACAACTTCATTTTAAGTTACTAAGCTTTAATACTCTTTTTAATCCTAAGATAAATATTTTATTTGCTAAAAAATATCTAAGTTGGCTACAAAGGCATGTAGGTAATGCACTATTTCAAGCTTACGCATATAATGGTGGATATAGCTTTTTAAAAAAATATTTGTCTCAAAATAGATTTGTAGATAAAAAATATGAGCCATTTTTAAGTATGGAATTGATGGCAAATTCTCAAACAAGAAAATATGGTAAACAAGTTTTAACAAACTATATTATTTATCAAAATATTATGGGTAAAAAAAGATCTATTATTGATTTTTTAAATACCTTAAAACATAGGAATGATATGTCAAGTATCGCACTAAAAGCTTTAAATGTTCATCATCTACATGGTTAAAAATAACCAAATATAAGTGATGCCAATGTCCAGATATTGGTAATAAATTGTTATAAATATTATTTTGTTCTAATGATTGTATTTTTATTGCTTTATTACCGTTTAAAGCAAAACTAAATCTTCCTTGATTTTTTAAGTATAAAATAACATAAAAATATTCTTTGCGTTTATATTTATTAGGTATAATGTTGTTTAAGTAAATAGCAGATATTGTTCCTGCTGTTTTATATCCACTTGAGATTTTAGATATTTGAAGATTTGCAAATGCACGTTGTTTTTGTGTAGCAATATGAAACTTTGAGAATGCGTTTGATGTACATCCTGTCCATAAAAAACTAAGCACTATAAAAAATAGTAATTGAAATTTCATATATAATCACCCTTTTATCTTTAGGGCAACCTCTAACAACCTTAATGTTTTTATCTAGGGTTGTTAGAGGTTGCCCTTTTAATATGTAAGTATATCTCAATTAGAATTAAACATCTTTTTAATGAGTATAGAGTATAATAAGTGGCAAGATAAACTTACATAAAGATATAATAATGGCAGAAAAAATAGTTATTGCATTTAGTGGTCCATCAAATAGCGGAAAAACATCATTAATTGTTCAGATTGCTGAGCAATTAAAAAATAATTACGATAAAAAAGTAGCTATTATTAAACATGATCCAAAAGATAAAGCAAGATTTGATGTAGAGGGAAAAGATAGCTATAAGTTTTTTGAGTGTGGTGCTGAAGTGATTGTTACATCTCCAAAAAGAACTACATATTTTTCACAAAAAGAAAAAACATTAGATGAAATTATAATTATGCTTAAAGATTTTGATATATTATTAATAGAGGGTCATAAAGATTTTTTAATACCCAGAATTGGAGTTTTTTATAAAAAGATTGAAGATGATTATTTAAAATTTATAGATGTATTAGCCGTCAATAAAGAGTTAAGAGATAATAATTTTTTAAAAAAATATAGCCATATACCCTATTTAGATTTAAATAATATAGATGAAATAATAGACTGGATATTTAAAAATGGTAAAAAATTATTATAAAAAGGATTAAAAATGAATGATATATTTAATGCTATACAAAAAAGTGCAAAACGAATTAAAGATGCAATAGATACAAAAGATGTTGGCTACAGCGAATCAGAAAATAGTTCAGGTGAGATACAGCTGCAGCTTGATATTACATGTGACATGATTATAGAGGAGGAGTTTAGTCATGTGCCAAGCATCAATACAATAGCAAGTGAAGAAAAAAAAGATGCTTTATGCTTTCGAGATAGTGGTGATTATTTTATCGCCTATGATCCACTAGATGGGTCATCACTGGTAGATGTAAACCTAAGTGTTGGTTCTATTTTTGGAATATACAAAAATAGTTTTGAAGCAAAGAATATGGTTGCATCTTGCTATATTGTTTATGGTCCTCGTGTTGAGATGGTATTTGCTTGCAATAAAGTTAAATTATACCTTCTGCAAAATCATGAATTTGAGTATATAAAAGAGATTCATCTAAATGAAAAAGGCAATCTAAACGCACCTGGTGGAACTCAGCAAAATTGGCAGCCGTATCATAAAAAATTAGTCGATTCTTTTTTTAAAGAGGGATATAGGTTGCGTTATTCTGGTGGAATGGTACCAGACCTTCATCAAATTTTATTAAAAGGTGGAGGACTTTTTTCATATCCTGCCACTTCAGATAAACCAAATGGTAAGCTTAGAAAACTTTTTGAAGTTTTTCCAT
Organism: uncultured Campylobacterales bacterium; assembly: GCA_964474335.1. GTDB lineage: Bacteria > Campylobacterota > Campylobacteria > Campylobacterales > Sulfurimonadaceae > Hydrocurvibacter. The sequence continues at coordinate 7,188 of CAYYRS010000013.1, forward strand.
TTGCATTTATATATAGCAAAGCTGGTGGATCTGCTATTGACGGTAAAAACAATCTCTTAACTCTAGCATGTTCACATGTACACGATACCTCGCCATGTTTTTTTGGCTCTAAATATGAGATAACAAGAGTACTTGATGAATACAAAAACCGCTAATAAATTTGAAAAAGATTTAGATGAAAAATTGGTTTTATTATATCAATGTCAACAAAATAAAAAAGTACAAAGTTGCAGTGCATGTCAGATATATTTAAAATGCGATGTACGCAATCAATATATAAGTAGTGTTTATAACTCAATGTCAAAAGGACAAACGGGTGGATTTCAATTTTAACAAAGATAAGAGGATAAATAATCAATGACAAACTATATAACAACTCCAATATATTATGTAAATGGTGAAGCCCATATTGGGCATGCATATACAACTTTTATAGCTGATACTCTTGCAAGATATAGAAGATTAAAAGGCGATGATGTTTTCTTTTTAACTGGAACTGATGAGCATGGACAAAAGATAGAAGAAACAGCGAAAAAGAATAATAAATCGCCCAAAGAATTTGCTGACGAAATTAGTAAAACTTTTCGAGATTTATGGGATGATTTAGATATTAGCTATGATAAATTTATAAGAACTACTGATAAAAATCATGCAAAAGGTGTTCAAAAAGCTTTTTTGACCATGTACGAAAATGGTGATATATATAAGGGTAATTATTCTGGACATTATTGCGTAAGTTGTGAAACTTTTTTTCCACAAACTCAGCTAATAGATGGGGAGTTTTGTCCTGATTGTGGACGCCTTACTACGATAGTTGAAGAAGAAAGTTATTTTTTCAAATTATCAAATTATGAAAATAAATTATTAGAATTTTATGAAAATAATCCAGATTTTATTTTACCTATCTCAAGAAAAAATGAGGTAATAAATTTTGTAAAAAGTGGCTTATTTGATCTGTCTGTAACTAGAACATCATTTGATTGGGGTGTAAAACTTCCTTCGCTTTTAAATGACGATAAACATGTGATGTATGTTTGGTTAGATGCTCTTTTAAATTATGTGACGGCTTTGGGTTATGGTACATCCGAAGATAATATGAGATATTGGCCAGCAGATATTCATTTAGTTGGTAAAGATATTTTACGTTTTCATGCAATCTATTGGCCAGCATTTTTAATGAGTTTGGGTTTGTCACTACCAAAACATATTGGCGTGCATGGATGGTGGACACGTGATGGTGAAAAAATGAGCAAATCAAAAGGTAATGTTATAGCACCAAAAGAGGTCTGTGACCTTTATGGAACTGAAAATTTTAGATATTTTATGCTTAGAGAAGTTCCTTTTGGACAAGATGGAGATTTTTCAAAACGAGCATTAATTGATCGCATTAATTCTGATCTTGGAAATGATCTTGGAAATTTATTAAACCGCATTATTGGTATGAGTGAAAAATATTCAAATTTTTATATTGATAGTAAAGATGTATTGAAATATCACACTAAAGAGTTTAATGAGGTTGCAAATATTTTACAATCACTAACTAGTTATATTGATAAATTACAATTTCATAAATATCTTGAAGAGTTATGGAGAGTTTTTAGTATTGCAAACAAAGCTATTGAAACATACACACCTTGGATTAAAATAAAAGAAAATAAAAAAGATGAGGCCATGGCAACTGTTGCATTGGTTGCTAATATTTTAGCAAAAGCATCGCTATTTTTGTATCCAATTATGCCGAAAACAACATCAACTATTGCTGACGCACTATCCTTTAATATTAATACTAATTCATATCAAACTCTTGCATTAGGTCAAGAGTTATTACAGCCATTTAATATTAAAAAAATTCCACCATTGTTTCCACGTATAGAGGAAGAAGTTGCCACGCTTAAAGAAAATACTATTAAAAAAATGGTAACCACGCCTAAAACTAAATTTGAAAATAATTTAGATGATGGATTAATTGAGATAGGACAGTTTTTCAAAACATCATTAAAAGTTGGAACAATTTTAGAGGTCATAGAAGTGCCTAAAAGTAAGAAACTGTTAAGATTACAAGTTGATTTAGGAGAAGAAAAACCGAGACAGATCATAGCTGGTATTAAGGAATTTTATACGCCAGATAGATTAATTAATACACAAATATGTGTTGTTGCAAATTTAAAACCTGTAAAGCTAATGGGTCTTATATCTGAGGGGATGCTTCTTGCTGCTAAAGATGAAGATGGATTATCATTAATTCGTGTGGAATTTCACAAACGGCCAGGGACATCTATTGGATGAGATTAGAAAATATCGTAGCATTGACAGATGCAAAATTACTAAATAAACCTTTTGTTAGTTCCTTTGAATCAGTTTGTTACAAATTATCATCTTTAAAACGAGGTGATCTTTTTATTGCGCAAAATGATGACGATATACCTGATGCGATTAAAAAAGGTGCTTATTGTATCTTATTTGATTTTAATACAAAAATAACTGATAATGAAATTGCTTGGATTAAAGTTGATAATATTATAATTGCAATGATTAAAATCATAAGATTTAATCTACTAAGTATAAATTGCAAAGCATATGAATGTGATGATATAACTATAAAACTTGCCTTACAAATAACAACTCATAAATCGGTAAAAATTCTTGAGGGCGATATTTTTAATATTTTTAATATATTACAAAATATAGATCAAAATACTCTTGTGTTATTTAGTGATTCATTTTGCTATAAAGATATTTTTATTAACATAAAGCATCTATCCAATACAACCTCTTTAAAAATTAATATTATTGAACAAACACTTTTTGAAACATCTTTTATATATGACAATATTTTTTATGGACGTAAACTATTATCTCCATTTTTTATACCATATCTACAAAGATTATTACAATTATTTAAAAATGAAAGGATCAATTTTTCAATCTTATCTTTTACAACTATAAAGCATTTTGAGGCCATCTTCGTTAATAATAATTTTCAACAACAAGAGTTTGGCAATAGCGACAAAGTTCTTATTTTTGAACCAAGTCTTAAACCAATATCTTTGCAAATTGACTTTTTAAGACAACAAGCAAATTGGGCTCACACAATTTATCTCTTGCCCACAAAAAATGTAGATATGGTGCAAGATATGACAAATATATTTACTTATGATACTCAATTAGATATAATCAAGATATTAAAATTAAAAAGATTCCATTTTGCACTAATTGCAGGACAAGATAAGAGTTTTTTAGATCATAATAATTTTATATCAAAACAACAACAATTAACTTTTGATTTATAGGAGTGCATGATTGACATCTGATACCAACAAGGAACCACCCTCATATTTTAAACTAATCTTTTTACATCACAAAACATTTGTATTTGGTATAGTATTTTCTATTATCATGCTGTTTTTACATTTTTATTTTCAAGATATATATGTTTCAATCTTCTTTTCATCTATTAGTATAGCATTATTGTCTATTACAGTTTCAGAAGTAGCTGAGGTGTTATCTCATCGTTTAGATGAACCTTATGCTAGTGGTGTACTCACTTTTAGTGCTGTTATTGTTGAAATCATCATACTATTTATGGTATTAGTTACGTCCACGCATACAAGCCATGCTATACAGACGGTCAAGGGTGGTATCATCTCCGCAATTATAGTCGATTTAAATGTATTATTAGGACTTGCTGTTTTTATCGGCGGTCTATCTTTTAAAGAACAAGAACATAATGAGGATACTTCAAGCACATATACAACTATTTTATTAGTTGCTTCATCGGCATTATTGATTCCAAGTGTATTTCAATATGTCAAAGGAAACAATCATCATTTGCTATTGCTATCAAACTTAATAGCTATAGTTTTATTTTTATTTTATATAGTTATAGTAATTTTTCAGACTAAAACTCATAAACATTTTTTTAAATCAACTGCGAGGAGTAGAATTTTTAAATACAAGCAACATGATAAAACTTCACACATTGAACATACTTATAAAAATGCTTTTGAGACACAAAGTACTTTTATAAATTTTCTAACAATTTTGGGATTAATTACCATTATTGGAATTATAGCTGAAATTTTTGCTCATGATGGCATGCTTTTTGTCATAAAGTATAATTTTCCAATCGGTTTAGCTGGTTTAATAATTGCTATCATATCTGTGGCCCCAGAGATGGTAACAGCAATTAAAGCGGCTAAAAATGACCAGATTCAAAGAGTTATAAATATTGCCATGGGAGCATCGACTGTATCAATAATGCTAACTGTTCCTATTTTAGTGGCTTTATCCAATTTAACAAAAACACCTCTTTCGCTTGATTTTAATCCTTTTCAAATCGGTGCTTTAATTTTAACAGTTATTTTAGCTTGGAAAACAACTGATGATGGCGAGACAAATTATTTTGAGGGAGCCTCTCATCTTTTCTTTTTTATATGCTACGCTATTGTAGTGGCGTTATTATAAAATGAGTAATTTTCTGTTTTAAATCATCACTATTTTTTAGATATAATTTCAAAAAAATATAAAATTTTTTTGAATGATTCATATGCTTAATATGCGCTATTTCATGCACTATAACATAATCTATTAACTCTTTTGGTAGTCTTAAAAGATAGATATTAAAAGTTATCTCTTTATTGCTTTTACAACTCCCCCATCTCCTTTTCATTTTTCTAAATAATATTTTACTAGGTATAAGGTTCATAATCTGACTAAAATATGCAACTCTATCTACGATATATTGTCTAGATTCAAATCTATAAATATCATCATATAATTTCACTCTCTTTTGTTTATTTAAAGTTTGTAATTTTAATAATCTAGTTTGAAATTGTTTATTATCATATTTATTAATATTAATAATTTTATTAAATAATAATATCTCATCTATATGTTGTTCATGTGATATTTTAGACTTTAAACGCTGTATATGTTTTAAAATCCATATATATTTTGTTTGAATTAGATGTAAAATAAATTGTTTAGAATTTTTTAGTGTTTTAATTGTTATCTCTTGAGAGTTTACAATTTGAATATAACTATGCTTTAATCTTTTATTGATTATAACATTAACTTTTAAATTATTATAGAAAAAATACTTATTCATATTTAATTGGGTCTTTAATTCCTGCATTTTTAAAACCACGAAGTCTTAATCTACAACTATCACAGATCCCACACGCAATATCTTCATTTTGATAGCAACTCCAAGTAAGCTCTAGTGGAACATTACGTTTTAAAGCTTCTTTAACTATTTGAGATTTTTTTAAATACACTAATGGCATTTTTATCTCAAGATGCATCTCTTTTTTAGTTCCAATATTTATGCTTTTTTGCATACTTTGTATAAAAGTTTCTGTACAATCTGGATATCCACTGCTATCTTCTTGAACTACGCCGATGCCAATTACTTGAGTGCCTTCTTTTTCAGCCAAAGCTGCTGCCATGCTTAAAAATATACCATTTCTAAATGGTACATAAGTTATAGGAACTTCATCTTCAATACCATTTATTGGAACATCAATATTTTTATCGACCAATGCCGAAGTACCAAGATTTTTAAAAAAATCTATATCCAAAATATATTTTTTCTTTACATGTAAGCTATTGCAAATATTATTAAAACAAGACAACTCTTTAGATTCTGTTCTTTGATAATAATTAAAATGCAGGGCTATGATATCATAGCCCTGCTCCTTTAGCATGTACGCGCATAACGTAGAATCCATGCCACCGCTCATAATACAAATTGCTTTTTTATTATTTTTCATAGTGTAATTTTAGCTAAACTTTTTTTTAATTTCATCAGCAACACGAAAAGAGTTTGCATAGATCGTAAAAGTATATGGCACACTCCCTCCAGTTGGCATAAACGAACCATCTGTAACATATAAATTATCCAATGCATGAGCTTTACAGTTTTTATCTAAAACCGAATTTTTTTCATCGTCTCCAAAACGACATCCACCAGCAACAAGATTAGTTGGTGGGGATGGCGAGATATCACTAGTTATATTAATAGCTCCCATTTTTTTTAAAACCATAACCGCTTTTTTAGCTAAAAACCTGCCAACTTCCTCGTCATGAGGATTGCTATTTAACCTAACTAAACCAACTGGAATCCCCCATTTATCCCTCACACTCTCATCTACGCTCACATAGCAATCATCAGTAGGCGACCAATCATTAAAGATTTCAAAATTTAAAACTCTTGATGATAAAAAGGAATGTTTTAACTTTTGTTGAAGCTTTTGCCCCCAAATAAGATTTGAGTTCTTATCATAAATTTGAGTCATGGCTTTATAAGTTGGATTAGCACTTTCATATAAAAAGTCAATAGTTCCGCCTTTAATAGTTTTTTCATGATTATCATATTCATACCAATCTTGTAAGGAGCGATTAACAAATGCGCCTCTTACCATCAATTCCTTATGTTTTGATTTTGGAAGATTATTAAATGTAAATACACCATTACCTGTTCCACCTGCTGAAAAAATCAGATTTTTTCCAACTTGATTATGATTATTTAGCATTCCATGTATAAAATAGTTATTTTTTGAATTTAATAGTAATCTTGCACTCTCAATCGCTTGACAAGCTATAACATATATCTTAGCTTTGATACTTTTGATATCATCTTGCTTATCAAAATAATCAATTCTAGTTGCTTTTTTACTATCACTATCGATTTTAAACACAAAGGCATTACTGATAATAGTACAATTGCCAGTTGCAACTGCACTATCAAGCAGTGCTGAACGTGCATTACCTTTAGCTCCTGTTGCACAACCGTAACTACCGCAGAAATTTGAATATGAGCAACCAAATCTTCCAAGTGCATTATGTGGTAAAATTGCCCTTGGAGTTGGTATCGGATGAAAGCCTAGTTCTATACATGCAGCGTCTATCCATGATGAAATTGGTTGTTCCCATAATGGAGGAAATGGTAAAGTATCACTTGATCGTGGCTCCATAAAAGGATGTTTAACGATTCTGCCAGATACGCCAACAATTTTTTCTACTTTATCGTAATATGGTTCTAAATCATCATAGCTAATGACCCAATCTACGATATTTGTATCTTTTATAGCACCGTAAGTAGTTTTTAATCTAAAATCATTTGGTTTTAATCTTAAAAAATAACCACTCATTAAATTGGACGACCCACCAACCATAGAGCCATTCCAAAAATTCCAATTGCTATTTTTTGTTTGCGTACTAATCCATTTTCCATCTGCATTTTGAATTTGTACAACGTGTTGTTGTTGATTTTTTAACGGAGTATAAACATTTCGCCTAATGGCTAACTCATCTTTAAAAAAATCTTCTCGTACATAATGTGGACCTTTTTCTAATACAACAACTTTTTGACCATTATGTGCTAATTCATAAGCAATTGGACCAGCCCCTGCCCCACTGCCTACAATACATATATCATACATAAGAATTTACCCTTGGTGGACGTGGCTCACCAGGAATGAAATCAAGCCATTTCCAACCAATTTGTTTCGTATTTGCACCATATATAGGGTCACTTAGCATAGCTTCAAATGCATGATTCATAATATACCAAAGCCAATCATTACCCCACTCTTTTTGTGAAATTGATTTTAAAATTTTTTCTCTTTTTTCTACTGATAAATTAATATAATCTTTTTGATAATACTTATTTGTTGTCATATTTAGCCATTTAACTCCATCTTTAATAAACTCTTTTTGACTAGCTTGAACTCTTGGGTCTTGCATAACACCTTTTAAAAATCCAATAGCATTAAACAGTTGCGGTCTTGGCATCCCAGCACTAGGCGTAAAAAGGTCATCATGAACTTTGGCGATGGTTTGAAACGGTTCTTTTAATATCTTTACATGTAAAGCATAATAATTCTTAGCAAAAAGTGTTGAACCTAACAAAATAACACTATATTTAATAAACTCTCTTCTTCTCATGCAATCATTATAACAAATATAACATGTATATAAGTAAATAATATATTTAAATCAATAATTTTAGTTTTTTGTAATATAGTTATTGTATAATTATCGGTAATTTTACATGACATAGATAAAAAGGACTCAAAATATGGGAAAGTACTTTAATTTTGGAGAAATAGTTGCAGGATATCCAACTAGAATGATTAATGAAAGAGAGGCGCGAGCGAGTGCTGGAATCATGTTTTTATTTTCATATACTGGTTTAATGTTTGTATTTTTACATCATAATGATTTTGTAACAGATTTATTTACATTTACTTTTTTTACAGAATTTTTTATAAGAGTATTTATTAATCCAAAATATGCACCATATATGGTACTAGCAAGATTAATTGTAAGTAATCAAAAACCTGACTATGTCGGTGCTCCACAAAAGAAATTTGCTTGGGCAATCGGTATTTTGCTTGCATCTGGAATGCTTTTTTTCGTCCTTATTAATAAAGGTGGCGATATCAGACTTTCTTTATGCTTTGCATGTCTAATATTTTTCTTTTTTGAATCAGCTCTTGGAATTTGCCTTGGTTGTAATTTATATGAGTTAATTACAAGACAAAAAGCAAAAAATTGTCCAGGTGGTGTATGTGAAATACGAATAAAAGAGGATATTCAAAAGGTATCTTTTATACAATTAGCTATTTTAATTATAGTAGTTGTGTCTATTTCTGTGGCTTATCCATATATTAAAAATAAAGATTATGTTCGTCACGTAAATACAAATAATTGGGGTGCAGCAGTTTCAGCATTTCAAAATCTACAATAACTTTTTATATGAAGTTTTATCAAATTAATAGTAGATAAAACTTCATATCTTTGATATAATTCTTTTTATGATTGATTTTGAAAATAAAACTATATCTAAGATTGATATCTCTTTGCTAAAAAAAATTGCAGGTGACATTAGTTCTAAAGATTTTGAATTAATTTTAACTAACAATCATGATATACAAATAATAAATAAACAATATCGCCATATTGATAAGCATACGGATGTGCTTAGTTTTGGATACGATAATGCCCCTTTACAAGGAAGCATAATTATTTCTTATGATTATGTTAAAAAAAATAGTCAAAAATATTGTCATCTTTTAACTGATGAATTAGCTCTTTTGTTTATTCATGGAATGCTTCATACTTTGGGATATGACCATACAATAGATAATGGTGAAATGCGACAAAAAGAGGTGCAATTAATTAAACAATATAATTTACCAGATAGCTTAATTGTCAGAGCTGAAGAATAATTATGGATTTTATTATTTTTATTTTATCCATGATTGCACTGGTTTATGGTGCAAATTTTATTATTAAAGAATCTGAGAGAATAGCATTACATTTTAATATATCGCACTTTGTTATTGGTGCCACTTTGATTGCATTTGGAACATCTTTACCAGAGATGGCAGCCTCTATGATGGCATCATATGCCCACAAAAGCGACATGGCAGTATCTAATGCAATAGGTAGCATTATTTTTAATATAACACTTGTTTTAGGTGTTGTGCTTTTTATATCAAAAAATCTTACTCCAAAAAGAGATCTGTTTTCAAAAGATAGTGCATGGGTTATTATGCCTGTTGTGATTTTTTTACTTATGCTACAAGATAAAACAATTGGTAAATTAGATGGTTTACTCTTTATTTTAATTATGATCGCTTATATTTTCTTTTTATTTACAAGTGCAAAAAATGATTTAAAAGGCGAGATTGATACCTTTTTATCTAAAGAAAAATTTTCTTGGATTAGAACTATTTTTTTACTTATTATTGGTTTTATTTTAATTATTGGTGGAGCAAACTATGTTATCACAAGTGGTTCGGATATTGCAAAATCATTTGGTATTAGTCAGTGGATAATAGGGCTACTTTTTATATCTTTAGGTACATCTTTGCCTGAGCTTGTTGTATCTATTGTTGCAATTAAAAAAGGTAATGCCGATATGAGTATAGGAAATATTATCGGATCAAATGTGGCAAATTTTTCGATGGTACTTGGTGGCTCATCACTTATACATCCATTAACAATAAATCTACAAAAAGCCTCTTTTGATATTATGATTATGGTTGGAGCATCTATTGCTCTTTTGTTTATTTTAGCAAACAAAACATATAACAAAGCAGGTGCAATATTTTTATTTACTATTTTAATACTATTTATACAAAATACAATAACACATTTTTAATATTATGCTTTTATTATCTGCTCGATTTTTTCATAAATATCTAAAACTTCACTTTTTTTCTCAAAAAAACTATTTTTATTGGCTATTAAATATGTAGATGATTCCATGATATCTTCAACTACCTCTAAACCATTTTGTTTCATAGTTGCTCCAGTTTGTACTACATCTACTATCATGTCAGCTAAACCGACAAGAGGTGCAAGCTCAATTGAGCCATAAAGCTTAATGATTTTTGCACCAACAGCACGTTCTGAAAAATATCTTTTTGTAATATTTACCATCTTAGTAGCAACTCTAATTTGTGATTTACTAAGATCAAGCGTTTCACCTTTTTTCATACCAATAGCTACCTTACAGATTCCACGACGTAAATCAAGCAAACGTATAACATCAAGTCCCTGCTCTTCAAGTGTATCTAAGCCAACTACACCAATATCTGCTGCTTGGTGATATACATAAGTTGCAACATCTTGATTGCGAACTAGTAAAAATTTAAAATTTTTTGTTTGTAAAATTAATTTTCTATCATCAAATATAAATTTATTACCAAATATTTGCATAAAAATCTCTAGAGTCTCATCCGCAATTCGTCCTTTTGGGAGTGCTACTGTTAGCATAAATGTACTTTTTTCATAATATTTTTCATCCCTTTAAAAATTAATTTATCGTCTATTATCGCTTTTTTAAAAACAGATTTTAATTTAATGCTATTACCACCAGTCAAATAAATCGGTAAATTGTAACTTAAAACATCTTTATATAGTAATCCTAATTGTGCGTATGTTATTGCATCTCGAGAATTTTTTGGTATTTTATCAAAATTTTGCTCGAAATTATATGAGTAATCTAATTGTGGCGAGATATTTAGATAACTTTGTCTGCTTTGATCTAAACCTAAACAGATATACCCACCTTTAAAATTACCACTAGAAACTATATCAACAGTTATCGCACTCCCAACATCTATAATTACTCCATTATTAACAGCTTCGCATCCCGCAATTCTATCAACACCCATAGTTGTGTAATACTGACTTTTATCAATAACTTTATCTAAATTAATCCAGTTAGAAAAATTTCTGGTTAGCGATAATATTTTTTGATTTACACAAATAAAATATATAGTCTGATCGCTTGGTTCAAACTGATAATCATCAATAAAAAATCGTTCCGTCATACTATCTTTACAAAAATGAAAAGTTGTATTTCCAACATCACATAGTATCAAAACTCTAACTTCCAATCTATAACTTTAAATGCCTCTTTAGCCTTAAAGCAAAGTGGAGCATCTATAAAAAGAATTTTATATTTAAAATTATGTCCGCTAAATATTATCAATTTTTGATATATTTCTTCCATTTTTTTGACATCCTTAATTAATAAATGACTTTTTTGAGATATAACAAAAATGGCAGTAAAATATCCTTTTAAATCTGTAGCATGATAAATTTTAATTTTATTTCTTACACCTAATTGACTAGGTTTTATCTCTTGCATTTTTTTATAAATTTTATTTTTTTTTCTTAAAAAATTGACTATTATTTGCATACATTCCTCTTTATACCTAATATATTCGATATAATTACATAATATATCTAAAAACTTTATAAGTGCCAGACCATAATAAATGTCATATTTAACAATTTTTAAAAGGTTTAGTTTCAAGGCGGGCTTTTGTTAATGATACTAGTATCGTTAACAAAAGTGCAACGCAGAAAATGAGCCTTTTAAAATTTGTTCTTTGGGTAAATTATGACATTTATTATGGTCTGGTTATATAGGTGTTTCTAAAAAATTATAATGTTCTTGGCATTATAGCAGATATGCTAATGTGGAACAAAACTATACATTATTTTTAGAGATGACCTTAATTATTTTATCTGAAAGTAATATATGAATCAAGTCTCAATAATTATTTTAGCTGCTGGTAAAGGTAGCCGAATGAAATCTAAAACCGCCAAAGTATTGCATAAAATTAGTGGTAAATCTATGCTTTATCATATTGTTAAAGAATCTCTTAAGGTTACTGATGATGTTAGCGTGGTTGTAGCTCATCAAAAAAATAAAGTAAAGCAAGAGGTTTTAAAATATTTCTCAAATATAAATTTTATAGAACAAAATGATACTAATTTTCCTGGAACTGGTGGGGCACTACGTAATATTTATGTAAAATATAATCTAGTTTTAGTCTTAAATGGTGATATGCCCCTAATTACAGCTGGTGCTTTGCAGAAATTTTTTGGTATAAAAGCTGATATTACTTTATCTATTTTTGATTTAAAAAACCCTAATGGATATGGACGTGTAAAAATACAAGAAAATGAAGTGAGATATATTGTTGAACAAAAAGATGCCAATGCTCATGAATTAAAAATTACGCATGTAAATGCTGGAATCTATCTCTTTAAAAAGGATATTTTACTTAAATATATCCCGAAACTTACAAACGATAATGCTCAAAAAGAGTATTATTTAACAGATATAATTGCGATGGCAAAAAAAGATAATCTTATTGTTAAGCCTTTGTTGGTTGATGAAACATATTTCAAAGGTATAAATTCAAAAGCTGATCTTGCATCCGCAGAGAGTATTATGCAGATGCGTATCAAAAAAAAATGGATGCTTAATGGCATAACAATGCAACTCCCAGATACTATTTATATTGAAGAAGATGTTATCTTTGAGGGTGAATGTATAATTGAAAACGGTTGTCGTATCACTGATCGTAGTTTTATAAAAAATTCACATATAAAATCTTGTAGTGTAATAGAAAATTCTCAAGTCATAGATTCAGATGTTGGTCCATTGGCACATTTACGCCCTGCTTCACAAATCAAAAATACACATATTGGAAATTTTGTAGAGATTAAAAAAAGTAATTTAGATGGTGTAAAAGTTGGACATCTAAGCTATATTGGCGATAGTGAGATTGACGATGGCACAAACATTGGCGCTGGAGTTATTACATGTAATTATGATGGAAAAAAGAAATATAAAACAAAAATCGGCAAAAATGTTTTTGTGGGTAGTGATAGCCAGTTAATCGCACCACTTACGATAGAAGATAATGTTTTAATAGCAGCAGGTACTACTGTTAATAGCACATTTGTACCAAAAGGTTCATTGGCAATTAGTAGAGTAAAATTAGAATTTAAAGAGGGATTTTTTTATAAATTTTTTAAACTTTAAGAAGAGTAACTTTATTTTGTTCAAAAATTGCACTATTACCATCATGGCTTCTCTTTGAAGTTGTTAATCTATTTACTCCGTTAGTTCCAGAGTAGATTAGTACACAATCTTTTCTTAATTTATTATTTAACTTTACATGCAAAACAAGGCTTCCTTCATCAGTTGATATTTTTACTTTTTGATTCTCGTTAAAACCTATATCTGGATGTAGATAAACATATTTATCAACTCTAAATTGAGAGTTTAAGCTGGTGGGAGCTTTACATGTGATGAGAAACATATTGTTATCCATATCAAAATCCGTATCAAACTCCTCTAAAAAAATAAACTTTTTATTATATGTTGTAAAGCCATTTTGATAAGAAATTTCATCTCTATCTTTGACCTCTAAAATATCTTCTAGATTTTTTTGTGCAAATGATTTAAAATACTCAATATATTTTTGTTCTTGTTTTATTTTAAATTTAAATTCTTGACATAATTTTTTAGTTAAATCATATTCACTAATACCAACCTTACTATCTCGCTGTTTTGGCATCTTTAACATAACATGTGTGCTGTAAGATGTTCGAATATCATTTTTCTCTAAAAATGTTTTTGCAGGAATTATCAAATCTGCTAAAGCTGATGTTTGGTTTTCGTAAAGACCAAAATAGATAAGATTTTTAACTTGTTTTATCTCGCATTCGACTCTGTTTGTGTTTGGCATCTGATTTAATGGGTTTGATCCTTGAATAAAAATGGTATCGTAATGACTAAATTTTGTATCTACTTTACTTATTTTTTGAGCTTTGCATGTAAAGGGAGATGGTATGTTTTGCTTTGAAGATCCAAGATAGCTAACCCCGCAACCCTCTTTACCAAAAAGTCCTAAAAATGCAGCAAATGCATCAATTGCACGTAAAACATCAGCACCGTCAATATATTTTTGAACACCAACACCGCAAATAATAGCTACTGTTTTATTTTGTATCAATTTCAGTACTTTGCTTATATCATCTAAGGTTACATCTATTTCGTCAAGGGTAGCTTTAATTCGTATAGTTTGCGTTAATTCATAAAATTCTTCGTAATCATCTGTATATTTTTCTAAAAAATCTTTATCAAAACTATCTTCAATATATAAAAAACGCACCAAAAGCATAGCAAATTTTAAATCAGCATGCGGTTTTAACTGTATATGACAATCAGCATTTTTTGCTATTTTCGTTTTTATAGGGTCAATTACTATAATAATTTTATCTTTTAAATATGGTAAAAGATGTGATGAGGTTGTATGAGGATTTCTACCCCAAAATATAATAACTTCTGCTTTTTTTATCTGTTTTGGAGTCATAATATCAACATGCCCGCGCCCAGTAATAATCCCAGCTTCACCAGCTCCATCACAAAGAGTACCATTAGTTAAAGTTGCGCCAAAGTTAGAGAAAAACAGATCGGTTACTTCTTGCATTAGGGCAAAATTACCATGACCTCTAAAATGTAATATGTTTTTACTATGTCTTAAAATTGCGACTAAGCGATTTATCGCTTCATCTATTGAGATCTCTTGATTTTTATATCTTGGCTTCTTAATTCTTGTAAAATTATCAAAATGATTTAAATGAGGACATAAAAAACCCTGTGTATATCCCTGTTTTACACCCATTAATTTTGTGTGACTATAATTTATCATACAAGCATCATAACAATCAAGTGGACAAGCCGTTAAAGTATCTATTTTTTGCATTGTTTATTGTATATAGTTATTACTTTTAAGTACTTTAACTCATTTTCATTATTTTTTAGATAAGATAAGATAAAATTAGGAGTTTTTAGATGTCAATATTGGATCAAGTGGATGCTACTACAAATTTATCTAAAAATAATGAAGTTCAACTCTTGGTTTTTCAAGCAAATAGTGGTAAAAATGCTCCATATTATGCTATTAATGTTTTTAAAACAAGAGAAGTTGTAGAAGCAAAAAATCATCGCCTAACAAAATTACCGAGTTCCAATCCTCTCTTAGAAGGCACTATCACTTTACGTAAAATGCAAATACCTATTTTAAATCTACCAGCTTGGCTTGGCATTGCACTAGATAAAAAGAATTTAAAAAAATCAAATCTTTTGATATGTGATTTTAATGGTATCGTCATAGGACTTAGAATTATATCTGCATATAGAGTTGTAAAAAGAAATTGGAATGAGATGCATGCACCAGATAGCTACCGAGTTGGTGAAGGTGGTGGGGTTGTTATTAATGATACAAGACTTGAAGATGGCACACTTTGTTTGATACTAGATTATGAAAAGCTTTTAGCAGATGTTATTCCACAAGCCATGGTTGACATTCATGAAGGTGCACGAGCGATGCAAGAACTTGATATTCCACAAAAACTTTTAGATGGGATTATTCTAATCGCAGAAGATTCTAAAACGGCACAACATTTTTTAACTCAAATTTTATTAAAAGCTAATTTAAAATTTAAAATATTTAATAATGGTAAGTTATTGCTTGCACATATTAATTCTATGGAAGATACAAGCGATATCTCTGTTATTATTACAGATATAGAGATGCCTGAAATTTCAGGTTTTACTGTTATTAAAAATATTAGACAAAATCATGAAACTGAAAATATTCCAATTATCGTAAATAGTTCTATGACTGGCGACAATAACAGACGCGAAGCTATGATGCTTGGTGCTGATGGTTTTATAGAAAAAACTAAAAGTAAAGACCTCATACCACTTATTGTTTCTATAATGCATAAACATAAAATTTTATAGCTTCTTAACTTATCCTTTAATAGTTGCAACAATTTGATTTTCATAAACTTTATCATTTGTATTTATATCGATTGATTCGATTATGCCATCTCTGATTGATAAAATATCTATTTCCATTTTCATAGATTCTAATATTGCAATTACATCATCTTTTTTTACATGTTCACCAACTTTTACTAAAATTTTATATACATTTCCAGGAACTAGTGCCCTTATTATATTTTTTTCATTTATATCTGGCTCTATCTTTTTTTCATCTTGAACTACTTTTTGAGCTTTAATATTACCATCTTCTACTTGAATATTATATGTTTTATTATCTATTGTGACTGTATATTTTCCTTTTTCTATTAGTTTTTTCTGTGATACGAGATTTTTTTTTCTTATCTGTAATTTTGCATTACCTTTTAAAAATTCAATTCCTCTTTCTTTACAAGATGCTGCTATAAATATATTTTCATCAGTTATTTTAATGTTTTCACTTTGAAGCCTTTTTCTCCAAAATTTAAGTGATTTTTTTTCATCTTTATCTGCAATATCAAGAGCTTTTTGTGTTGTTGGTTTTAAATTTAACTGCTTTTGTGCCAATTTTATAATTTTTGAATCTGCTTTAGCTGGCGTTTTACCAAAATATCCTAAAACCATTTTACCATACCCTGGAGCTATCACCTTCCAAGAACCTTGCAAGACATTTTCTAGCGCTTGTTGAAAATAAAACTGCGAAACAGGTGTTACAGAAGTTCCATAACCTCCCTTTTCAACAACCTCTCTCATAGCTTCAATAATTTCAGGGTATCTATCTAAAATACCATTATCACGCATCATTTGTGTATTTGCAGTTAATGCCCCTCCGGGCATTGGTGAAAACTGTACAAGCGGAGACACGGCTATCGCTTCTGTTGGAATAATATAATCTTTTAAAGCATAAGAGAGTTCTTTTTCATATATTAAAATTTTATCAGCTTTTAAATTGCCGAGATTAAATTTCATGCCTTTAGTCGCATGAAGCATAGTTAAAATATCAGGTTGTGAGGTACCTCCACTAACAGGTGAAGCAGCTAAATCTATGCCATCAATGCCAGCTTCTAATGCAGCTAAATATGCGCTAACACTAATACCAGCACTTTCATGTGTATGTAAGCGAATATGTGTATTTTTGGATAGCAATCTACGAGCCATTTTAATCGTATCATATATTTTTTTAGGATTAGATGTACCACTAGAGTCTTTAAAACATATACTATCATAATGAATTCCACTATCTAAAATCTGGCGAAGAATTTTTTCATAAAAAACTGTGTCATGAACACCATAGCATCCAGGCGGAAGATCCATGATAGTGATTACAACTTCATGTTTTAATCCATGATGCACTATCCTTTTTGCTGGATATTTTAAGTTATTAATATCATTTAAAGCATCAAAATTTCTAATAGTTGTCACACCATGTTTTTTAAAAAGCTTTGCATGTAAATCAACTAAATCTCTTGAACCTGTATCTAGTGTAACCGTGTTGATACCGCGTGCTAAAGTTTGTAAATTAACATCTGATCCAACAATTTTACGAAATTTATCCATCATAACGAAAGCATCTTCATTAAGATAAAAATATAATGCCTGAAATCTTGCACCGCCACCAAATTCAAAATGTTTAATACCAGCCTTTTTAGCCGCTTCAACTGCAGGAAAAAAATCATCCATAAGCACGCGAGCTCCAAAAATAGATTGAAATCCGTCTCTAAAGCTTGTATCCATAATATCAATAAATTTCTTAGTCATAATCCATCCTCTTGTTTTTTCTCAAAATTTACAAAAAATTATATTTTAGATGTTATAATACCATCCTCAAATTAAATAAGGTTAAAACATGATAGCAGGAATGTACGAACAAGACATTATGGCATATATTATTTTTGGTATTGCATTAAATTTTATCTTCTCAATTTTACTTGGTTGGTTTTTGAGTCAAAATATTGGCATTGAAGATATGTTGCAGAGTAAAGGTGATAAAGTGCAATCACCTTTGATTGCTATATCACTTCTTATTCCATTTTTAAAGATGATAATTACGCTTTACAGAGTTGTAATATTACAAATATATTTTTTAAATAGAGGAAAAACTTACAAAGAATTTTGGATTTATCTCACAAATTAAGATATCTCCTTTAATTTTCGTAATATTTTTCTCTCTTGATAAAAAGATACTAAAAACATTGATACGTAACTACCTACTAATGCCACAATAACGGAAAGTATGTCTTTAGAGTAAAAATAATATATTATATAAAAAATAATAAGTAAAGATACAATTCCCCAAAGTCTAATGAGTAATGCACTTAAAAAATCTCCACTTGCTTTGATAAATGATATTTGATAAGCATTTAACATTATAAAAATAAAGAAAAAAGATAGATGTATAATCATCAAAGCTGCCTCATGATAACTAGGCGGAAATAGCCACCGAACTAAATCATTAGCAAATAGCAGTGATGCCATCATAAAAGTGATGCTAATTATAATAGAATATTTTAAAACCCAATATTTAATCTTTAAAATCTCTATGTAATGTTTTTTATTATAAAGCTTGGATAATTCTGGCAAAATAAATCTAAAAATTGGAAAAACAAATAGTGTTATCATATAACTTAATATAGGCTTACTAACTACTTGAAAATCGCCTAACTCTTTTAAATTAAAATATTTTATCATAAGCAAGACGGCTATATACATCATAGCCATTCCTGAACCAAATTCGATGGTAGAAATTAATGAATTTTTTAAGAATTTTGAAGTATGCTTGTCCCATTTTGGAGCATTAAAAGATATAGTTTGAACCTCTTTTCTTTTGGATAAAAATATAAAAATAGAGATACTAAAAGCTGTCAAAATGGTAGATAAAAACAGTGCTTTAATACCTAAAATATCAAAGATAAAATATACTATTAAAAACCAAATAATGATTAAAATAGGATCTAAAAATGTAACTTTATTGATAACATCATACATTCTATACATAGCTATCATATTTGAAAAATATACATTTAAAGCAAGCGCAATCGCTGTAAAGACTAAAAGCCAGTAATTTATATTTATACCAATAATATGTTTTAAATATGGAATAACTAATCCCCATACGAGCAATAACGTAATAAGTAGTACGATTCTAAAAGTATTTAAAATTTTTTTATCATCTTTTGTTTGTGCAAACGATACAACCATAGATGACCTAAAGCCAACCAAAACAAGCAAGGTCATAGTAAAAATATCGATAGCAGTAAAATATAGTGCTAATTCAGATTTGTCCATTATTTTTGCTACATATATTTTAAAAGCAAAATTTAAACTAACTCCTAACAATGAAACCAAAATACTATGATAAATTGCTTTTTTCAATATTAACTCACCTGCATTTATCTCTTATCATCATTACCTGCTTGAGCTTGTAAGATATCGTTCATTATCTCCTTGCATTCATCTTCGGTTATTTCACCACATTGGATATCATTTAAGATATCTTTTAAATCATCACGAAACTCAGCTAATTCTTCTAGTTCTTCTTTAACTTCGTCTAATAAACTATTTCTTTTATCCGCAATAACAACATAAAGCTCATCTATTCGCTCCTCGATATCTGGTATTACACTATTATTGATCAGTTCGTTTAGTTTTGGTAAATATGACATCTAGCATCCTTGAAATAATATTCATAATAATAACAAAAAATTAGTTATAATCAAAAAATTTAACACAAAAGGGTTTATATATGTATAATTTTTATGCTGTTATTATAGGTACAGAAATTTTAAATGGGCGTAGAGAAGATAAACATTTTATTTTTATACGAGATTTATTGAAAAAACATGGGCATTCACTATTTGCTACTTTTATAATTAAAGATGATAAGGAGCTTATAAAACAATGTTTTAAGATGATAAAAACTGATAAAAAAGCAGTACTGTTTAATTTTGGTGGTATTGGTTCTACTCCTGATGATTTAACACGTGAAATTGCCGCAGAAATCTTTACATGTAAGCCACTTGAGATGAATAAAAAATTTGAACAAGATATCATAGAAAGATTTAAAGAAGAAGCCTATCCGCATAGAATTAACATGGCTAAACTCCCAAAAGATGCAAATTTAATCAAAAATCCAATCAACAACATGTCAGGTTTTGAGCTACATCATAGATATTTTTTTGTACCAGGATTTGTACAAATGTCGCATCCTATGACAACTAGATGCGTTGATAAATATTTTTCAATGTCTATTGAAATGTATCGTAAAACATTATTAGCAAATATAAGTGAGAATTTTCTTATAAATATTATGCAAAGTATTCCAAGAGATATGGAACTATCTTCTTTACCAATTTTAAAAACAAGTACACCACAAGTTGAGCTATCGCTTAGTTATCATGATAAAGAGGTTTTAAATCATGAATTTCAAAAATTTATAAACTATCTACAAAATCATAATATTTATTATATCTTACTCTAAATTTTAGTATAATTGCATAAAGAGTACCTCTAAAATTTTAAAAAAGTGATAAATATGCAAATTATACAAACAGATAATGAGTTTAAAGAGTTAGTAAAAAATATCAAAGATTCAACAAAAGGGTATAAAAATCCATTGGCTTTTGGGATTGCACGTATAGATTTTGGACAGTTAAATACAGATAAAGTTATTCAAGCAACCTACCCTATGATAAGCTGGGATGAAAATTTTGGTAGTGTAGCCATTTTTATAGAGGCTCTAAAAGAACAAAATAAAATAGTTGATTTTAATCAAAATGAGGTTATTTTTGATATTGATTTATCATTTTTAAAAAATTGCTTAAATGCTTTCACACCATATAGCGATGAAGCTTATGGTGATGTGCATAAAAATATTCAAGTTATCTCTGCTTTATATACGCAAATGAGCGAAAATGGATATAAAGAGGGAGAATTTAGGGTTGTATTTTTATTTAATGATGCACCTTGTCAAAGCGTAGAAGCAACATATCTAAAACTATATGCTCTTTCATCTGCAAAAGTTAAATTAAGAGGTGTTAATTTAAATGGTGCATTTGCAACGTTGCCAAATTTAGCTTGGTCAAATGGCGCTCCAATAGAGCTTCAATGGTTACGTACTTTTGAAATAGAATTAAAATTAGCTAACAAATACCCACATATAGATTTTGTTGATAAATTTCCTAGATTTTTACAACATATCATACCAGCTGATAATACTAGAATTTTAGATACCTCAAAAGTACGTTTTGGTGCACAGCTACATGCTGGAACAACCGTAATGCCAGGAGCTAGTTATATTAATTTTAATGCGGGAACAACGGGCGCTGTTATGGTTGAGGGAAGAATTTCATCCTCTGCAATCGTTGGTGGTGGAAGCGATATTGGTGGTGGAGCATCAATACTTGGAGTGTTGAGTGGAACAGATGGTAATCCAATTACGATAGGTAAAAATAGCTTATTAGGTGCAAACTCTACATGTGGAATTCCTCTTGGTAACGGCTGTATAATTGATGGAGGATTAGCTATTTTTGCAGGGACAAAACTAAGTATTACACCAAATGAGCTCAATAAAATTAAAATTGCAAATCCAGATGCTACTTTAAGCGGAGAACTATTTAAAGCAAAAAATTTAGCAGGATTAAATGGTTTACATTTTAGACAAAACTCGCTAACTGGAAAATTTACAGTATCTCGTTCAACAAGAGAGATAAAATTAAATGATGAGCTACATTAAATTTAAGGCATATCTAAAAATGGTATAATTACAAAAACATTAAAGGTTTAAAACGATGTCAGTATATATTTTTGGACACAAAAATCCAGATAGTGATTCTATCATTGGTGCTATCTCTTTATCTTATTTAAAAAATTGTGTTGAAGATGAAAAATATATCCCTGCTCGTCAAGGTAAAATTTCTGCTGAAACGCAATTTATTTTAGATAAATTTAATGGTAAATTACCCATACTAAAAACATCTGTTGCCAACGAGAGAGTTTTTATAGTTGATTCTACAGATAAGCCACATTTCCAAGATGATATTGATAAAGCGACTATCATAGGTATAGTAGATCATCATAAATTAGGTGATCTTACAACTAATGCTCCGCTTGAAGCATGGATTAGACCAATAGGATGTTCTAATACAGTTATTTATGAAATGTATAAATGTTATCACATTGAGATTCCAAAAAATATTGCAGGCATGATGATGATGGCAATTTTAAGTGATACGGTTATTTTTAAATCCCCTACATGTACTAAAGTAGATACAAAAGCTGTTAAAGAATTAGCAAAAATAGCTGATATTGAAAATTTTAAAGAGCTTGGCATGGAGATGTTTATTATTAAATCAGCTGTCAATAATTCTAGTGCAAGAGAATTAAACACAAGAGATTATAAAGAATTTAATATGAATAATCATAAAGTTGGTATTGGACAACTTGAGATGATAGATATCTCTTTATTACAATCGCGTGAGGGTGAACTTTTAAAAGATATGCAAAAGATGAAAGAAGAAAATAAACTACATACAATCTTAATTCTCTTAACTGACATTATAAAAGAAGGTTCAAAACTTTTAGTAGTTAGCGATGATGAATCTAAAATAGAATCAGCATTTAATATAAAACTACAAAATCATAGAATGTGGTTAGATAAAGTACTTAGTCGTAAAAAACAGATAGTCCCTTTTATACAACCACAATTTTAGTTTTTAAGGTACCAATATTTTGTATAATATTACTTTTAGATAAAATATTATATAATGAGCAGTGACTAGAGGTATCTTAGATAAAAATACTGGCAGTTAGGCATTTAGAACTACTTACAATAAGGATAATATCATGAATATATCTGGAAATATATCAGCTATACAAGCAGATCAAACTTATCTAAATAATAATGCAAATAATATTGCGAATATAAACACAGATGGCTTTACACCATCGCAAACAACCTTTATTAATACAAACACTAATGTCACAGCTGTAACAAGTAGTAATAGCCATGTTAGTTTAGCTCAAGATTTAGTAGGCAATACAATTGCTGTTAACTCTGTTGCTGCTAATGTAGCGGGAATTCAAGCACAAAATAAAATGTTTGGCTCTTTGTTAGATATCAAGGCATAATCAGAGAAGATATGAAAATTTTATAGTTCTTTAGGCAATGACTCTAAAAGGTTATTGCCATACTGCAGATATTTAAAAGTAAAATTTAATATTAGCACTAAGATTAGTAAAGTCAACAGTTCCAGTAATATCAGTAAAATTATATTTAACTACCGTGTATTCAACACCAACACTAAAATGTTTAGCAATCTTATATTGTGTACCAGTACCATATTTAAGACCATGTCCACTGCCAGATTTTGGCCATCTTGTTGTAGTTGCAGATGTAGATGTAGAATATAAAGAGATCCAGCTATAACCGATGATGCCATAAAAAGCTACACTAGGAGCAACGGAATAACCAATTAAAACATTTCCACTTATATCTACATTTTCAACATTTGAACTATCAGTACCAAGAGCGATTTCGCTACCTAAAAAAATATTTCCATAAGCATTTTTACTACCACCTAAGGCAACTTCATACCTTGCTATATTTTTAGCATTTTTAGCATTGCTGTAGTGAATTCCATATGAACCTATTCCTAATTTCATATAACCATCAGCACTAGCACCTATACTTAAAACAACTAATGCTATTGCCAATAAAAAAATCTTCTTCATCTTATGCTCCATCTTTTTGTTTAATTTGAAATGATTATACAACAATAAGTATAAAACTAATATTTATTTTAAGGGCGCCTATAAAAATTCTGGAATGTCCCTCGATAAGATAGTGTCAGAATATTTCTGTAAATCTCAATAGTGAGCTTATTAAAAAATCATCTTACCGTATAGAATATGTTATTTTCCATGAGTTAGTTCATCTGATTCATCCTAATTATAGTAGAGAGTTTTATAACTATTTGAGTACTTATATGCCTGATTGGAAGAAGAGGAAAGAGTGCTTGGAGTTGCCTGTATAATCTTTGGACTTATTCCCACTATCCATTTAAAATAAATCTTTACAAGATTTGATTACTGGAATGTCCCCTAAAAACTAGACAATTACTAACCCAGTAAAAACCTAACTTTTTGAAGACTCCAAATTAAGTGTCAGACCATAATAAATATGATATTTATTATGGTCTGACACTTATACCTTTTTTCAAACTCATTTGGAGATAAATAATCTAAATAACTATGTCTTCTTTTTGAATTGTAGAACATTTCTATATATTCAAATATTTTAGATTGATCTGGCTACAAGAGGTAATTCAAAAATATTAATTGTTGCGATATATGAAAATCCTGCTATTTTTATCTTTGCATTGATTCTTTTGCAACTTGGCTTAATCAAGTAATTTTTGATTTTTATACTGAAGTAAATGTATAATTTCTTGTTGCATATCGGCTGGGAGTTTTCCATCAGCAGCTAAATCTATCATCTTATGCAATCTTTGTTCAAAATATTCACGCTCTTTTAATTCAATCTCTTGCTTTAACTTATCTTCATGCATTTTTGCTCTTAATTCACGATTACGTTGATTGATAAGATAGTATATATAAAGAACTACTAATATAATAAGTGTAATACCCATAAATAAATAAGTTTTAAGCTTCATCTCTTGTTTTGCTCGCATAACATTAATGGTTGCTGTTTTAATACTTGTGTTAGCTTTGATATTTGCTAGGCGTTGCATGGATTTTGTTTTTAATGTTGCTAACTTGATGCTATTAGCAGATTGAATTTGTGCGATATCTATTTTAGTATTTGCATTTATTTTAGCCAGTTTTACACTATTGCTCTCACTTTGTTTTTTGAATGTATCTTTATTTTTATACTCTACATAAGCACCATTATTATGTTCAAGACTATTTTTACATCCAACTATAAACATGAGTAGTGTAGCACAAAAAATAATTATTTTTATCATAATATTTATCTCGTTTCGATTTAAAGGTACTTAATATCATTTTTATAGTGTAATATTATCAATATTATAATTAAAATTCAATATTATCGTTTTAATTGATTTACTGTTTGTAGCATTTGACTACTTGTTGTGATAACTTTTGAATTTGAATCATAAGCCCTTTGTCCAGTTATAAGATCTGTTAAGGCAACAACTAGCTTTACATTACTCATCTCAACAAAGCCTTGCCTAATACTTCCAAGACCATTTGTGCCAGCAATGCTTTGTACTGGCTGACCTGAACTTCCTGTTTGACTATATAGATTTCCTCCCATTGAGTGCAGTCCAGCAGGATTAATGAAGTTGGTTAATGTAATTTGTCCAACCTGAGTGGCTTGTGTTTGACCTGGCTCTATAACGCTAACTGTACCATCTGTACCGATAGAGATACTAGTTGCATCTTGTGGAATAGTTATATTTGGAACTAATTGATATCCATCAGCATTAACTAATTGTCCATTTTGATCGAGTTTAAAAGCTCCATTTCTAGAATATACTTGCGTACCATTTGGTAAATTTAATGTAAAAAAACCATTACCCGTTATTGCCATATCAAGTTGGTTACCAGTTTTTTGTAAATTTCCTTCAGAAAACATTTTTGTAGTTGATGTTGTACGAACACCTAAACCAACTTCTATGCCTGCTGGAGACTCTGTTGTGCTACTTGTTGCAGTACCTGCGTATTGCATAGCTTTGTACATTAAATCAGCAAATTCTGGTCGAGATTTTTTAAAACCAATTGTATTAACATTGGCAATATTATTTGCTGTGACATTTATATTGGTCTGCATAGCAGACATTCCAGTAGAAGCTGTATATAGTGATTGCATCATTGTCTTATTCCTTACTTTAAGCTTTTGTTGTAGCTAACTTGTCTATTGCATCTGCATTTAAGTCATTCATTTGGGCAATCATCACTTTTTGATACATTCCAACCATTCTATTTGCCTGAATCAGTTTTACCATCATTTTAATGGCATTAACATTACTTTTTTCAATAAAACCCTCCTTTACGCTATCTGAGGCATTATTTGATTTTATTGTATTTATACTATTGTAACTATATAAATTATCGCCAGCTTTTTGTAGCTTTTTTAAATCATCTGGAGCAGCAATAAACAATCCTTGTGTAGCAACAAAAGTTGATGAACCTGGAACATTTACAGAAAATCTACCATTTGAATCAGCTTTAATTACACTATTTTGAAGACTAAAATGAACAGGTTGCTTGTTGCTATCTAATACATCAAATCCATTTTTAGTTACTAAATTACCTTTAGAATTTAGAGTAAAACTACCATCTCTAGTGAGTTGTAAGCCACTAGGTGTTTTAACTAAAAAAAATAATCCTCTCTTAGAGAGAGCAAAATCAAACTTATTACCAGTTTGTTCAATAGCACCGACTTGCTCATTTGTGTATGAACCTACAATTTGTGGTACTTTGGTTAATGTTCTATTGTAAAACTCTAATGCTTTTTTAGTATTATTTGTATCGGGTAAATTATCTCTGGAATTTTTATATATTCTCATAAAATCACCAGTTATTAAATTATCTTGTTTATAACCATTAGTGTTTAAATTGGCTAGATTATTAGCGATTATATTCAAACGGTTAAATTGCGTAACCATACCAGCTGTTGCAGCATAATATCCTGTTTGCATATTGTTTGTCCTTTTATTTTATTAAGCATTTGGTGTTCCAAGTCGAGGCTATCATAATATTTTTAGATGTATCTTTAAGTAATCTGTTAATAATATTTGGGTATAATCCAATTTCTCTTTAAATAAACTAAATTATATATCTCGGAGTATCTTTTATATGACTGCAAAAGAACTAACACTCGCATTAAATAACATGTTTTCGGATAAAAAAAAATCTAATGAATGTGTAACATATGAATCAATTATTCAACTCTTTAATAAACAACCAACATTAACTCAGGCTAAGACAGTGTTTAAATTAGCCACTAAATTTAAAAAATGTTTATATACAGCTTCAGAACATGCAAAAACATTAAATGATAAAGAAGCGGAGGCTAGAAGATCCGCTCAACGTGCCATGCTAGCAAATAGTAAAAATGAAACTTTTGATATTTTAAAAGAACATGAATTATTAGAATGGTCACGTTCAGATTCCCCTGTTCGCATGTATTTACGTGAAATGGGGCAAATTCCTCTTTTAACAAAAGAAGAAGAGATAGAAATATCTAAAAAAATTGAAGTTGGCGAGAGTATAATTATAGATGCAATATGTACTGTACCGTATCTTATTAATTTTATTTTAGATTATAGCGAGCCTCTTATCAATCGAGAAAGAAGAGTTAAGGAGCTATTTAAAAGTTTTGAAGATGATACTGAAGATAACGATAATGTATCAGATGAAATTATAGGAGATGAGAAAAAGGCATTTTCTATAAAAGATAAAAAACGTGTAGAAAAGGTAACGACTAGCTTTAAAGCCCTTGATAAAGCAAAAAAAGATTGGCTAAAAGCAACAGAGAAGACAGTAGAATTATCGTCACAAAATAAATCATCACAAGAATTTATCTACCATATGTTAACTATGACATATAAAAAATCTATTTTAAAAGAAAAATTACTTAATCTTGGTCCAACTTCAAAATTAATTAATGAACTTGTACATTCCATGGAAACAGCTTTAAAAAGTGATGAAGGATTTGATAAAGAATTAAAACGATTGGAGTATAAACTTCCTTTATTTAATGATACACTACGAGAAAATCATAAAAAAATTGTTGAAAAAATATGTCATTTGACTAAAGATGATATTATCAATATGGTTCCAGAAGCCACAATGGTAAGTACGTATGTTGAGATTAAAAAACTTATCCAAACTAAAGAAGCATCAAAAGATAACTTTGATATGGAGCCTGAAAAATTAGCAGATATATTAGAACAGATAAAACGTGGTAAAAATATTTCTGAAATCTCTAAAACACGTATGGCAAAATCTAATCTTCGTTTAGTTGTATCAATTGCTAAGCGATATACAAATAGAGGTCTTCCGTTTCTTGATCTGATTCAAGAGGGAAACATTGGGCTTATGAAAGCTGTTGATAAGTTTGAATATAAAAAAGGATATAAATTTTCAACTTATGCAACATGGTGGATTCGTCAAGCTATTTCACGTGCCATCGCAGATCAGGCAAGAACAATTCGTATTCCAATTCATATGATCGAGACTATTAACCGTATAAATAAAATTATGCGTAAACATCTTCAAGAACATGGAAAAGAGCCAGATGTTGAGGCAATTTCACAAGAAGTTGGACTATCTATTGAAAAAGTAAAAAATGTTATTAAAATAACAAAAGAGCCAATATCACTCGAAGCTCCTATTGGTAATGAAGAAGATGGTAGATTTGGAGATTTTATTGAAGATAAGTCTTCACTCTCGCCATCTGATGCAACTCTAAAAGATGATTTAAAAGTTCAGATTGAAAATGTATTAAAACAACTTAATGAGAGAGAAAGAGCTGTTATAAAACTTCGTTTTGGTATCATGGATGATGAAAGCGATAGAACACTTGAAGAGATTGGCAAGGAGCTTAGTGTAACGAGAGAGCGCGTAAGGCAAATAGAATCAAGTGCTATAAAAAAACTAAAACACCCTAAAGTTGGTCGTAAACTTAAAAATTATATAGAAGAATAATGACCTTTGAACAAAAATGGATTGAATATGACTTTAATCCTTTTATAATTTTTAATTCGAAGAAAAAAGTTGTTTCATTAAATTCTGAAGCACAATTCTTATTGGGACATATAAATAGTGCGATAGTTTTTGATATTGCAATGACTTATGCTAGCCAAAGTTTTGGTTTTAAAACTACCTTTGTTGATTTGGAATTTGGAAGATATAAGTTTTTTGGTTTAACAGTTGGATATGAAAATGAAAAAGAATTAGCTGTTAGATTGTATCAATTGCCATCATTTAAATTTTCAAAACCAGCCACTCAAAATAGTGAATTAATAAACATATATACTTTGATTGATCTTTGTATAAGCACAAATAGTATCAATAAAGATATCAAATTCATAAAAAAACTTGACCCCTCCATGCCAGAAGTAAGATTAAATGTAAAGGGCTTTATAAAATTATTAAATACTATTTATTTATCGTTTTTAAATGCTCAAGAGATTGCGACACAGCTATTTTTTAGAGTTGGTGAACATATTAAATTTGAAAATGAAAAATACTCTTTATTTTGTTTAAAAATAGATTCGCAAACTAGTAATATTACAGATAAAAATCTCATTATTTCTCTTGCAAAAAAATCAAATTTATATATCACAATCAATCAACAAGAAGTATTGATAGATATACCTCTTATTTGTAAATAAAAAGTTTTTGTCCAACTAAAAAGCCTAAATAAATACCAATGGTTAAAAAAAGTAAAAATGGTAAAATAAGCAGATGATGATTTTTGCTTAGTATAATAAAGCCTAAGATTAAAAATATATAAGGTAATATCCTAAATATTGATATTACAGCTGATGAAGTTAGTTTTAAATTTTTATAATTATGAACTTTGATACGTTTTTTTTCATTTTTAATAGTCTGTTTTAAATTGATATTTTTTATATCAACCATATCTTCTTTACCAAAAAGATCAAATGGATCGTCTATCTTATCTAATTCATTTTTGTCATTGATGATTTGTTGTGTTCTTATTTTTTTTTCAATCATTTTTTTATATGAAAATGTTGAGCCAAGAATAATAAAAAAACCACTCAAGTAGGCAATCTGTGAACTTAAAAAAAAATTATAAGAGATAAAAATTATTAAAATTATTAAAAACTCTACTAAAATAAAAAGTTTAGTACCCCTTTGTGTCATCTTCTTCCTCTTCATATTCATTATCATTTAGATATCTTTTTACCTTATATTTTGGAGTTTGTGCCATTTTTTCAAACTCTCTATATTGTTTTGATGAAACCTTATAAATATTTAAAATCGCTGCTGCAATACCAATAGCAACTCCTATCCAAAACAACCACTCTTGATGAAACAGATATCTAAGACCAAAACCAATTAATACGCCAATTAAAATCGCAACAACCATTGAAATGCCAAGAGATAATGTCTCGACTCCTTCGATAAGTGGCTTTAAATGCTTTTTTTTCTGTTTCATTTTATTTTTCCAAAAACTCTATCTATTGCTTTTATTGTATCGCTTATCATCTCATTAGTGATTGCTGTTGAGATAAAGCCTGTTTCAAATTGTGAACATGCAAAATAATATCCCTCTTCAAGCATATTTGAATGAAATTTAGCAAATATCTGTAAATCAGATTTTAAAGCACCATCAAAATTTTTTATTTCATTCTTGCAAAAGAAAAATCCAAACATTGAACCAACTGAATTTACAGTAATATCAATATTATGTTTGCTTGCCATCTCTTTCATGCCTTTTATCAACTTTAATGCCTTTACATGTAAAGCATTAATTAAATTTTGATCTACCCTATTAATAGATGCCAGTCCAGCTGCCATAGCGACTGGATTACCACTAAGTGTTCCAGCTTGATAGATAGGTCCATCTGGTGAGAGTTCATTCATGATTTTAGCAGTAGCACCAAATGCACCAACTGGCATTCCTCCACCTATTACTTTTCCTAAAGTTATAATATCTGGATTTACGCCATACAATGTGTGAGCACCGTCACTGTAAGCTCTAAAACCACTCATAACTTCATCAAAAATTAGCAATGTATTGTGTTTGTTGCATAATGTTCTTAAAGCTTGTAAAAATTTTTTATCTGCCGGTACAAATCCCATATTTCCAGCTATTGGTTCAATGATGACAGCTGCAATATTTGCAGTGTCTTTAAAGCATTTTTCGACACTTTTTATATCATTATATTTTGCAAGTAAAGTATGTTTTATTAAATCTTTTGGTACGCCAGGTGAGCTTGGCGTACCAAAAGTTACCGCTCCACTCCCAGCTTCCACTAATAATGAATCGCTATGTCCGTGATAGCAGCCTATAAATTTAACAATATTATCACGTCTTGTATATCCGCGAGCAAGACGAATTGCACTCATAACAGCTTCAGTTCCACTACTTACAAAACGTAATTTATCTATGGGTGTATAATGTTTTAAAATCTCTTTTGCTAAAAGTGTTTCAGATTGTGTTGGAGCACCGAAACTAAGACCATGGTTTACGCTCTTTATCACAGCATCATGAATTATTTTGTCATTTTGACCAAAGATTAATGGTCCCCAGCTTTGAACAAAATCTATATATTTATTTCCGTCAACATCTTCAATATAAGCACCATCACCTCTAGTTATAAATCTTGGAATTCCACCAACACTACTAAAAGAGCGTACAGGGGAATCAACACCTCCAGCGATAACTTGTTTTGCTTCCTTAAATGCAGATATAGACTTGTCAATATTCATAATAAAAAACCTTACTTTTTTGTAATTATAGCGAACTTATTTGGTATAATTATAAAAAAATGGATACTATTTGAATCGTTCTACGGCAGCTTTTATTATAGCCTTCTTATTTCATATTTTATTATTACTTTTATTTTTTATATTATTGCATTTTATTCCAATACATCAACATTTTCCTCCCAAAGAGCATAAAATTAAAATTTCATTGCGAAATTTTCATCCAAGTAAGCCATTAAAACGAATTAAAAAACATAATTATGGTAAGAAAAAACAATTAAAACAGCCGTTAACTCCACCGCCCATGCCAAAAGGTTCTCAGCTTAAAAAAATTATTAAACAAAAATATATTCAACATAAATTTAAAACTATAAAAATAGTACATAAAAAAATAAAAAAAATTCGAAATACTGTTAAAAAAACACAACGTGTGATAATTAAACAACAAAAAATTAAAACTATTAATGTGATAAACAAACAAAATAATAATAATCACTCAATTTTATATAGTTTTTTAAAGACACCAGTATCTAGTAAGTTATATAAAAAAGCTAATAGATACACCAATCAAACAAGTCAAGTAGTGCAAAATATTAAAAAATTATATGGCGAAACTTTTGGAAAACTCTCAGCAGGTGAGCAAAAATATATCTTAAATAATGAACAAATTATGAGACGTATCACACAACAAATTTTAAATCGTGTAGGTAGCGTAAATATACCGAATAATCTTCATGTGACTACCTTTAATATAGTACAATTTTATCTTCATCCAAATGGAAATATGACTGACTTTAAATTTATAAAGAAAAGTAATTATTATATTTTGGATGAAACTACAAAAGAAACAATACAATATGCATACAGTAAATATCCTTTACCAGCTCAAACTACTTTAATACGCTATAGAGTAAATTTCTTTTTACAGCAATAAATTTAAATAAAATTTCCATTTAACAGTAATGTTTCATGTAAAAAAAATAAATCTGCTTTTATTTGTGCTACCTCAGCATTACTTTTGGCTAATTCACTAATTGCATAATTTAAGTCAATTGAACTAATTAGTCCTTGTTTAAATCTGGCCTGCATGTAAGTAAAATAACTCTTACTTGCAATTTTAGCTTTTTGTACCGCTGTTAATCTAATTTTCAATGCTTTATAATTATTTACATTATTATAATAGTTTTTTAATATATTTTTTAAATAATTATCATAAAATGTGGTTGTAGATAATTTTTGCAACTCTTTAGCTTCAAGTGTTGATTTATCGGCATCACCATTAAAGATATTATATTTTATTTCTATTGCGACATAAGATTGATTTTTATTTTGATAATAATTTTTATTAAGCTGTACTAAATTTGCCACTCTTTTGATTGCAACTTGTGCTTCAACGGTTGGATAAAAACGGCTTTTTGCAATTTTTATATTTTGATTGTCAATAGCTAATTCTTTTTGTATGACTAGTACATCTGCTCTTGATGAGATACGTGGTATTAAAAAATTTACTTTTTTTAGTGTTGGCAAAGTTGAAATTGACAAAATTTGTTTATTTACAAGATAACTAAGAGTTCTTAATAAATTATTTTTTTGTGTTTTTATATTTTGAAGTTTTGCTATTAACTCATAATACTTTGCATTGATATTATCTACTTCATGCATATCAACTAATCCTTGAATAAAAGATAATTTTATCTGGCTTTTAGCATTTAGAAGTGCTATTTTTGAGAATTGCAAAGCTTTGATTAACTCTTTTTTAGCATAAATCAAAGAGTATAGTTTTGCAATATTTAAGATTAAAACTCTTTTATCATCTTTTAATTTTAACTTTGCTTTGATAAAGTGTAATTTTGCTTTATTTATATTTGCATTAATGGCAAAACCATTAAATAATGGATAAGAGTAGGTTATCGCACCAATATAATTATCTTTTAAACCAGATTGAATAATCTCTTTTGTACCTGCTATATTAATCTTAATTGCTGGACTATCTTGAAAGTATGTTGCATTATAACTTGCATCTAAACTACCATAATTCTTAGCTTTGCTTATACCTATTTTAGCTTTTTGAATTTTTATATATTGACGTTGTTGCTTAATAATTAAAGAATTATTTACTAAGCTTGTTAGTTCTTGAAAACTGTATGCAAATAACATAAATGGGATAGATAATAAAATCATTTTTTTCATTTTTGAACCTTTAAACTAAAGAATCTGTTTTAAACAGTAGCATAAAAATTAATATAACTCCAAATATACCAAAAAATGCAGCATGAAACCAAACATATTTATAACCATAATTTGATGCCATAAAATGTTCATAAGCGCCAAATATTACTATTCCGGCCTTACCGTAAAGAATTTGTAAATGATGCATTAAGTTTGTCACTATTGTATAGTTTTGCATTGTATTTATACCATTTAATTGTCTCGATGATGAAAATACTAAGTCGTTGGTGGCAATAGCCGTACCAAAACCAGCACCAACAAATCTTGCGAAATCAGTTATGATAATGGATTGTTCTTTAAATTTTCCTGCATTATTTAATACAAGTACAGTTACTGGTGCAAAAAATAGTCCAAGTGACATTCCAAATAACATAGTTTTTAACACAGCCTCATGAAATGGTGTATAATAATTTAGAGTTGGAAATAAAAATAAACCAGAGATAAGGTACAATACTCCTCCAATTATAAGTACAAAAGTTGGTGAAAATTTGTCTATTAATCTACCAGCAATTAAACTAAAAATACCTATCCAAATACCAAATCCAAGCACGCCAATACCAGCGTCACTAGAAGGCAATCCTTTAATATGTTCATAATAATATGGAACAAGATAAAAATATTGAAACATAGAAAAGCCAAACAAAACCATAAAAATTAAAACACCAATAGTGAAATGATAATTTTTAAATAAAGAGTATTCAAAAATTCTAATCTCAGATCTTAATTCATTAACAGCAAAAAATAAAAAACTAAAAATTGAAATAAACAGCAGATACATGATAAACGGCGAATTAAACCAGCCATACTGCTGACCTTTTGATAATAAAGTTAGTAGTGAAATTGTTGAAATTGATAATAACAAAAATGATAAAATATTTATTTTAGCATTTTGTCTGATACTGTTATCTGGTAAAAGTAAACTTCCAAAAATAACTAAGATTATTCCGATTGGCACATTTATAAAAAAAGCTGCCCTCCACGAAAAATATTGCGTTAAATAACCGCCAATTGTTGGTCCAACAGCTGGTGCAAAAGCGACACCTAAAGCAAAAATTCCCATGGCTATTCCACGCTTGTTTTTTGGAAAAAAATCAAAAACTATAATTTTTGCACTTACCATAATAAATGCTTCTCCAAAACCTTGAATTGCTCTTGAGAAAATCATAAAACTAAGCGAATCTGACATACCACAAAAAAAAGAAAATATTGTAAATATTGCGACGCCAAAAAGATAAACATTCTTATTACCAAACTTTTTCATTAGTGGACCAGTAATTAAAAATCCAACCGAAGCAGCTATCATAAATGCTGTTATTACCCATTGGGCTCCGTACATATCAGTTGAGAGAGGACCTTTTAAACGTGGCACCATAACATCAACAACGGTTGTATCTAAGACAGCCATAAAAACACCAACTATGGTTAAAACCACCCAAATAGTAAGTTCAAATTTGCTAGAAGCTTTTGTGTACATACGGCTATTATCTACTAATGGTAACTTCTGCACTCATGCCAACTAATAAACTCTTTGTTGGTTGTACAAATTTAAGTTTTACAATAAACCTTTGCTGTAGTTTTGTAAACTCTCCACTGCTTATGTCTCTTGGCACGATTGCGAAGGTTGATGCGCTAGCAGGTAGAATTTTTGAAATTTTTGCTTTAAAATTTTTATCTAAGGCATCTATATGTACAGTTGCATTATTTCCGATTTTAAGAGATTTTAATTTTGACTCTTCAAGTAAAACAGATACATAAATTGATTTTAAATTAACTTCACTTACTATATTTTCTCCAGCACTAACAACTTCATGATTGTTTACAAATTTTTTGGCAATAGTTCCATTAAATGGAGCATAAATATAACTATTTGCTATTTTTTCATTTATCAATTTAGCTTTTTGCATAAAAGCGGATTTAGTGTTGAATAACGAGGCTATTGTTTTACTAATTTTTATAATATTGTACTTTTGATTTTTTATTATTTGCAATTGTAAAGCTAAAGTTTTTTTAGATAATTTCGTAGCTACTAAACTATTTTGTTTAGATAAAATTTGATTTTTTAAGCTTTTATATGCCGTTTGGATTGTTTCTAAATGTTCAAGTGAGGTTTTATGATATTTATATAACGTTTTATATCTTTTCATATCTTTGTGTAATTTTAATAATTTAATATACATAGAGTTAATCACAAAAGATAATGATAAAATATTTTTATTTAAAATTTTAACAGCATTATGATTTAGCTCAATATTTAATTTTAAATTATTAATTAATTTTTGTTTTACTGCTTGTGAGGCAGTTATCTTATTTTGTAATGCAATAATATTAAAATCAATCTCTTTTAAGGTTGTGTTTAATTCTTTAGTATTTAATTTAGCTATCAATTCATTTTTTTTTACCGTATCACCAGAGTGAACAGTAAGAATATCTAATTTACCGAGTAACTTAAAAGACAAATAAGTCAATGTATTACTTTTTACAAATGCAGCATCTGAAGTTGCGTATTTTGTAGTAAATAAAATATATCTAACTAAAAAAAATGAACTAATTATAATTAAACCAATAAAAACAAATAGAGCTATCTTTTTTTTCATAATCTATTTTCCTGTTGCTAACAAATTTAAGATAATATCAAAATAATTATCTATTTCATATTTTAAATCTTCTATATCATTTCTCATGAGCTTTGAAATAAATAATCCTTCTGCTGTTAATAGCATTCCTGGACAAAGCGTTAAGGCTTCTTGTTTTAGTTCATTATTTTCAACAGCTTTTTTAACAATATCATAAAATAATCCAGAATAATTATTAAAGCATTTTACTTTAAATTTAGAGATATATTCGCGTTG
This sequence comes from uncultured Campylobacterales bacterium, assembly GCA_964474335.1. Lineage (GTDB taxonomy): Bacteria > Campylobacterota > Campylobacteria > Campylobacterales > Sulfurimonadaceae > Hydrocurvibacter. The sequence continues at coordinate 43,866 of CAYYRS010000013.1, forward strand.
ATTTATTAAAAAAATAGATATAAACTCTTTATATAACTCTCTTAGTTCAACATCTTCATCACTATAAAAAAATGTAGCAAATTGTTTTAATTTATCTTTAGTAGAAGTTAAGTTATCCAATTTTTTTATCAATTTTTCATTATGTTCAACCATTAAAAGATTTACAATTTCAAAAACTATCTCTTCTTTATTTTTAAAATAGCTATACAATGTGCCTTTGCCGATTTTAGCATAGTTTGTAACTTGTGAAACAGTTAAATTGGTAATTCCATTTTGAAAGATTAGATCTTTACAAGACATTGCTATGTTTTTTCTCTTGTTCTCTTTATCTACTATTATTGCCATAAAACACCCAACTTTCTCATGAAAATCTTTAAAATTAAATAATTGACCATTAGTCAAATGAATTCTACGTATTATTAGCTTAAAACGATATTAAGGACGCCTCTAAAAACTCTAATATTTCTCAGAAGGAAGAAACAAAAGATGAGATTGTAAAAAATCTTTTTATGAGCATAGTAAGTAAGAGACCATAAATAATTTCAAATGAAGGATGGCTGCAAAAAACGGAGCAAATCAGATACCTATGACACTTCTGTTCGGACACATGTGACAGTTTCATTCGGACAGTGATGAATGTTTCAAGAATCCAAATTTTTCATCATATCTAATTTTAGCAAAAGGGGTATATGCGAAAAATACCCTTGAAAAGTTGGAATTATTATAACATATATAAGATTGTATTAGATTAATAAAATAGATTAAAATTCGTATTTTAGGGAGTTTTAGACTTTTTTGGATTAGTTTAGATTGAAGTATGGATGGGGTGGAGGGATTCGAACCCCCGATACTGGTACCAAAAACCAGTGCCTTACCGCTTGGCGACACCCCAATAAAAATTAAAGTTTGGTTGCGGAGACAGGATTTGAACCTGTGACCTTCGGGTTATGAGCCCGACGAGCTACCGAACTGCTCTACTCCGCGATGTGTACTCTTTAAGACTTCTAAAAAGTGAGTTTGTTGTTGTGAACAATAAAACGTTAAGCATTGATAAACAATGACCTTATCAACTATTGTGATTTGGTAGCGAAATTGTAACCTATAAACTTTAATCTATGCTTAAAAATAAAGAAAAAAGAAAAAAGATGCTAGAATCAAAATTTCTCATATTTACTCATTGTGTAATTGTGATTTAACTTAAATATAGATATAATGACTATAAAAAAGTTGCATGTTATGAAATTATTTTTGTCTCTTTTAATTCCACTATTTTTATTTGCTGATGCCCATATCTTTGTTATGCACCGTATTGACGATATGAGATATCCGTCCACAGATACGTCAACCAAAGAATTAGTAAAGTATTTTACATACATAAACAAACATCATTATAAAGCTATCAAGCTATCAACTTTAGTAAAAATGATGAAAGAGAAAAAAAATCTTAATAAAATTGTAGTTTTTACTATTGATGATACCTTTGAGAGTTTTTTTAAAAATGGGTTAAAAATCTTTAAAAAATATCATATTCCGTTTACACTTTTTGTTTATACACAGGCAACGAACGAGCACTTTGGCGACTATATGACTTGGAAACAAGTTCGTGAATGTGAAAAATATGGAGAGTTAGGTGTTCACTCATACGCTCATCCTCATCTTGTAATGCTAACAAATAAACAAATTATCAAAGACACTAGACGAGCTATAAAATTATTCAAAAAACATATTGGCTATGTTCCAGATATGTACGCGTATCCTTATGGAGAATATAATAAAAGAGTTAAAAAAATTATTCATAAATATTTTAAAATTATCGCAAACCAAAATGTTGGAGCGATTACTTTAGATACTCCCATAGACGACTTAGACAGAATAGCTTTAACAGGTAAAGTAGATATTGCTAAAAAATTAAAACTAACACGCTTACATGTGAAGGATTTAAAAATACTAAAAGATAATAATATTATCAAAGAGGTGAGTGGATATGTTAAATTACCTTATGTTAATATTTACATTACAACGCTTGGATATAAAGGTGTAGAGATTGTACATGGTTTTTTCAAATATATACCAAATTTTAAATTAACAAAATACAGAAATAGAGTTGTTATAAGATATCGTAACGCTTTAATTTCAAGATTTTTTATAAGATAGCAGGGTTAAACATGAAGATTTCGTCCAATTTATTAGCAGGGAAAAAAATTCTTTTAGGCGTTTGTGGCTCGATTGCAATATATAAATCACTTGAATTGCTACGTTTATTTATAAAAGCTGGAGCTGACGTTAGAGTTGTCATGAGTAAATCAGCAAAAGAGTTTATAATGCCTTTAACATTTGAAGCTCTCTCGTCAAATCAAGTACTTGAAGATAAAAATCAATCTTGGTTTAATGATTACAATCATATACAAATTACAAAATGGGCAGATTTGTTCGTAATCGCTCCAGCTACTGCAAATACAATTGCAAAACTAGCTAATGCGATAGCTGATAATATTTTATTAGAGTGTGTTTTAGCTTATGATAGAATAAAAATTATAGCTCCCTCAGCAAATACAAACATGTTAAACAATCCAATAACACAAGCAAATTTAAAGATGTTAGCCATTGCAAATTATGAAGTTATCAACACGCAAACAAAAGAGCTTGCATGTAAAACTATTGGAGATGGTGCCATGGCAGAACCGTTTGATATATTTTGGCAGAGTGCAAGAGAGTTGTTAAAAGATAATTTTTGGCAAGATAGACGAGTAATTGTAACTGGCGGAGGAACTATAGAAAAGATAGATGATATTAGATATATATCTAATTTTTCAAGTGGTAAAATGGCGTCATCCCTTGGAGTTGCACTGTTTTGCAGAGGTGCTGATGTAAACTTGATAGCTACAAAATTTGACACCAATTTGCCATCTTCTATGCATAAAATAAATGTGCAATCATCTGCTGAAATGTTAGAATTTATCACAGATTCTATAAGAATTGCAAAAAAAGGAAAGCTCTCTAAGCCCTCTTTAAAAAGTGATGAAACAATACAATTAATACAAAAAAAACCATATCTTTTTATGGCAGCAGCTATTAGTGATTATATTCCTGCATTTGCTCAAATTGGAAAATTAAAAAAAGAGATTTTAGGTACTTCATGGCAATTAGAATTAAAACAAAATATTGATATTTTAAAAAATATTGATAAAAATGGTATTAAAGTAATAGGCTTTAAGGCTGAGATAAATAAAAAAATAGCAAAACAAAATGCTATAAATCTACTCAATGAAAAAAAAGTTGATGCTGTTTGTTTAAATATTGTAACAAACTCCAATAGTTTTGGAAGTGATGAAAATGAGATAGAATTTATAACAAAAGATAATTCTATTTTATTACAAAAAACAAATAAGCTATCATTATCTTTTAATATTTTAAATCGTGCTAAAGAGTTATGAATTTTTCTATTAATGAATTGGTAAATATTGTTAAATTAACCTCTTTATCCCCAAATAAAGTACGTCAAATTATTAAACTCTTAACCATTGATGTCTTAAAATCGTTATCAGATGATAAATATTTAATCAACTTAAATGGAAAAGAAGTGATAGCAAACTCTAATGAAAAACTGGATATAAATAGTAGATATTGGGCACAAATGCAGATGAAGTCAGATGAATTACCAGTACTTTTTAAACTTACAAAATATCCCGCAGTTATAAAAGAGTTACAAAATTTACCAATATCTTTTAATATACAAGGGTTATATGATATATTAAAAGATGTCAAATCATTTCAAAATATTAAAGATACTCTTTTAAAGTATCTTCCAACTACAACTTCAAAACATGACTTTTTATATATTTCAAATCTTTTATTATCGCTTACACACAATGTTTTAACAATTCCATTGCAATTTCAACAAACTTTATCTTTTTTTCAAATGAAAAAACGATACAATAAAAAAAGCAAAAAAAATGAGATAAATTTTTATGCTGCACTAAGTAGTCTTGGTCCAATATCTGGTACTATTTTTTTATTGCAAGATAAGGTTATAATTAATTTAAAAGTTATTTTTAGTATAACAAAGTTATTTTTAGAAAAAAATCTACAAGAACTTCATTATAAAATTATAATATCGATACAAAATAATATAATACCGCTTTATAATTTTAAAGAAGATTCTATTTTGGATATAAACGCATGAATCAAACTCTACATGTAGCAATTATAATGGATGGTAATGGTCGCTGGGCACAAAAGCATAATAAAAAAAGAATAAAGGGGCATGAGTATGGTGCAAAAATTGTACGCGACATAACAAAATTTTGTGCATCACACAATCAAATTGAACGATTAACTTTATATGCATTTTCAACTGAAAATTGGAAGCGTCCACGTTTTGAAGTTAAATTTTTAATGAAACTTTTAGAAAAATATTTAAAAAGCGAACTTGAAATCTATAAACAAAACAACATTAGATTTGAACCAATTGGTGATATACGGGCTTTTTCGCAATCTTTACAAAATTTAATTAAAAAAGTACAACATGAGACGGCACATTGTGATGGGCTTGTTCAGAGCTTGGCATTAAATTATGGTTCTCATGATGAGATACTTCGTGCTGTAAATTCACTAAAACATGAGAAAAAAAATATAACAGATGAAATGATGTTAAATGCACTTGATTGTAAATATCAAGTAGATTTAATGATACGAACTGGTGGAGATCAAAGAATATCAAATTTTTTACTTTGGCAATTAAGCTATGCTGAACTTTTTTTTACAGATATTTTATGGCCAGATTTTACACAAAATGAATTAAGTAAAATACTAGATAAATTTACAAAACGAGAACGTAGATTTGGAGGATTAAATTGATAGAATATCTATTTATATTTATATTTGGTGCGCTATTTGGTTCATTTTTAAATGTTATTATTTTAAGAATTCCAAAAGATGAAAGTATTATATTTCCAGCTTCGCACTGTTTTACATGCAACGCACAACTTAAACCTTGGCATAATATTCCTTTATTTTCATGGATATTTTTAAGAGGAAAATGTGCATTTTGTAAAACAAAAATATCCACACAATATCCACTTGTAGAGTTAATAAGTGCTGTGTTGTTTACTACCATCACGTATAAAATTGGTGTTAGCATATCTTCATTTTTAATTGCTTTTACATTTTTAATACTGCTGGCATTATCTATAATTGATATAAGATATAAAATGGTGCCAGACAGTCTAAACCTTTTAGCTTTGTCTTTAGCAATTGTCAGTACCTATTCTTTACACATGATAACTCTAAACTTTTATAACGCTCTACTCTTCGCAGGTGGATTTACGCTACTCAGATTTGCTCTTTCATACATTTTAACAGCACTTGCCCATAAAAATGCTAAAAAACATCAAACATCTTGGATAAAAAACTATGATACATATCCATTTATTGAGGCTTTAGGCGAAGCAGATATTATAATAGTAGCTACTATGGCTGCCATTCTTGGAGTTAAATTAACACTTTTTGCTATATTTTTATCTGCTATTTTAGCATTACCTGTGATGTTGGCATTTATAAAACGCTCAGCAGAGGAACAAAAAATACCTTTTATACCGTTTTTAACTCTGGCAACTTTAATTACATATCTTTTTAGTTCTGAAATTTCTCAATACCTTAGAAGTTTATATGCATAAACTACGACATTATATTATACATAATCTCTCAGAATTATTTTTATCAATCTTTTTACCCCTTTTTATTATAGCATCTATGATATTTATGATAAAACTTGCAACTTATACCGCAGTTGTTCAATTAAGTGCATACGATATGATTAAATTATACATTTTTGTTTTACCTGAGATGCTTTTTTATACACTTCCAATTACATTTTTCATAGTTTCAGTACTTACACTGTTTAAATTGTCTAATGAAAATGAGATGATAGTTCTTTTTTCTTTAGGTGTCAGTCCGAAAGATATTTTAAAAATTTTTTTTACTCCTGCAATATTACTTGGCTTATTGCTTTTTTTTGATTTTCTTATACTTTTTCCACACTCAACAGTCCTCTCAAGTAATTTTATATCATATAAAAAAAGTGAAGCGAAATTTAATTTAAAAGCTTCAGAATTTGGAAATAAATTTGGACATTGGTTATTATATATTGGTAAAAACAATAAAGATGGAAGCTTTGGAAACGTATTTTTATTTAATAAAGAAAAAAAAGATGAACTCTTAATTGGAGCAAAAAAAGCAGAGGTTATTAATAAAAATGCAATATTAAAATTAAAATTATATAATGGACATGGATATAGCTATACCAAACAAACACTTTCACAAATTAATTTTCAAACTATGATAATAAACAACATGATGAATACGCACCTACAACAATATTTAAAGCCACTTGCGTATTGGAGAAGTAAAAATAGAGCAAATAGCAAAAAACATATGATGATAACTGATGTGCTAATCTCACTTTTTCCTATTATGAGTTTATTTATGATGCTAAGCATTGGTATATTAAACATTAGACACAACAAAGCAAATGTTTATTTATACATCTTTTTATCTATTTTAATATATTATGGGAGTATAATTGGACTTATTAATATCATAAGCTATTACACCATACCAGTAGTAATTCTAATTTGGACAATTTCTACTTATTTAATCTATAAAAAACATATTGTAGCAAGATTTTAGTATGCGTGCTAAATTAACTATCTCTTATCATGGGGCAAAATTTTATGGCTCACAAATTCAAATAGATAAAAAAACAGTTAATGGACAAATTCAAGCTGTTTTAAAAAACTTAAATATTACAAATAAAATACAAGCATCTAGCAGAACAGACAGGGGTGTTCATGCGACTAATCAAGTAATACATATAGACTTACCGTCGTATTGGCAAGATATCAATAAACTAAAAAAATCTTTAAATTATAAACTGAATAATGAAATTTATGTTAAAGAGATAAAAATAGTTCATGATAATTTTCATGCGAGATATGATGCTAAATATCGAGTTTATAGGTATATCTTAAAAGAGAGCGAACAAATATCTCCCTTTGATTATGATTTAATAACATATACTTTAAATATAGATTTTGAGAGTATTAGAAAAAATATCAAATATTTTATTGGTCAACATAATTTTAAAAACTTTACAAAAGATATAAATACGACAAAATCAACAATAAAAATCATGCAAACCACCTTTGCCTACAGATATAAAGATATGATAATATTATATTTTAAAGCTAATGGTTTTTTAAGATCACAAATTCGAATGATAGTAGGTATGCTTTTAGCAATTTCGTCACAAGAAGCTACAACACAAGATTTGATAAATAGCCTTACATGTAAAAAAAAATTTAATATAAAACCAGCTCCACCTAATGGACTTTATTTAAGCAAAATTAACTATTAATTGAGGTATAATTGCACGAAAAAAATATGGAGAATATTTTGGAAAATTTAAGTTATTATGAGATTTTAGAAGTTAGTCAAAATGCAGATAAAATAACTATCAAAAAAGCATATAAGACTATGGCCAAAAAATATCATCCAGATAAAAATCAAGGTGATCCAGAAGCTGAACAAAAATTTAAATTATGTAACGAAGCGTATCAGGTCTTAAGTGATGACAATAAACGTTCGGTTTATGATAGATATGGAAAAGAAGGACTTCAAGGAATGGGTGGCTCTTCAAGAGCATCTGGAATGGGTGGTTTTGAGGATTTAGGTTCTATTTTTGAAGAGATGTTTGGAATGGGCGGTAATCAGGCTAGACGTTCACCCGCTGATATAGATAATTACGCATTAGATATTAATTATGAGATGACAATTAGTTTTCATGAAGCTGTATTTGGATGTGATAAAAAACTTAAATATAGTTATAAAAAAGCATGTGACAGCTGTCATGGTACAGGTGCAAAGGATGGTAAATTATCAACATGTCCTGAGTGCGATGGACAAGGTCAGGTTTTTACAAGACAAGGCTTTATGACTTTTTCTCAAACATGCCCTAGATGTCATGGAATAGGTAGTGCACCAGCTAGTAAATGTAGTAGTTGTCGAGGCAAAGGTTATGAAGAGATAAAAGAAGATATCACAATAAATGTACCAAAAGGGATAGACTCTGGCAATAGATTACGAGTATCAGACAAAGGTAATGTTGGTAAAAAAGGAAATCGTGGTGATTTATATGTAACCTTTAATGTACTTGCAGATAAACATTTTATAAGGCAAGATAATGATATTTTTATAGAGATACCTGTCTTTTTTACACAAGCAATACTTGGAGATGAAATAGCAATTCCATCTTTAACAGGCGAATTAAAATTAAAATTAGATATTGGAACAAAAGATAAACAACAATTTAGATTTGCTAATGAAGGAATTGATGATGTACATGGTCATGCTAAGGGTAGTTTGTTTGCACAAATAAATTTAAAATATCCAAAAAAATTAACAGCAGAGCAAATAGAGCTACTTATAAAGCTTCAAAACAGTTTTGATGTAGAATCAAAGCCACATGAAAATGTTTTAAATAGCGTAATAGATAAAATGAAAAAATGGTTTAAATAAGGGCACTTCTAAACCATTGTCCTACTAAGATATTTTCTAATCTCTTCAAGTTTTTTTGTACAGATAAAAACTAGAATTTGATACATGCCTTCTACTTGAACTGCTAAATCTGTCTTTTTTTTATCTTTGTAAAAAATATGCATGTTATTTTTTACAATATTTTTAAACACTCTTGCTTTTGCAGAAAGATAGTAAAAACTTTGACAATCACTATCATCTTTGATACTAATGATTATTATTTTTCCTGCAATATCTATCATCTGCACAACAACCTGCTTTGCCTGTTTTTGAGTAAGTTCTAACATGTGCTATGTTTCCTATTAACTTTTTATTTTTAGAAGTTATTGTAACATTGACGCAGAAAAACTAGATGTTACAAAACTAACTTTATTTAAAAATATAGGATAAAATTTTATATATTTTTCAACAATTCTTCTAAAATAGCTAGTGAATTTATTTGTTGATGATGAATACTAAAAGAGACTGTTTGAATTTGAATAATATTATTACATTCATCTAACAATTTATCAAATATAGCTAAATCAATTTTTTTATTTTTATTATCAATAATTATAAAATCATCTCCATGAAGTCTAAAAATTTGAGCCAAAGGATAATAAACTTTTAAAATTTTCACTACATTTTTTAATAAAATATCTCCTTGCTCCCAACTATACTTTAAATTATAGGCCCCAAAATTATGAATAAAAAAAACACTTAGATATTTTTCTTTATTATTGATTCGGTTTTGAACTAAAACTAAATCAAGATATGTATGATTAAAACACCCTACATGCGAATCTTCAAAAAAGAAAGCAAAACGTTTCTCTTCCATTTTGGTTGAAGGTAATTGAAAAATAGCTGTATCTATTTTAATATTCTTGAAAACATCAACCGCAAATTTAACAACATTTGGATCAAATTGAGTACCACTAAAACTATGTATCTGCTGTATTGCATCTTCGCGACTCACTCCTGGTTTATAAATTCGATTTGTTGTCATAGCATCAAAAGCATCTGCGATTATCATAACTCGCGAAAGTTCTGGGATTTCATCTTTTTTTAAACCTCTAGGATACCCTCCTCCATCATATCTTTCATGATGTGAACCCATAATTTTTGATAGCTCCTTATACATAGGAATCTTAGATAATAAATCTTCTCCTGTTGTCACGTGCTGCTTGATAAGACTATATTCTAATTTATCAAGTTTACCAGGTTTTAGTAAGACAGCATCTGGTGTTTCGATTTTTCCAATATCATGCAAAACCCCAGCTCTGTAAAGCAAATCACAATCTTTTTCATGATATCCCATTTTTTGTGCTATAAGTTTACAATACTTAGCCACCCTTAATGAATGTCCACCCGTGTAAGTGTCTCTTTTTTCAACTAACTCCACAAGTGATACCAAGGTATGTTCATAATTAGTAATTTTTTCTCTCTCTAATATAATATTTTCATCAGTTCTTTTTTTAACCATCAGCTCAAGATTTTTTTTATATTTTTTTTGCTTATGAAAAATATATATTTTTTGAACAACTTTATATAAAGATTCATTTAACATATCATAATTAATTGGTTTAATTATATATCCGCTAGCATTTAAATAGATTGCTTCCATAAGATATTTAGTTTCAGAAAAAGCAGTTATAAAGAGTATTTCTTGTTTTGGATTATTTTTTTTAATCTCTTTTGCCATCTCCAAACCATTCATATTTGGCATTAAAATATCTGACATAACTATATCATAAGTTCTTTTTTTATACTCGTTTAACCCAGTAATACCGTCTGAAGCAACTCCAACAAATCCAAAAATTATCTCAAGATAGGTTACAACACTTTGTCTTGTTGCGCTATCATCTTCAACATATAAAATAGAAATATTTTTTCCAAGATTTTTTAATTTTTTTATAAATTCCATCTAATTTTCTTTATTTAATATTATATCAAAACAGGCACCATCTTCAACATTATACCAATTTAGCTCGCCATCTAAATGTTTTGTAACAATTATTTTTGACATATATAAGCCAAGTCCGGTACCGTTTTTACCCTTTGTTGTAACATATGGCTGTGCAAGATTATCCATAACAGATTTATCTATACCGCCACCATTATCACAAATAGATAAAATAATTGTACCTTGATGCTCTTTAATTGTAATTTTAATGAGTTTATTGTTTAAATTATTGTCTTTAATAGCATCTTTTGCATTATTTACTATATTTAACAATACTTGAATCAGTTGATTTTGATATGTTTTAATTTTAATATTTCCATCTTTTGGTAATTTAAGTAAAATATTATGAGTTTCTAAAGCTTTGGCAACTAAAGAGTTTAATTTATTTAAAATAGTCGTAATTGTCACTTCTTCTTTTTCTTTATCTGGTTTAAAAAAATCTCGAAAATCATCCACCGTATGTGAAAGATATTGTGTTTGCTCATCTATTATACTAATAAAGCTTTGTAAAGTCTTAGGCTTAATGTTTTGCTGTAAATCTAGCATTGCATGTATGTTATTTGCCGACATCGCTATAACGCCCAAAGGCTGTCTCCATTGATGTGCTATCATAGAGAGCATATCACCCATAGCAGCCTGCCTGGATTGTGATATCATAATCTCTTCATTATTTCGCATATCAGTTATATCAAGTACCGTAAAAATAGCTAACTTTTTATTATTTTCATAATGATTACGAAGTTGTATAGCGCTAGATATTACATTTTTTTGCTTACCTGACTTTGTTGTTGTGGTTCGCTCATGTGATTGAAGTTTATATGTTTTAAAAGCACTAAGATAAAATTCTAGTGATCTTTTCTCTCGTTCTTTTGATGGGCAAAAATGCGAAGCTAATTCTTTAACTGTAGAGAAACTCTTAACATCATATTCTGTTAAATTTGAAAACTCTTGATTTACTAATATTATCTTACCATCTTCATTGTAAATCATAACAGGAATTGGCATAAATTCTATAATATCTTTTAACATTAATTGTTCAGCTTGTAGTTGCAACATAAGAATTTTTTTTTCTGATATATCTTGAAGAGTTTTTAAAATATACAAAGGTTTATCATTTTTATCTTTTATGAGTATACCTGTCACCTCAGCCCAGATAATTTTACCGCTTTTTGTTACAAATCTTTTCTCTATACGATACTCTTGTCGTTTGTTATCTATTAGTTGCGATATTAAATCTATCTCCTTATCAAAATCATCAGTAAATGTTACATCAGCAGTTGAGAGTTGTTTTAATTCACTTTGAGTATAGCCCAAAAGTATTGATACATAAGGATTTGAATCTATCAGTACCGTATCTAAGCCAATGTGGACAATACCTATATTTATCTGCTCAAACGTCATTTTATAGATATGCTCTTGCATGTAAAGCTGTTTTGATAAAAACTCCTCTTGTGTTATATCCACACCAGAAGTTATTAAGCCTTTTATATTATTATTTGTATCTCTTAAAATGCTATTTGTCCAAGCTATAATATGTTCTTGTTTTTTTGTATCTATGAGGGCATTTTTATAATGAGAAACTACTGGTGCCACACCAGATATAACATCTTTAAAAACTTTTATAACTTTTTGTGCAACATCATGTGATAAAAAATTATCAAAAAAGTTTTTGCCTATTAACTGGCTTTGTTTGGCTTTTAAAAGTTTTGCTCCTTGAACACTTATCATATCAATATTACCATTTAAATCCAGTGTCATACTTATGCTTTTATCAATATTCATAACAAGAGTAGCTAATTGATGCTCACGATTAGCAAGCTTTGTTAATCTATTTTGCTCAGTTATATCATGAAATGCAATAACAGCACCAATTGTTTTATCATTTTCGATGATAGGTGTTTGAATTACTGATACCTCAAAAGAGCTTCCGTCTCTTCTCCAATAAAGATCCTCGCCTATATGCGGTACACCTTGCTTTAATGCGATATACTGTACACATTCTTTAGGTAGATAAGGTGTTCCATCAGCTTTAGTATGATGCCAAAGTTTATGAGCATTTTTACCAAGTAGCTCTTTTTGTGTAAATCCGAGCAGTTTAGTTGCAGCCGTATTTATAAATGTAGCGTTACCTTTCATGTCTATTCCAAGAATTCCGTCGCGTGTTGAATTTAATATTAAAGATAGTTTATTTTGTAATTGACTAATTTGAGATAAAGAGATAGCTAATTTATCATTTAAATTTTGGAGTTGCTCATTTGATGTTTTTAACTCTTCATTTGATGTCTCCATCTCCTCAGTTGAGCTTTGTAGCTCTTCATTTGAACTTTGCAACTCTTCATTTAACAACTGCATATTTTCTTTATGTAAAATTGACCGTTCAGATAAAGTTTGATATTCATCTTTTGCACGTTGTAATTGCACTAATAAACTTTTATCCAAAAGAGAGCTATCGCGTAATATTGAATCTTTTACAAAAAACTCAATATCTTGAAAATTTATCTGTTGAAAATATAAGATAACAGATATATCATTATCTTTTGTATAAAATAAAAAAGCAATAATCTTTACTAAAATTGTTACTGATTCGTTTAGTTTTATCTCTATAAACTTTGTTTCACTTACGGTTTTAGACGAAAAAACTTTCACTAACAGCTTCTCTAAATCATAGCGGATATCTTTATGCATATTATCTAAAATATTAAGCGAAACAAGACCGTCAGGCATTTTAATAAATGGCAAATTACCTTTTTTATAAACTATAAAATAATTCTGGTCTATTATAATAAAATTTGGAGCAAAAAAATTAAATATTTCATGCGATACTATCTTTTCAATATTTTTTAAATTATCTTTTTTAGCTTTTGTAAATTTCATCTCTTTATTTTGTTCAATTTTTTTAGTAAAATAACGTGTAGAAATTTTTGGTGGATTTAATGATAACTGTTTTTTATAAATTTTTGCTTTTGAATCAACTTCGATAAAATGTTTCATATTTATAGCAATAGCCTCTGATAAACCTAAAAATAATCTGCCATCTCTTTTTAATGAACTATAGCAAAGAGAGAAAATTTCTCTTTGAGTATTAATATTAAAATAGATAAGAAGGTTCCTACAACTTATCATATCTTGGTCTATAAAAGGAGGATCACTTAAAATATTGTGATGAGTAAAAATTACCTGCTCACGTATAAAAGGTTTGATTTTATAAAACTCTTGTTTCTTTATAAAATAATTTTTAAGCCATAATTTATCTATATTTATTACATCTTCTTGTGAATATATACCATCTCTTGCCCGCTTAAGAGCTATATCATCAATATCAGTAGCAAAAATATGTACTTTAAATGTTTTATTAAGCTCAAGAGCTATTAAGTCTATTAAAATTGCTAAAGAGTAAGGCTCTTCTCCACTAGAACATCCAATAGACCAAATTCTTACATTATAATTATTTGGTTTATTGCGTAAATAATCATGTAAATTGTTTTTTAATGCAATAAACATCTCTTTATCTCTAAAAAATGATGTTACATGTATGAGTATCTCTTTATATAATAAAAAAATCTCTTCTTTATGCTCCATAATATAATTTAAATAATAATCTATATTATTAAAATGTAGCATTGTGATTCGTTTTGTTATACGACGCATAATCATGTCTATCTTGTATTTATAAATATCTATATTTTCTTTTTCATACAAAAGGTGACTAATTTTTTTTAAAGCTGAAGGAGATGATTTTCCTTTAATATTATGTTGCATAGTGATGATTGAAAAAAGATGCTCTGCTATCTCTTTTAACCTCAATATATAGCTTATTGCACCTGTATCAATTGCATTTTTAGGCATACTTGGATGCTCAGCTTCACTAGGAGATTGCGCTATTGTAATACCTCCAAGTTCTTTTATTTTTATCGCTCCATCTGAACCATCATAACCTAATCCCGTTAAAACAATTGCAACTGCATTTTCTCGTTTATAAAAAGCCAATGCATTAAAAAGTTCATTAACGGATGGAACTGGCTTGTGAGAATTGCTTGAAATTTTTTTAAGCATTAAACGACTTGATGTATATACAAGATTATATGAAGATGGTATAACGTAGATATGATTTGGTAGGAAATTACAGTTTTTATCTACATTAGAAACAGGCAAAGGTGAATTTTGCGCTAATATGTGTGATAAATCGCTTTGTTTTTTGGGATCTAAATGTTGTGCAATTATGTAAGTATATCCAACATTTTTAGGTAAATATTGTATCAATATTTCTAAAGCATGCAATCCGCCAGCACTTGCTCCAATTCCTACGTAAATAAAATCTCGCATAGCACACCCCTTGGCGTAGATTTTAACATAACAAAACCCTAAATAAAATAAAAATATTTATAAGTACCTGACCAGAATAAAAATAATGATGGCGCGGTGGACGAGACTCGAACTCGCGACCCCCTGCGTGACAGGCAGGTATTCTAACCAACTGAACTACCACCGCTTAAAAAAAGATATAAATTTTGATAAATGGTGGGCACTACAAGACTCGAACTTGTGACATCTACCTTGTAAGGGTAGCGCTCTACCAGCTGAGCTAAGCGCCCTATT
>CAYYRS010000014.1:0-44402 GCA_964474335.1 uncultured Campylobacterales bacterium
AATCTCCTTAGAGATTCATTTAATAAGCACTTCTAAATTAAATTAAACATCTGTTTATAATTCTCAAAGCCATCTAATATCTCTTCACGACTCACTGCTTTACTAAAATAAAATCCCTGAAACATATCTATATTAGCATGCTTAAGAAATTTAATATGTTTTGTTGTTTCTACACCCTCTGCCACAACATCTTTATTTAAATTATGAGCTAATGATGTTATAGCATTGATGATGTGCTGGTTGTCTTCATTGTCTGGCATGTCTATAACAAAAGATTTATCTATTTTAATTGTATCAATTGGTAGTTTTGCAAGATATGAAAATGATGAATATCCGGTTCCAAAATCATCTAAAGATATTTGTATTCCTGCATTTCTTAAAAGTTGTAGCTCTTTTATGGCTGATTCAATATTTTCTATAATGGCAGATTCTACTATTTCTATTTTTATGAGATTTGCAGAAAAGTTATTTGATTTAATATATTTCAAAAAATTTTTTGCAAAATTTTTCTCTTTAAACTGTTTAGCTGAGATATTAATTGAAATTATTATTTTTTTTCTGCTTAACAGATTTATTTCTTTGGCAAAAAGACAAGCTTTTGTGATAACAAAATTAGTAATTTTTATAATATCACCACTAGCTTCTGCAATTGGTATAAAAACTTCAGGAGATAAAACACCAAATTTAGGATGATTTAATCTAATCAATGCCTCAAAACCACATAAGCTTGATGTTTGAGCACAAATAATTGGTTGAAAATATAAAGAAAAATAATTATTGAGTAAAGCATCTTTGATAGTATTTTCTATTTTAAAAAATTTGTACATATCTTGATCCATACTTTGATCATAAAAAGTATGTCTATTCTTACCAGATAGTTTCGCTTTGTACATGGCAGTATCTGCTGCTGTTATTAATTTAGTAGATGTGAGCGCATCTTTTGGATACAAAGAGATACCAATTGAACAAGAGATAAAAAACTCTCGCCCTTTTATTATGAATGGTTGACTAATTTTTTCTATTATTGTTTTGATTATTACATTGAGATTTTTTTTATTTTTAGTATTGTTAATTACAATAATAAATTCATCTCCACCAAATCTTATACATGTTGCTTTATTTTTAATAATTTGAGTTAATTTATTACTTATCCTAATTAGAACTTTATCACCAACATCATGACCCATAGAATCGTTAATATATTTAAAATTATCCAAATCTAAAAATAAAATAGCAAAATCTTGTTGTACTGTTTTTGATTTTTTAATTAATAATTCAATCGTATCTGTTAAATAAGCTCTATTTGGAAGACCAGTCAAACTATCATGATATGCCATAAATTTTATCTGTTCTTGATATTTCTTTTGATCAGTTATATCTCTTGTTACGCCTATAAAAAATTTTAAGAAGGGATGATGTGTGATAGTACTTGAAAGCCATCTAGTAGAATTATCTTTTCTTTTAATTCTAAAATCAATAATTGCCGTTGTGCCATTTTGTTTATTTTCGAAAAAATCCATTACTTTTGGTTTATCTTCATCATAAATCATATCCATCCATAAAGAAGAGTTGTTTAAAAAATTATCTTTTTTTTGTAAAAATATCTTTTCTATGGCATTTGAAACATATTTAATTTTCATGGTTTTATCATCTATGTACCAAATAATTTCATCTACTAGATTTATAATCTTATCTAATTGAATCTGTTGGTGTGTTAGTTCCTCTTCACGCTCGTTTATTATTGTATTTAATCGTTTAGATTTTTGCTCTAGTTCAATATTGTTATTTTGCAATTTTTGGGTTATATGTTGAAAGTTACTTATATCTTTTAGGCTAACAAGCATAAGTTCTTTGTTGTTTGCATGTAATAACCTAACATTTTTTGTAGTTGTAATATGTTGCTTATCTTTAGTAATAAAAATAGTGGTCTGATTATCACAGATACCGGAGTTTTGTAATTGAATCAAACATTCATTAAAAATAGAATCATCTACAAGATAGTTAATAATATTTTGATGATAGAGTTCATGTGTGGTAAAACCTAATAAGTTTGCAAAAAAAGGGTTTGAAAATTCTATATTACCCAATGTGTCAACTATAACAATAGGGTCTGGTATCAAGTCCAATATATCAAAAATACTCAGTTGCGATAATACATTCATAATTTCATTCTTATTAATTAGTTTTATCGATATAGTACTATAAAAAACTTATGATAGTATGAGTATCTGATATGGCACACGCTTAAAAGTGGGTGAAAGCCTCTTGCTTCTCAAAAAAAACAGTGTTGTTTTTGTTGCTACGCAAACGCTTTACTTGTTTTCACCGCCATATCATGAGACCACTGCACAGTAAAAACCCAATAAAACCCTATTTAAAGGGCTCTAAAGCACTTTTTAGCCGTCACATCACAACCTGCTTATGATAATGTCTTGATGTTTAGAATATTACTGCTTCAAATATTATAACCTCTCCGATCAAGCAACACAAGATGCCCTTTATGTAAACTTACTCTTTATACGCTTTGTAGGATTAAGCTTAGAAGAGAGTATTCTTGATGAATCTACCATCTGTAGATTTAGAAATTCACTTCTAAAAGCAAAGCTCTATGATAAACTCTTCCACTCTATAAACAAACAACTTCAAAACAAAAACCTTATTGCTAAAACAGGAAAATCTATTTTAGTGGAACTTGACACTACCCAAGATGTTGATACTAAAGATATAAAAACCTCTCAAGCTAAGTACCTATCCAAAAATAAAATCAATTAACAGAGCTTTAAAATGATAACTAGTAGAAGGCAAAAATTCGCAGGAGCTACTGGTAGCTTCAAGAGTTTTTAACGCAGTAATAATTATCATTTTAAAGCTCCCTTTGGGCAATAAGCAAAAGACACATCTGACTTCGTTAGATTTTTTTGAATTAGCTACGGCTAGTCCTGCAAAAATCTGCCTTGCATCTGTATCTTTTACTTATCGCTGTTAATTGGTTTTATTTTTGGATAGGTACTTATCATGCAATATACTTGTTTAATTTCACCTTATTAGTGGGGATTAGTATTACTTGAGTGTAATTTGAGGAAAAAGAGAATAAAGCATTATAGAAGTTTGTGCAACAAATTTTTGAAAAAAACTTGATATTTTACTTGGTTTTTTCCATCTAGGATGCTTTATATTTGCCAGTTTTATTAATTTTTGTTTAGCATTATATAAAACTCCTACACTGTCTATTAGTCCAACTTTTTTTGCTTGAGCGGCTGTGAAAATTTGTGCATTAGCAAATTTTAAGGAGTTACTTACTTTTAAGTGTCTTGCATCTGCTACATCTTTTATGAACATGAAATAAGTAGCTTGGATAACTTTATTGAGTTCTGCTTTTTCATCTGGCTTCCATTTTCTATATATTGTGCCTATTTGCTTATATTTTCCAGCATCAATGACCTGTCTTTTAATACCTAACTTTTCCATAATACCACTTAAATTATATCCCTCCATGATGACACCAATGCTACCAATAATACTACCAGGATTTGCGATAATTTTATTAGCCCAAATACTACTTAAATAACTGCCACTCGCCATAATACCACTAGCATATGCTATTACAGGTTTTACTTGCCTTAATCTTTTAATAGCATAAGAAATTTCAATAGATGGAGCAACTGCACCACCAGGAGAATTTACAATAAAAAGTACACCTTTTACGTGTTTATTAATTCTAGCGCTATCTATTTGCTTGACAATGGTTGAATTTTTAATAGGACCCACTAAAGAGATAGTCTCAAGATTATAACGTTGCATATGATGATTAAATTTAGGTAAAAATAAAAGAAAAACTATCAATAAAAATATCATAGCTTTAAAATTATTTTGTATAAATGAGATGGTAGCGGTAATTGGTAAGAAAAGTATTTTTAATCCTTCCATAATTGTTCCTTTTGAATTAATTTTCCATTAATATATATTTGTGAGATATTATACCCATGTAATATCAAATGCAGAGGTAATTGCTCATTTGGCTTACATGTAAGGTCAATAACTAACATATCTGCATTTTTATCCTGCTTTATCTCACCACTATTTAATTTTAAAGCGTCTGCTGCATCTTTAGTAATGCCTCTTATTAGTTTTTTTGCTAATGGTAACAGCTCTTGGTCGTGATGCATAAAAAGTGCAATTTTAAGCTCTTCAAAAAGATTTAGTGTGTAGTTTGAACTTAATCCATCGGTTGCACATATCCATCTGAGATTATTATTTTGCAAATCATCTATATTAATAGCACCATTACCTAAAAGTCTATTAGAGATTGGACAATGTACAATCGTGTGTTTATGCGTGGCTAGTTTTCTTAATTCTTTTGCGGTTGCTTTTGTTACATGTGTCATTAAAGTATCAATATTATCAAAATATGATAAAAACTCATCAATGGTAGTGATGGGAGAATCTTGTTGTAATAGGTTTTTAAAAAAAGGCTTAAATTCGCCACTTGCATTTTTTAGCCACTCCTTTTCTGCAGTACTTTCTAAAAAATGTGCACTTAGTTGAAAACTGTTTTCTTTAGCAATTTGTACTGCTTTTTTAACAAGAATTGGATGAACAGAATAGGGAGAATGAATTGCAATAGCAGGATAAAAATTTTCTCTTACTATCTTTTTTGATGCTTCTAAACGTTGTTGAAAATCTAGAAACAAAGCATCTGCCATTTGTGCCTGTGAGCCTATTATTTCATTAAAGAAAACAACATTTTGTGGCGCTTGTGAGGCTACTTGTAAATCTAAGCCATAAGAACTTACAGCACCAAAAGAGGTAATACCAGAATCAAGCATCATTGAAATTGCTTTTCGCATACATTTTGCATGACAACTATTTATAAGATAATCACGATTTTGGATAACGCTATTTAGCCAACTTACGAAATCACCATATTTTAATGTTTGTTTATTTGCACTAAATTCTAAATGAACATGTGCATTAATAAGCCCTGGCATAATTAAAGAATTATCTTGTAGTTGTATTATTTTTGCATCAACAAATTCGTCTATTAACTCTTTTGTAGGAGCAATTTTTTTTATGGTTTTATCAAAGGCAATGGACAAGTTTTGCAATAAGCCATCCTCTGTGTATATATAAGTTGGAACTATAATCTTCATATTTTATCTTTTTATAGGTATCTTTTTAGTGAACTTTTGGTATATATACGATTTTAAAAGGTACTCTTAGGAAATTTTAAACTATATTATGCTTAATTTTGATAAAATTAGAACTTAAACTCAAATTCTACAATAGAAAATGAAAAACTTTCGCTATCATTGCACATGAGGCACAAGCATAGCAAAATTTTAGAAATCTCTATTGCATAATTTGTGTTAAATATTAAATTAAAGGTAGAAAATGAAAATTACAGTCATACAAGGTCCTAATTTAAACATGTTAGGAACACGCGAACAGCACATTTATGGAACTATGAAATTAGAGCAAATACATGCACAGATGAAAGAGGTGGCTTCTCAAAATAATTTGGAGATAGAATTTTTTCAAACTAATCTTGAGGGTGAAATTGTTGACAAGATACAAGAATGTTATGGAGAAGTTGATGGCATTATCATTAATCCAGCAGCATACACTCATACATCCATCGCAATTCGCGACGCAATTGCGGCTGTTTCTATCCCAACGATAGAGGTTCACATTTCAAACTCTTATCGTCGTGAAGAGTTCAGACAAAAAAGTTTAATCGCACCAGTATGTGCTTCTACGCTTATAGGCTTTGGACCATTTGGATATCACTTAGCTATGATTGGAATGTTGCAACTATTTAGCGAAATTGAAGCTATGAAAACAGAAAATAAAGAAGTAGAAAAATAAAATTTAATGCCTATTAAACATTATTTGGATAATAATTTAACTATTATAAAATCTATTTATTATCCTTATAAAAGCAATAAACATAGTAGGCATAGATATTATACTACTATTGGCATAGGAGGAAATATTTTAGATGTTTGTAGGAGATTTAATCATCTATTTTTTAAATTAAAAAGGGATATTAGAGTGCATATTGTTAAAACTGGAAGTGTAGTAAAAAATCCGCCATTTGGGTACACTAACCAAAATTATTTTTATAATTCTGTTATGATTTTAGCTACTTCAATGCCTCCTGTAGTATTTTTACAATATTTGATGAGAGTTGAGAAATATTTTTCACGAAAAAGAAGCTTTAAAAATGCACCAAGGACACTAGATTTGGATATTTTATTTTTTGATAATAGAGTTATAAACAAGCCTAACTTAATTATTCCACATCCACATTGGAAAAACAGACAAAGTGTCTTAATTCCACTTATGAGTTTGTATAGATGAAAATTTTAACTTTTAGTGGAAGCAGCCCTAGTGAAGCGCTGAAAAAAGCACAAATGTCTGTTGGTGAAGATGCTATGTTAATAGAAACAAGAGAACTCCAAAAAAAATCTTTAGGAAAAAAACCTTTATACGAAATAGTTGTAGGTATTGATGAAAAATTGGTAAAAACAAAACCATTAGCTAGACAAAAGCCAATTACTAAAGAAAGCAAAGATGTATTATATAATATTTCACAAGCAGCAAGACAGATTTCACAAATCGCCGATACAACACAAAATAATGAGCAAACTGAAATAATTAAAGACACATATAACCAAAATAATGATACTTTAAAAGATATAAAATATGAAATATCGCAACTTAGTGATAAGGTTAAACTAATCCAAAATATGTTTTGGGATGAAAAATCAACCTCTATGATGCCAACTATTCCAGCTGAATTTGCTGAAATTTATAAATTAGCATTAGATAGTGGAATGGATACACAATATCTAAATGAGATGATGAACCTTAGTTTAGAGCATATGCCTTTAAAAATGCGGGAAAATTCGCAAACTGTTAAGAGATATTTTAAATCTTTACTTAGAAAAATGATACCAGTACGCTTGGAAAATCAATTACAAATTGATAAGAAAAAAATAATTATGCTTGTTGGTCCAACAGGTGCAGGCAAAACAACATCTATTGCAAAATTAGCAGCTAGATACTCTTATCTTTTAAACAAAAAATATAAAGTCGGTTTGATTGTACTTGATACATATCGTATTGGTGCGGTTGAACAGCTTATGCAATATGCTAGAATGATGAAATTAGCAATTGAAACAGTTGTTGATCCACCAGAATTTTCTTTAGCACTAAACTCTCTTAGATATTGTGATTATATTTTAATTGACACTATGGGTTCTAGCCCATATGATAAGCAAAAGATTAAAAAGATTTACGAATGTTTGAATTCAAATACAACACAAAACAGTATAGATGTAGTGCTAGTTTTGCCTAGTTCTATAAAGTATGAAGACTTAGTTATAACATATAATAATTTTGAATCCCTAAATATAGATACTTTAATGTTTACAAAATTGGATGAAACAAAAGGCTTTGGTAATATATTTTCTTTAGTGTATAAGACTAAAAAACCAATAAGTTATTTTTCTACAGGTCAAGAAGTACCAGAAGATTTGGTTGTTGCAAATAGCGATTTTTTAGTAGATTGCTTATTGCATGGATTTAAATCGGGTGAATTGTAATGCAACATCAAGCAAATAAACTTGAAAAATTAATACAAGAGCAGGCACAATCAAGTTCTAAAAAAACACGTTTTATCGCCATTACAAGCGGAAAAGGTGGCGTAGGAAAAAGTACAATAAGTGCAAATATAGCCTATATTCTCTCGCAAAGTGGTTTGAATGTTGGTATTTTTGATGCAGATATCGGACTTGCCAATTTAGATGTAATGTTTAACGTTAAGATAAAAAAAAGTATTTTACATGTAATGAAAGGTGAGGCTACGGTATCAGATATTTTAATCCCAATTACAAGAAATTTAATTTTAATTCCAGGCGATAGTGGTGATGAAATATTAAAATATTTAGATAAATCACTTTTTACAAGATTTATGCAAGAAGCAGAAGTTTTAAATAAATTAGATGTTATGATAATTGATACAGGAGCAGGAATAGGTGAACATATTAAAATGTTTGTAAATGCAGCAGATGACGCAGTTGTTGTGACTGTGCCAGATCCAGCGGCTATTACAGATGCGTACGCTACTATTAAGATAATTGCTTCTATAAGAGATGATATTTTTGTGATTATGAATCAGGTACAAAATCAAAAAGAAGCAAGTTTAATCTTTAATAAAATCCAAAAAGTTGCTTTAACAAATATAAGGAAAGATTTAAATTTGCAACTTCTTGGTAAAATTAATATAAATAGTAAAATTATTACTTCAGTTAAAAGAAGAGAGTTAGTAGCTGCAACATATCCAAAATCACAACCAACATTAGAACTATCTGAAATAGCTAGAAAACTTTCGCAAAACTTGGAACGAAATATGCTAGTTTCTTCTACTGAAAGTGGTCTAACAGGGCTTTTAAAGCGCTTAATGCAGCATTTTTAATTTAAAAAGGGGTTGTTTTTATGTTTGGATCTAATATTGTTGCATTTTTTACAGTACAAGGTTTTTTCATAGGAGTTATCTTCGGAATTTTAAATTCAAATAATGCAGGTGCGCTGTTAATAGATATTTTTTTTATAACAATATTTTTTTATCTTTTTGCTCATGTTGTTGTGTCGTTTTATTTTAGAACACAAAGTAGTAAAATGAATCATTTTTCTAAGAAGATTTTAGAATTAGACTTAGATAAATTTATACGCGAAATAAATAAACGAGAGCAAAAAATTGATGCCATTTCTGCTGATACGACTAATATCGCATCAATTAAGGAGACTGGGTGATCGGTGCATATAAAGAAGAGATAAGACATTCAAAAGATGAATTGGCAATTCAATTTCTTCCAGCCGTAAAAGCCATGGCATTTAGGTTAAAAGGGAGACTACCGAGTTCTATTGATTTTATGGATTTATATGCAATAGGTACAGAAGAGCTTGTTAAATTAGCAAGAAGATATGATAAAAATCAAAATGATTCATTTTGGGGATATGCTAAAACAAGAACTTATGGTGCAATGCTTGATTATCTCAGATCTTTAGATATTGTAAGCAGAGCAAATAGAAAATTAATTAAACAAATAGACATGGCTGTTGAAGAATTCTTATTACTTTATAACAAAGAACCAACGGATGAAGAATTGTGTAATTTAATATCAGATACAAATATTAAAAAAATACATGAAGCACGCATTGCATCTGATATTTATACAGTTATGCCTCTAGAAGAGCAACTTCTAGAGGCGGGACAGAGCGAAGTGTTGGCAATAATTGAAAAAGAAGAACTAGTCGAGATTATACAAAAAATACTACGAACTTTTGTAAAGCGTGAGCAGATGGTAATACAATTATATTATTTTGAAGAGCTAACTTTAAAAGAGATTAGTAATATTTTAAAAATCACAGAATCTAGAATTTCACAAATTCATAAATCTGTAATTAAACAAATAAAATTAAGCGTCGGAGCATAAAATGGCAGACATACTATCACAAGAAGAGATAGATGCCTTATTAGACGTTGTTGATGAAAATGATGAAGAGATAGAAGAGGTACCAGAAGATACGTTATTTGCACAGCGTCAAATTACATTATATGATTTTAAGCGTCCAAATCGTGTTTCAAAAGAGCAGTTAAGAGCCTTTCGCGGAATTCATGATAAAATGGCACGCTCTTTGTCATCACAAATATCATCTATTATGCGCTCAATTGTTGAGATTCAACTCCACTCTGTAGATCAGATGACTTATGGTGAATTTTTGATGTCTTTGCCTAATCCGACTAGTTTTAATGTTTTTTCATTTAAACCACTTGAAGGTAATGGAATTTTGGAAATTAATCCATCTATTGCATTTCCAATGCTTGACAGACTGCTTGGCGGCAAAGGTGATCCTTTTGAAACGACTAGAGAATTTTCAGATATAGAACTTAGTTTATTTGAGACAATTTTACGTGTTATGATGTCAACATTAAGAGAAGCTTGGGGTCCTGTTACTAATTTTTTTCCAAATATTGAATCCAAAGAATCAAGCCCAAATGTTATCCAAATTGTTGCACAAAATGAGATTGTTGTTATGATTGTTATGGAGATAATTATAGGACATAGTTCTGGCATGATGAATATTTGCTATCCAGTTATTTCGCTAGAGCCACTTTTACCAAAATTAGCAAGTAGAGACTTGATGTTAAATGAAACAAATTCAAAAAAAAGTAGAAATCAAGAGTTGCAGGTTTTATTAGGTGGTGCACATGTAAATGTTGAGGCGATTTTAGGATTTGTAGAGCTTAATTTAAAAGACGTCTTAGATTTATCTATTGGCGATGTTATTCGATTAGATAATCCTGCTGATGATATTATTGTTTTATCAGTTGATGGTAAAGATAGATTTAAAGGTGAGATAGGATTAAAAAGATTTAGAAAATCTATTCAAATTACAGAAATTTTAAATACAGAAAAAGATGATGTAAAACGTGCTTTAGAAAATTTTGAACAAAAAAGACAAGAAAAAATTACTGATGCCAAAGAAATTATACAACATGATAAATATGAAGAAAAAAGGGAACTAGATGAGTAATTTTATTTCACTATTTGAAAAAGAAGTCGTAGCAACTATCGAAAGCTTAACGGGGCATACTCCAACATTAGAAGCAAAAGAGGAAGAATCATTATCAATAGTTTCAAATATCTTACCACCCATCTCATTAATACATATTGTTGTTAGTGGTGCTATTGATGCAAAATTATTGATTGCAATTCCACCAAATGTAGCAACTGCACTAGGTGATTTGATGTTAGGTGGAGAGGGTAGCAGTAAAGACGATAATATGGATGATGATGATTTAGATGCCATAAAAGAGATTGTCTCAAATATCGTGGGTTCGATTTCTACTGGTCTTGGAGCACAAAAAGAGATGCCAGTAGTTACGCTCAAAGTAGATTCTGTTGAATTTATAAATGATGAAGGTGTTGTAAATCTTGATAATTTTAGCAAAATGCATGTATATAATTTTTCAATTGCTAAAGTTCATTCGCTTTTAATGTTAATAGCAGATGAAACTTTTGAAAATAATTTTTTTAAGTTAGATAATACTAATAAAAGTATAAATAATTCTACAGAACCTGCAGATAATAATTTGGATATGCATACAGAACCTCTAGATAACAAAGAGATGAAAAATATCTCACTTATTTTGAATGTAAAATTACCACTTAAAGTGAGGATTGGTAAAAAAAAGATGCTCTTAAAAGATGTCTTAAATATGGATATAGGTTCTGTGATTGAATTAAATCAATTGGCAAACGATCCTTTAGATATCTTAGTAGATAATCATGTAATAGCACAAGGTGAAGTTGTAATTGTTGATGGTAATTTTGGTATCCAAATTACAACTATTGGCAGTAAAGTAGATAGATTAAATAGATTAAAATCATAAAAGAAGGACACATGAATAGTAACAAAGTATTAGTTGGCATGAGTGGTGGCGTTGATTCTACCATCTCTGCACTAATGTTAAAAGAGGAAGGCTATGAAGTCGAAGGCGTATATATGAGATTACACTCAAAGCCTGGATATCATGAAATTCATCAGGTGCGAGCTCAAAAAGCAGCAGATTTTATCGGTGTTAAACTTAATATATTAGATATTGAAGATATCTTTAAAGAAAAAGTTTTTGATCCGTTTGTTGATACATATAAAGATGGCAAAACTCCAAATCCATGTGTTTTGTGTAATAAAAATATAAAGTTTGGCGAGATGATAAAATTTGCTGATAAAGTTGGAGCTAAATACCTAGCAACAGGTCATTACATTCAACATGATGATAAATATCTTATAAAAGCAAAAGATGATAGTAAAGACCAGAGCTATTTTTTATTTTTTATAGATAAATCAATTGTACCAAGATTGCTTTTTCCAATGGGCAAGTGTAAAAAAAATGATATAAAACGTCTAGCAGCCAGTATTAAAGGTTTGGAGAGTTTTGCATCTCAAGCAGAATCTAGTGAGATATGTTTTGTTGAAACAAATTATACAGATACATTAAGAGATTATCTTGAAGTAGATAATGAGGGAGATGTTTTAGATACAGATGCAAACATCATAGGCAAACATAAGGGATACATGCATTATACAATCGGTCAACGTAAGGGTTTTACGGTTAATGGAGCACATGAGCCTCATTTTGTACTAAAAATTAATCCAAAATTCAATCAAATAGTTGTTGGTAAACGTGAAGATCTTAGTTGTTATGAGGTAAAATTAAGAGATATTAATATGTTTGATGAGCGTGTAGAGTTTGATGCATTGGTAAAATTAAGATACAAAACGATTGCCATTAAATGTCATGTTAAAATCAACAATATTAATGCTACCGCAGAAGTTATTTTAAAAGACCCAGCATTTGGAATCGCACAAGGTCAAGCTGCAGTCTTTTATGATGAAGATGATAAATTATTGGGCGGCGGCTGGATAGATGGCTAATTTAAGTTATACTTTTGCTTACTTTAGTTACAATTCGCAACTTAAATTTTGTAACAAGGAGCCTAATTATGGCAAGAAGATGTGCTATTAGTGGTAAAGGTCCAATGAGTGGAAATAATGTTTCACATGCTAAAAATAGAACTAAGCGTAGGTTTTTACCAAACTTAAGAGTAGTTCGCATCACTTTAGAAGACGGCACTACGAAAAAAATAAAAATTTCTGCTAAAGCACTTCGTACGCTTAAGAAAAATTCTTAAAATAATTACTTTAAATTTTAGAGGTGTTCTTAAGATAAAAATAATATTTTTTATCTTAAATTTACACGATTATAAGGAATTATATTATGTATAAAATTATTAAAAAAAATGATAAAAGCTTTTTGCCGAGCGGATTTTATATGGATGGTGTATATGCTGGCTTAAAAGCAAAAGATAAACTTGATTTAGCCTTTATTTATAGCCAAAAAGAGTGTGATATAGCTTCGTTGTTTACTACAAATAAGATGATAGCAGCACCAATTTTACACTTTAAAAATAAAGGTCGTTTTAAAACTAATTTTGTATTAATTAACTCAAAAAATGCAAATGCTATGACTGGTAAAAATGGTGTGCAAGACATCAATGAGATATTAGAGGCTTTACCTTTTAATAATCTAATCAATCCTATTATGAGTTCAACTGGTGTCATTGGTGTACCATTGC
Source organism: uncultured Campylobacterales bacterium (assembly GCA_964474335.1). GTDB lineage: Bacteria > Campylobacterota > Campylobacteria > Campylobacterales > Sulfurimonadaceae > Hydrocurvibacter. The sequence continues at coordinate 13,209 of CAYYRS010000014.1, forward strand.
CAAAACAAAAAATTATTAAAGCTACAAAAGAGTTTAATTTGGCAAATAAAGAGCCAAAAAATGCTAGTAAAGCAATTATGACAACTGATACATGTTCTAAAAGAGTTTGTTATAAAGTTGTATTAAACAATAAGACAAGTTTTAGCGTTTGGGGCATGGCAAAAGGGGCCGGCATGATAGACCCAGCCATGGCTACCATGCTTTGTTTTATTACCACTGATGCTGATGTTGAGCAAAATGAGATGCAAGAGATTTTAGATGAATTAACAGATGTAACTTTTAATGCTATAAGCGTTGACGGAGATACCTCCACTAATGATACTATTTTATTATTATCTAATAAACTGAGTGGAGCCTATCAAAAAGATGCTTTTAAAGACGTGATATATAAGGTTATGCGACACCTTGCACTAGAGATTTTAAAAGATGCTGAGGGTGCTACTAAACTTGTGACATATCATATAACAGGTGCAAAAAATAGTGCAGAAGCCAAAAAAGTTGCCAAAAAATTAAGTAACTCTTTGCTTATTAAAACAGCACTTTTCGGAGAAGACCCCAATTGGGGACGTATCGCTTCTACAGTTGGTGCAAGTGATGTTACATGCAAAGAGGAATTTTTAAGTATCTCATTTAATGACGTATGTGTTTATAGTAAAGGTAAGTCATATTTTGATACAAAAAATGAAAAAAAAGCCTCAAAAGTTATGAAACTAAATGAATTTACTATTCATTGTGATTTGGGGATTGCTGATGGAGAGTTTACTGGATATGGTTGTGATTTGGGTCATGAGTATATAAAAATAAATGCCGATTATAGAACCTAGCGTAGTTTTGGTAGATGCCAATGCTGTTTGTACGCTATTAAACGCATGGTAATGGCAAAAATTGCAACAATAAAAATTGTTGTAGAATTAAGATAATGTATTGCATGCAAAAGTAATAAAAATATTGCAACAATAACAGCAACGGAGCCATAAAAATCACTTTTTAAAACTGCTGGTACTTGGTTTACTAAAATATCTCTCATAACTCCACCACCAACTGCTGTTATAAAGCTGAGCATAATTACACCAAAAAAATTATAATTTGCCTTGATAGCTAAAAGTGCCCCAGTTATGCTAAAAGCTACTAAACCGATGGTATCGCTGATGATAAATATCCATTTTTGTTCAAAATCATTAATCTTATATAATTTCATAGAAAACGAAAAGATTAAGACCATGATTAATGCAAGGGCTGGATAAAGTGTCTTAAAAGCAAATGGAGTTGTAAGCAAAAGAGTATCACGTATAATCCCACCCCCCAAAGCAGTTAGTGAAGAGGTTATAATGAGTCCTAAGATATCTAGTTTGTGTCTCGCGCCAACTAAAAATCCACTAATGGCAAAAGCAAAGATACCTATAATATCGACTAAAATTAATGGGTGTAGATAAAGCATGCCTTAAATCACATAATCATTTTTAAAACTTATATACCTTTTTGCTGAGGCATATAGTTCGCTCACCTCTTCATTAGTTAATTGTCTAATAACCTTAGCGGGAGAGCCCATAATGAGCGATCTTGGTGGAAATATTTTATTTTTAGTCACTAAACTCCCAGCCCCTACTATTGATTCTTTACCAATTACCGCACCATCTAGTATCGTAGCACTCATGCCAATTAAACAGGCATTTTCAATTGTGCAGCCATGGAGCATAACCTTATGACCTATGGTTACATCATCTCCGATAACAGTTGGATATCCATCACTTTTATCTGCTTTTTTGTAATGCGTTACATGTACCATGCTTAAATCTTGAACACTTGTTTTGTTGCCAATTTTGATGAAATTAACATCAGCTCTTATAACAGTACCAAACCAAATGGAGCAATCCTCACCGATTTGAACTTCACCAATTACATCAGCCGAATTTGCTATCCATGTATTTTTGCCAATTATCGGTTTAATATTTTTAAAATTATATATCATATTTTATTCCTTAAAAAGTCTATTAGCTAGTTTTTGTACATAGCTCACCGGTTCTTTTTTAATAGATTTATATACACGATTTACATGATTTTCCATGATTTTTTGACTTTCAATAATTTTTGATGAATCTGTTGCGACTTTTTGATAATTGCCATCATCTAAAAGTTTATAAGATAAAACATTGTCAGAACATTGAAGCTGTAAGATTTGTAGTAATTTATCTGCTGATTCTTTATCTTCAATAGCAGTTAATAATTCAATGCGTCTAATGAGATTTCTAGGCATCCAATCAGCACTTGAGATAAACATAGGCGTTAGTGCATTTTTAAAATAAAAAATTCTCGCATGTTCTAGATATTTTCCAACAATTGAGATAACTGTGATGTTTTCGCTCACTCCAGTAATACTAGGCTTTAAACAACAAATTCCACGTACAATTAGATCTATTTTTACATGAGCTTGACTTGCTTTATATAATGCACGGATAATATCTTCATCAACTAAAGAGTTCATTTTAGCGATAATACGCCCATTCTTACCCTTTCTTGTTTCGTTATGAATTAAAGAGAGCAGTTTTGGTTTTATCTGACTAGGTGACATATATAATTTTTCTAACTTACCTTTTTTACTAAAACCAGTTAGAAAATGAAAAAATCTTGTTAAATCATTTGTTATGTTGTCCTTGCTCGTCATATAGCTCATGTCGGTGTATATTTTAGCAGTTGTGGGGTTATAATTGCCTGTACCTAAATGAGCGTATTGTTTTAATTTTCCATTTACTCTTCTTGTGATGAGAGCAACCTTTGCATGTACTTTAAATCCAAATATTCCATATATAACATGCGCACCAGCTTGTTCAAGTGCTTTTGCCCAGATAAGATTATTTTCTTCATCAAATCTTGCTTTTAACTCAACCATAACTGTTACTTGCTTACCTGATTCTGCAGCATTCATTAGTGATGTAACAATTGGTGATTTTGCACCAGCACGATAAAGAGTCATCTTGATTGTTACTACATCAGGGTCTTTTACTGCTGTTTGAATAAGTTGCATAACAGGTTCAAAACTTTCATATGGATGATAAAGAGTGATATCTTGAGTATCTAAAATAGTGTAAATATTTTCACTGTTATTAAACGGAGGTAGAAGTTTTGGGGTAAATGAAGTGTTTAATAGATGTGCAAAATTTTTATTTCCTACAATTTGCCATAAGGAAGATAAGTTTAAAAAGGTATGAAATTTATAAATATCATTTTTAAAAACATTTGTATGACTGTTAAAAAAATCAATAATCTCTTCATCTACATTTATGCCTAACTCCAATCTCACTATTTCGCCCTTTCTGCGAAGTTTTAAGCCCTCTTCTAAAATTTCAAGAAAATCATCAGCCTCCTCTTCTTCAATCTCAATATCTGCATTTCTTGTTACCCTAAAAGAGACACTTTTAACAAGCTCATATCCTGGAAAAATATCCTCTATATATTCACAAACTATATCCTCTACGGGCACATAGATACCTTCATCTATTTGAATAAATCTCGATAAAATTCTAGGAACACGGACAATTCCATATCTTTTTATGCTTATATCGTCTTTATCTGAGAGTTTTACAATTATCCCAAAACTTAGATTGTTTAGGTGTGGAAATGGATGTGTGGCATCAACAGCAATCGGAATGATTACAGGGTAGATATTGGCAAAAAATTCTTTATGGATTTTATTTTTTTCAGTTCTATTTAAATCTTTATAATTTTTTAATAATATTCCATGTGCACTTAAATCTTTAAAGATTTCCAATACACAGTGCTCAATAACTTGTTGTTCTTGATGTAGATATTTTCTTATATCTATTAATTGTTGCAAAGGTGTTAATCTGTCCGCACCAGAGACGATAACGCCTGCATTAAATAATTTTTTTAAACCAGCAACGCGAATCATATAAAATTCATCTAAATTTGTTCCATAAATAGCTAAAAATTTTAGTCTCTCAAGGAGTGGCAGATGCTTGTTTTGTGCTTGTTTTAAAACACGTGTATTAAACTGCAACCAAGAAAGCTCGCGGTTTATATATAGCTTTGGATTTTTTAAATTTCTTATCATGAAATAACCTCTTCATCGGGCAACTTTAAAAGAGTTACTCCTATATTTTTTTATCAGAAACTGACTTTAAAACACCTCTAAAAACATAGTTTTTTTATGGTCTCTTACTTAATACGTAACATCAATGAGAGATTATACACTATTATTACATTATCCCAAATTATGCAATAGAAAATTAAAAAATTTTTGCCACATAATTTAAGATTATGGTATCCTTTCAAAAGATAAGCACCTATTATAAAAAAAATCAAGGAATAAAAATGTCTATTTTTCAAGTTATTATGCTTTTATTGGCTGCATTTTTTGCGTATAAAGTATATGAACATGTGCAAACACTTGAAGATGATGTTATGCATAATGAAGTAGGTAATAAAGATAGTTTTTCACCATTTTCTTGGCAAGAGCTTGTGCAAAAAGCTGATACAGCATTTACTCAAAATGATTTAAAACGTGCTTTGGCATTATTGTTAGAAGCTGATGAAAAAAAACCAAATAACTCAGAAATTTTAAGCAAACTAGGTTACCTTTTTGCACAAGAAAAAAACCAAGAACAAGCGTTAATATATTTACAAAAAGCTTTGCATGTACAAAAAGATGATAATCTTTTATATAATCAAATCGCTTCTGTTTATAAGGAATTAAAACAGTTTGATAATGCAAAAGAGGCACTCCAAAAGTCGGTAAATATAGACGATACTTATAAAATAACATATTATAATTATGGTAATTTGTTATGTGATACGCAAGAGTACAACGAGGCATTAAAAATGTATGAAAAAGCATTAAAACTTGATCCAGACTTTAAAGAGGCTAAAGAAGAGATTGAAAATATAAGGTTAAAACTTGAAGATAATTGATATATATAATATTTTAGATAAAATTTCTGCATTTTCATTACAAGAAGAGTGGGACAATTCAGGATTATTGATAGGAGATTTAGAAGATGAGGTTCAAAAAATATATTTAAGCATTGATGTTGATGAAAAATTAATACAGCAGATGGATAAAAATTCCCTACTAATAACACATCATCCTATTATTTTTAGTGGTCTAAAACAGCTACAATTTAATAAATATCCAGCACGTTTAATTAAGCAGATGATAAAGAAAAATATTGCTAATATTGCTATGCACACTAACTTCGACAAAACTCATCTAAATGAATATGTAGCAACGAAGATTTTAAAACTAAAAATTGTTAAACAAGAAGGATTTGTAATTTATATGAAAACGAATGAAGATTTTGATACTCTCGCAAAAAAAGTATCAAAGTCTTTTGGATTTAAGCAAATAACATGTGTTAAAACAGAGAAAAAAATACGGACAGTAGCCCTTGTAACTGGTTCAGGAGCTTCGCTGATAGGCTCAATTCAAGCAGACTGTTTATTAACAGGAGATATCAAATATCATGACGCGATGAAAGCAAAAAGTATAAAATTAGGTTTAATTGATATAGGACATTATGAAAGTGAGCAGTATTTTGCAAAAATTTTATCAAATCATTTGAAAAATTTAGAATTAATGGTTATAATTTCACAATCACAAAATCCTTTTATATATATGGATTTATTCGCTACACACAATATAAGGAATTAAATGAATGAGCATTTAAAACAGTTGATTGATCTATCAAAAGTTGATAAAGAGATAGATGCTTTTGAACCTCGAATTGAAGAGATAAATTATCAATATGAAGCTGCGTTAGCTATTAAAAACAATATAGACAAAGAAGTTGGCGAATTAAAAGAAGAGATTCAGTTCAATCAGCTGAAAAAAAATAAAAATGAGCTTCATTTAGGTGAATTATCGAATAAACTAGATGAAAATCATAAAAAATCTTCTAGTATTAAAACAGAACGCGAAATGAAATCATTACAACTTGAAGAGGAGATAGCAAAAGAGCAGATTAATTTTGCAAATGATGAAATTGCTCGTTTAGATAAACTAATCTCTGTAAAACAGTCTAAAACTAATGAACTATTGATCCTAGCACAAGAATCTGAAGAAAAATTACAAGATATTAAAAAAGATGTTGATAAAAAAATAGAAATCATTAATAAAGAACGTCAAAATGTTTTTGATAAAAAAGAAAAATTAGTAACAAACATGAATCAAAAAGGTTTGATTTTTTATCAAAAAATTCGTCGTTGGGCGAAAAATACAACTGCTGTTGAAGTAAGAAATCAAGCTTGCATGGGCTGTTATATGTTAATTAACGATAAAGTTTATGCTGATGTAATTAAAGGTGATGAGATAACGCTTTGCCCACATTGTGGTAGAATTGTATATATGCCAGAAGAAAATTAAAGTTCAGGCTTTGAAGCCATTTAATATTCTATATTATATTTTAAGCATGCTTGCCTATCTTGTGGCATTGCCACTTTTAGTTATTCTTTCATTTAAACAAAAATATAAAGATTCTGTTTTAGCGCGTTTTTTTTTATTTAACAATAAAAGATTTACTAAAAAAGATGGAGTTTGGCTTCATGCTTGCTCGTTTGGTGAAGTAATGGCACTAAAGCCTTTGATAGACAGATTAACCAATGAAGATATTAAAATAACAACTATGACCCACACAGGGTATGATGTGGCAAACAGATATCATCTACAAACTAGATATCTGCCATTTGAGATTTTTTTACCATTTTGGATAACAAGGCAAAAGATATTAGTGGTTATAGAAGCAGAATTTTGGTACATGTTATTTGCATCTTTTTATGCAAAAGGCGGTAAAATCATTCTTTTAAATGCACGAATTTCTAAAAAAAGTGTAAAAAAATATATAAAAATGAGATGGTTTTATAGCAGAATCTTTTTTTTTATTGATAAGATATATTGTCAAAGTGAAATAGACGCTTATAGATTTCAAACACTTGGAGCAAAAAATATAGAAGTTATAGGAAATATCAAGTTAGCTCAAGAAATTACAGTGACAATTCAATACCCGAAGCAACAAGTACCTGTGATTGTGGCTGCAAGTACGCATGATACAGAAGAAGAGTCGATTTTACAAAATTATGAAAAATATTTAAAAACTAATAAAGCAAAATTAATAGTAGTTCCGAGACATCCTGAAAGATTTAATGTGGTTTATGAGATACTAAAAAGATTTGCTACTAAAAATCATCTACATGTAAAGCGTTTAAGTAAAGATGCCTCCTTTAATGCAGATATTATCTTAGTTGACATAATGGGTGAATTAAATAATATCTACAACATTAGTAATATTGCAATTTTAGGAGGCTCATTTCTTAAAGGTATTGGCGGACATAATCCATTAGAGCCAGCACATTTTGGATGCAAAATCATTACAGGAAAGTATTTTGCAAATCAACAAGAGCTTTTTAAAAATGTTGAACATGTCCAATATGTAGAAGCCTACGAGATATATGAAGCACTTATTAAAAGCAAAGAGCTACCAAATTCAAATATAACGCAGGAAATAAATATAGATTCAGTGATAAAATATATTCAGGGAAAAATAGATGGAAAAAGATAAAGCATATAAAGTTTTGGCTCTACAAGAAAATATATCAAATAAAGAGGCAAAATCTTTGATTGATAGAGGTCTGGTGTATGCTGGTAATAAAAAATTAATGATTGCTAGAGCAGATATTAATACAAAAACAAACTTTAGAATTCAAAAGATAGAAAAAGTTAATGTTATTTTTGAAAATAATGATATTTTAGTTGTTGATAAACCAGCTTTTGTTAATTCTGATGAAATTCAGAGACAATTTAAAGGTACAACATTATTGCATCGATTAGATAGACAAACAAGCGGAGTTTTAATGCTTGTTAAAAATGAAGAATTTAGACAAAAAGCAATCCAAGAGTTTAAAAGAGATAGGGTATATAAGGAATATGTCACATGGATAGATACAATTATGGTTGAAAATCTTGATATAGATAAGCCGATTTTAACACTAAAAAAAGGAAATAAAGCATTTTCAAAAGTTGATGTTTATGGTAAGCCAGCACGAACAGAAGTGTTTGTTGAGATGATTAGTGGTAAAAAAACAAAATTAAAATGTATCATTCATAGTGGCAGAACGCATCAGATAAGAGCCCATTTAAAAAGCGAAGGTTTATCCATAATAGGTGATGAACAATATGGTGGAAAAAAATTTACGAGAGTGATGTTACATGCAAAGAAAGTAAAATTACTTGGTCTATCTTTTGAAGCACAAGAGCCAACAATCTTTAAACATTTTGAGCCATAAAATAAAGTAAAGTAAAGTATTTTTTTGATATAATGCGAAACTTTAATCAAGGAGGAAGAGATGTTTGACACATTAACAAGTTCATTTACAAATGCCGTAAAAAAACTTCGTTTTTATGATGATGAAAAATCTCTTATAAAAGCAACAGGTGAACTTAAAAAGGCTTTATTAAAAGCTGATGTTCACCATAAAGTTGTTAAAAACCTCATTGAAGTAGTTGAGAAAAAGACCAAAGAAAAAGGAATTGGGAAAGAGCAGTTTTTAGATGCACTAAAGACTACTTTGTACGATCTTTTAGAAGTAGATGGCAACAAAGGTTTCGTATTTGCATCACATCCACCTACTATAATTTTAATGACAGGTTTGCAAGGTTCTGGAAAGACTACAACCACTGGTAAGTTAGCACTATATTTAAAAAATAAACAAAAAAAAGTTCTAGTAGTTGCTGCAGATTTACAGCGTTTGGCTGCTGTTGAACAGTTAAGACAGATAACTTCCGCAATTGAGATTGACCTTTTTGAAGATGAAGCGGTAAAAAATCCAGTTAATGTTGTCAAAAAAGCACTATCTTTCGCACAAAACCATCTATATGATGTTGTTTTAATCGATACAGCTGGACGATTAGCAATTGATGAAAAGTTGATGCAAGAGTTAAGCGATATTAAAAGAGTTACTAAAGCTGATGAGATTTTCTACGTTGCTGATTCTTTGACAGGACAAGATGCAGTCAGAACTGCACTTAGTTTTAAAGAACAAATCGGCATAGATGGTGTGATACTTAGTAAATATGATGGAGACAGCAAGGGTGGTGTTGCTCTTGGACTATCTTCTCAAGTTCAAGTGCCATTACGATTTATTGGTAATGGCGAGAAGATGCAAGACTTAGAGGTCTTTTTACCTGAGCGTATCGTTAATCGTTTGATGGGATTAGGTGATATTGAAGGTCTTGCTGAAAAAACGGCTGATATTATTGATGATAAAAAAGCTAAAATAATTGCCAAAAAAATTCAAAAAGGTAAGTTTAATTTTAATGATTTTTTACAACAGATGGAAAGTATCAAAAAAATGGGTAGCATGAAGTCTATTTTGGGTATGCTCCCTGGTATGGGAAATATGTCTCAAGCACTTAAAGATTTTGACTTAGAAAATTCAAAAGAGTTAAAACATATGCAAGCTATGGTATCTTCGATGACAAAAAAAGAGAGAGAAAATCCTAATCTTTTAAATAATTCTAGAAAATTAAGAATAGCATCTGGTTGTGGACTTTCTCAAATAGAAGTAAATAAGATTATAAAACAGTTTAAAAATGCAGGTAAAATGGCAAAGAAATTTTCTACGAAACAAGGTATGCAAAATTTGCAAAATTTAATGTCACAACAAAATCAAGCAAGAACAATACCGAGATAGATAGTGATATAAATGCAAAGCTATATATTTATTTGAATATATAGCTTTGCATTTATGCAAAATTTAAAGAGTTTAGGCAAATAATACTCTTTGATAGCTTTAAAAATAAATTAACAGTTAAAACTGTATAAAAGGAAAATTCATGGCAACAGTTGTTCGTTTAACTCGTATGGGTCGTAATAAAAAACCGTTTTATCGTATTGCAGTGACAGATTCACGTAAACGTAGAGATGGTGGTTGGATAGAGTTAATTGGATATTATGATCCAATGACTGAAGATAAAACATTAAAATATAATGAAGAAAGATTAGATTATTGGCTTAGTGTTGGTGCTAAGATGAGTGGTAGAGTCAAAAAAATTACTGGAAAGTAATCATGGTTACTGATTTCATCGCTCAATATGCAAAATTAATTGTAACTTATCCAAAAGATGTTAAAGTTATATCAAATAATAATGGTGATGTTATAGATATTGTGGTGTATGCTAATCAAGAAGATGTAGGTAAATTGATTGGTAAACAAGGCAAGATGATTGGTACCATTAAAACTGTTATCTCTGGCTGTAAAGCAAAAGATGGAAAAAGTTACCGTATTAATGTCGAATCCATCTAGCACTATAGAATTATTACATGTGGCAACATTGGGTAAAAGTGTTGGGCTAAGAGGTTTTATGAAGCTTCATGTTCATTCTGATTTTTTAGAACAATTTGTCGATAAGGCAACTTTTTTTTTAGATAATGACCAAACAATAACCATAGAAATTATAAAAAATTCGTTAGTCAAATTAGTTGGCGTGAAATCTTTAGAAGATGCTAAGCAATTTACAAATAAAAAGCTATATGTTACAAAAAAGAAAACAAGAGAATCTTGTAAATTAAATGATAATCAATTTTTTTATTTTGATATTATTGGTTCTATGGTCATTGAAAATAATCAACATTTAGGTAAAATTGAAAATATTGAGCGAATTGGCGACATCGATTATCTAATCATTAAAACAGATAAAGAGTTGGTGCATGATAATTTTGCAAAATCTTTTTTAATACCTTATATAGAAAAATTTATCTCGTCAGTCGATATCAAAAATCAAACGATAGAGGTATATGGTGGATTTGAAATTTTAGAAGCTTCTTAATGAAATTCACCTTTGTAACAATTTTTCCAAATCTTGTTGACGGATATTTTCAAGATTCTATTTTAGCACGTGCGATTAAGAACAATTTACTTAAAATAAATTATATAAATCCAAGAGATTTTAGTTTGTCTAAGCATCATAAGGTTGACGATACTGCTTTTAGTGGTGGTGCTGGCATGCTTATGAATGCACAGCCTTTATTTGAAACATTAAGATATATTAAAAATAAAAATGAAAAAACATATATTATCATAACAACACCGGTTGCTAAAAGATTTATTCAAAATGATGCAAAACGTTTGGCAGACAAAGAGCATATTGTTTTTGTTAGTGGACGTTATGAAGGCATTGATGAACGTGTAATCGAAGAGTTTGCTGATGAAGTTTTTAGTATTGGTGATTATATATTAACGGGTGGAGAGTTGCCGTCGCTTGTTATGTGTGATGCGATTGCTAGAAATATTAATGGAGTGCTTGGCAACAACCTCTCTTTAGAGGTTGAGAGCTTTGAAAATAATCTACTTGAAGCACCATCATTCACAAAGCCACAAATTTATGAGAAAAAAGGTGTTCCATCAGCATTTTTAAAGGGTAATCATAGTAAAATTCGCTCACTAAAATTTGCTTTAGCGAAATGTAAAACATCATTTTTTCGCCCAGATAAGTATATTGAATTAAAAGATTAAATCTATCAAGGAACAAGAATGAGAAATAGATATATAGAAAATTTTGAAAAAGCACAAATTGCTAAAAAAAGTATTCCAAAATTTCGTGCAGGTGATACGCTACGTTTAGCGATAGTTATCCAAGAGGGTGAGAAGTCTCGTATTCAAAATTATGAGGGTGTTTGTATCGCAATACGTGGCGAGAGTACAGGACGTACTGTTATGGTGCGTAAAATTGGCGCAAACGGTGTTGGCATCGAGAGAATTTTCCCATTATATTCAGATATTATAGAAAGCATTCAAGTAATGCGTCGTGGTAAAGTTCGTCGTGCTAAACTATTTTATTTACGTGATTTAGCTGGTAAAAAAGCTCGTATTAAAGAGCTTAGAAGAAAATAATCTCTCTAGTCAAAACTCTTTTAGAGCTCTGGCTATATCTCTTTTTATATCTTTTTCTTTTAGGTCATGTCGTTTATCATAAAGATTTTTACCTTTTGCAACAGCTATTTGTACTTTAACAAAATTTTTGTAATTAAAATATAGTTGTAGAGCTATTATGGTATACCCGTCACGATTTACCGCAGCTTGTAGTTTTAACAACTCCTTTTTGTGTAAAAGTAATTTTCTACTGCCCCTTTCTTCATGTGTATAATAATAATGTGTTGTTTCAAGTCGTCCAATGTAAGCATTGAATAAAAAAGCTTCATTTTTAACAAAGCGAATAAAGCTATCTTTTAAATTAACACGTCCAACACGAATAGCTTTTATTTCACTACCTTGTAAAACAATGCCAGCTTCTAGTTTTTCTTCTATATGATAGTCATGAAAAGCTTTTTTATTTTTAGCTAGTATTTTACCCATTTTAACTCCTTTTTAGTTACAATATAAAAATGATAAAAAAAATATTTTTTTGTAGTGTAATTATAACTCATCTATTTGCAATAAGTTTACATGTAGGCAATGTTATAACTCCTTTTTATCTATTTAATCAATTTGATCAAAAAATACAGATAAATAGTAAGATAAATTATATAATAATCAGTTCTAGTAAGCATGCTTCGCTTATGATAAATCATTTTTTAAAATCAAAAAAAAATGATTTTTTAGCCAAACATCATGCTCTTTTTTGTATCAATTTATCGCAAATACCATCAATATTTGCAAAATTTTTTATTCTTCCGAAAATTAAAAAATTAAAATATTCAATTTTGTTAATTTATAAAAATAATAAATTTATTAAAAAGCAAAATAATATTATTGTTTATAAGCTAAATAATTTATTAATAAAAAAAATCTATTTTTTATCTTCACAAAAAGAGTTAAGGGCACTTCTAAAATATCGATTTTAACTAACAAAATATGGGAGATACGCGAAATGTTTACTACGATTTTAATTCCAACATATAAAGATATAAATGCGCTGGAGCTTATATTAAACTCATTAAAAATTCAAACATATAATAAGTTTGATGTTATTGTTGCCGAAGATGATAATTCTATTGAAGTTAAACATTTTTTAAAAAATTATAAAGCTACATTTAAAATCAAACATATATGTCATGAAGATATAGGAAATAAAAAGGCAATTATTTTAAACAAAGCCTTGGCTATAATTAAATCAGAATATATTATATTTATAGATGGGGATACCATTGCATATTCTACTTTTATCGAATCTCATGTATTGTTGAGTGAAAAAAAGAGTATCTTATGTGGTCGTAGAGTTAATCTTGGCGATAAACTCTCAAAGAAATTACGAGAGCATAAAATAAATTCATATGATATTGAAAAAAATTATTTAAAAAATTATAGACACATTAAAAATGATAATTCTAGACATTATGAACAAGGTCTAAGATTAAAACCAAATGGTGTGTTTTATAAAATAGTAAATAAATTTAGTAAAAATCTACATATACTCGGATCAAATTTTTCATGTTATAGAGATGATATATTTAATATTAATGGTTTTGATGAAGATTTGCCCTATTCTACCATAAGAGATGATACAGATTTGGAGTGGAGATTTATAGCCTCTGGATGTAAGATGAAATCTTGTAAATATTGTGCCAACTTATTTCATTTAAATCATACTAGAAATAATAGAGTTGATGAAAGCAAGATAAGTATGAAAATTATTTTTGAAAATCAAAAGAAAAATAGATATATTGCAACTAATGGAATTTTTAAATATTAAAATCTTAATATTCTCAGGGTTTTTAGAGATGCCCATTAGACTAAAACAAAAAAACTACTACCACTTCCACTAAAAAAGTAATTATGTTTATGCCATTTTTTTAAGTCAGGGTATAAAAATAAAGCAGGAGCAAAAAGATCATTTGCTGTTGCTGTATCCATATTTTGTAAAATATCAATAGATTTAGTTTTATAAAATTTTTTTATTAGTTGATTATTGATTGGAGCATAAAATTTTTGGCTGTATTGTTTGTAAACTTTTGGTGTTGAAATCTGTATTTTTGGCGTTATGACATTAAGAGGTAAAGTCTCTTCATCAAACTCTTGTACAATTTCGCCTATTCCGCTTACGTTAGCACTATTGTAATCATATATGAAAAAAGGTACGTCGGCTCCAATTTTTAAACCAATATCTGCTAATTGTTTTAAACTTAACCCCAAATGTAATACTTCATTACACATTTTTAAAAACGTTGCACCATCACTACTACCGCCACCTAGACCAGCAAACGAAGGTATATTTTTTTTAACACAAATAGCATATGTATTTAATAATTTTTCAAGTGCATTAGATTTAGTTGCTTTTTGTAACGCTTCATAGGCTTTATATATGATATTATCTTCAGTTTTACATGTGAAGTTACCTTGTATTTCAAAATTATCACTTTGTTTTTTAACAAATGAAAGTTCATCATATAGCACGGGAATTTTCATAAAGCGAGAGAGAATTTCATGATACTTTTGACGTTTACCAGTTATTTTTAAAAAAATATTTACTTTTGCATATGCTTTGTAAATTTTCATTTTTTTGATAATTTTGTATAAAAATCTTGTAAAATAGATTCCTTCACATGTTGGATTGAAGCTGATTGATTGAAATCTTTAATAGCTAAGATCAACTCTTTTCTTAAAATAGATATACTCTTTGGTGCTTGGATGCCTAATTTAACAACACCTTTATCTATTGAGAGGATTTTAATTTCGATATCATCATTTATGATGATCGATTCATCTATTTTCCGAGATAAAACTAGCATAGCGCAACCTTGTTTAATTCATATTTAATTTGTGAGTTAGTAATTTTTATAATTGTAATTGTATCATTATTATCTATCCAATAATAACCATCATCTTTTATTTTTAAATCTTTTATTTTTAAGGCTCGTCCATAAAATATATTTTCTGTTTCTCCAAGATATTTATTTAATGTAATTGCTAGGTATTTTTTGATATCTAATGCTTTTTCATGTTCATAAATAAATTTTCCTTCACTAAGTCTCATTAAAGAAGATAAAACGGCATTTTTAACACCTAGTTTTTGAGCTAATATCTGAGCTAATGAACGAATATATGTTCCTTCGCTAACAGTTGCTTCAAATGTAATAAATGGGTGACAGTATGCAATAAACTTTGTTTCATATATAGTTGATGTTATTTTTTTAAGCTTTATTTCTTGATTATCTCTTGCTAGTTGATATGCTCTTTGTCCATTAATATTTTTAGCGCTAAAAATCGGAGGACGGTATGTTAGAGTCGTTTGTAACTCATCAACGGCATTTTTTATGAGTACTTGATTAATCTCATCAACTGTTGTAATATTTGTTATATTTTCATTATCTAAGCTTTTAGAACTTGCACCTAGCCATAAAGTTGCTTGATATTTTTTTGGAGTTTTTTTTAAAAATCTAAAAAGTTTTGTATGCACTCCAAAACCAACGACTAAAACACCACTAGCAAATGGATCAAGAGTTCCAGTAAAACCAGCCTTTTTTTGGTTATATCTTCTTTTTAAAGATGATAAAAAATGATTTGAGCTAATGTTAATTGGTTTTTTTGCTACAAATAATCTGTTCATAATTTCTCTACAAATGAGGATAAAATCTCTCTATGATTACCGCCAAAATTAATATTTAATTTTAAACTTTTACCAGCATTGCTGATACCAATAACTCGTCCTGCCCCAAAAATTTTATGACGAATTAAATCGCCTTTTTTAAAGGCTGTGTTTTTTTCAATCAGCAAAGATCCTTTGCATAAACCAATTTCACTTAAAAATCTGCTTTTATCAAGTTCACTTCTTCTGCCTTTATAAAATCTGCTTCTAGTACAAGAAAGAGTTAATGTTTCTTTTGCCCTCGTAAAGGCAACATAGCCCAGTCTCCGCTCCTCTTCTAAATCATTTCCATCACCAACAAGTGGTAAAAAACCCTCTTCAAGTCCGATAATGAAAACATGTTCAAACTCTAATCCTTTTGACGCATGAATACTCATAATATATATACTATCGCCCTCTATCTCATCTTGATCGCTTTGTAGGGCAATATCATTTAAAAATTCGTCTAAAGTTACTTCTGGGCGCTCTTTTAGATACTCGCGAAACATTCCATAAAATTCATCTAAATTTAATATCTTTTCTTGACCATCTGGCAAAACACTATAAATATCTTTAATTTTAAACCGCTCTTCTAAAAAATCTATAAAGTGATATGTGGATTCTTTTGCAATCAAAATAGCGTCTTTTATGTCATTTATAAAATTTTTAAGAGTTTGTGTGTTTTTTTTCTTGACCAACAACTCAAGTGTTTTAATATCTGTTTGATTAATATAATCAAAAATAGATATATTTCTCTCAAAAGCAGCTAACTCTATTTTTTGTATAGTCGCTTTGCCTATGCCACGCTTTGGTTTGTTTACAATTCGTTTAAATGAAAAATCATCACTAGTATTTGTAATTACTCTTAAATAAGATACTATATCTTTAATCTCTGCACGGTCGTAAAATTTTAGACCACCAACTAATTTGTAGGCAATGTTAGCACGATTTAAACCATCTTCTAATGCCCGGCTAAGTGCATTGACACGGTAAAGAACAACTATTTCTTTTGGGACAGCACCTTTATCAATTAATTTTGATATCTCTTTAGTAATTTTTTTCGTTTCTTCATTTTCGTCATTAAAATATAGTAAATCTACCTCTTTACCACTACCTCTTGTTGAAATCAACTCTTTGCCTAATCTTGATCTGTTATGTCTAATTAAAGCATTAGCAATTTTTAATATTGGTTCACGAGAGCGATAGTTTTCTTGTAATTTTATAATTTTGACATTTATAAAATCTTTGTCAAACTCTAAAATATTCCTAATATGAGCACCACGCCAGCCATATATACTTTGATCATCATCGCCAACAACACATAAATTGTTATGCGCATGACAGAGTTTTTTAATTAATTTTAATTGTAATTCATTTGTATCTTGGTACTCATCTATCATGATATATTTATATTTTTGGCTAATTTTTTGTGCTAGTTTTTCATGGGTATTTAAAATTTTGTAAGTCAGTGCAAGCAAATCATCAAAATCAACCAAGTTATTATCCACAAGATAATTTTCATACTCTTGATAAATTTTTGCAATTACTTGATAATTTGAAATTTCTGCTTGTTTGTAAACCTCGTCAGGCGTTAGAAGTGAATTTTTATATTTTGAAATTTCACTTGCAATTAATGGTGTAGGTATTTCATTATTTAATTTTTTAATTATACGCTTTTTATCATCTGTGTCTATTACAATAAAATTATTTTTTCGCCCTAAGAGATGAATATTAAACTTTAAAAAGAGCAAACCAAATTTGTGAAATGTACATAATAGCGGAGGGTAAGCACTATTGTCTATCATAGATAAAGCACGCTCACGCATCTGTGAAGCCGCTTTATTTGTAAAGGTTAGAGTAAGAGTATTTTGTGGAGGTATGCCAATAACTTGTAGCATATATGCAAGTCTTGATGTAATCGTTGTCGTTTTGCCACTACCTGCACCAGCTAGGATAAGCATAGAGCCATCTATTTGCTGTACTGCTTCTTTTTGTGAAGTGCTTAATTTGTTTAGAATTTTTTCCATACCAACTTCTGTTTATGTTAGAGATGTTCTTATTATACTATAAAATTAGCATAGCATCACCATATGAGTAAAAACGATAACTGTTTTTTATGGCTTCTTTATATAGTTGTAATGTTTTTTCTAGTCCAATAAATGACGCTACTAGCATGATAAGTGTTGATTGTGGGAGATGAAAATTTGTTAATAGATGATTTACTCTTTGTGGTTTATTATTTGGATGCAAAAAAAGATTTGCTTGTGCATTTTGTTTGGCGTTAAATTGTACAAAATATTCTATAGTTCTCGTTGAAGTTGTTCCGATACTTAAAATTGGTTCATTAGAGTGGATTATATTTAATGCTTCATCTGAAATATTATAATACTCACTATGCATTGGATGTTTAAGAATAAGCTTTGTTTGAACTGGCTTAAACGTGCCAGCTCCTACATGTAATGTTACAAAAGCATGCTTGTACTTTTTACAAATATCTTCATACTGTTTTTGAGTAAAATGAAGTGACGCCGTTGGAGCAGCGATAGCTCCCTCTTGCATGGCAAATACGCTTTGATAATCATCTATATCTTGTTTGTTATCTTTTCTTGCGATATATGGGGGTAGTGGCACATGCCCTATTTTATCAATTATTTTTAAAAGTTCTTCAAATCTTATTTTTTTATTTTTATGCAAAAATATTACACACCTAGAGCCATCATTATTTAATTTTGTGATTTGTGCTACTAAGTCATGACTAAATAATATTTTTTTAAAGGGAGTAACTTTACCTTTTATGTAAACATTTATTGTGTAAGCATCTATTGGTTTATTAATTAGTAATTCTATTTTTGCACCACTCTCTTTGACACCAAAAAGCCTTGCTTTTATAACTTTTGTATTGTTAAAAATAATAGCACAATCATTTGGTAAAAACTTATCTAAATTATAAAAATATGAATGCGTAATGACATCTGTTTGCCTATTATAAACCAAGAGTTTTGCACTATCTCTTGGATTAGCTGGTTTTGTCGCGATTAACTCTTTAGGTAGATTAAAATCATAACTAGAAGTTAAATATGGGTCTAATCTCTTCACTCTAAATCTGTTTCATCATCAAAAGATTTTTTAGCAAGACGCTCGAACTCTTCATCAAAATCTTCTTTAGTTTTTTCATTCTCTTTTGCAGGTTCTTTTTCTTTTTTAGTTTGAGCTTTTGCTTTATTTTTATTTTCATCCTCATTTTTTGCTGGATTTACAATTTTTACAATTAAAATTGATAAACCATAAAGAAGTAAAAGTGGACCAGCCATTAAAAGTTGTGTCATAACATCTGGCGGAGTCAATAGTGCTGATACAATAAAAATTATAACAACAGCATATTTAAAAAAGCTTGTTAATGTTTTATCATTAATTAGCCCTATTAAAGCCAAGAAATATGCAAAAACAGGTAATTCAAAGGCGATACCAAAGCCAGCCATAATTTTTGTAAAAAAACCAATATAGCTTTCTATGTTGATAAGAGGTACAAATTTAAAACTTGCAAAACTTATCAAAAATTTAAAGCCAAAAGGGGTCACTACATAATAAGCAAAAGCAACACCAACTAAAAACATAACAGTTCCGCCAATAATAAATGGTAATATTATCTTTTTTTCATTTGCATAAAGTGCGGGTGCGATAAAAATCCAAATCTGCCATAAAATTATTGGCAATGAGCCTAAAATAGCTGCAAAAAATGAAACTTTCATAGCTACAAAAAATGTTCCACCAACTTGATTTGTTGTTACCATTCCCTCAGATGCTAAATGAGATATTTTTCCAACTGAAGATAAGGCATGATTTAAGGGTGCGACCACCCAATCAAGAAGAGATTGATGAAAATAAAACATAACTATAAACATAATAAACAGTGTTGCAACAGAGATCGTCAACCTTTTTCTTAAATCGGCAATATGTGGGTGTAATTCTTCAAGCATTTGTGTCGCTTTGTGTTTTATTTTGTTTTACTATTTGTATTGTTTTTATATCGTTATGTGTGTCATCAGTTTTTTTATTTTCTTTTTTGTTATTGATATCATCTTTTAGTTTTTGCATGTCTTTGTTAAAGGAGTCTTCAAGTTCAAACGCTTCTGCTTTAGTTTTTGCCATTTGGCTTTTAAACTGATCAATGGGATTAACTCTGCTTAATTCCTCTTTTGCCTGCATCAATTCCTTTTTATAAGATAGAGCCTCATTTTTAATCTCATCAAGATTTAATTCTTTTTTAATCTCATCAAAATTTATTTCGCTTGTCACCGTTTCTTTCATATCAGTAAAAGCAGCCTTTGCTTTTTTAATCATTTTTGCAATATCTGCCATTGCACTAGGCAATTTTTCTGGACCTAGAAAAATTACTGCTACAACAGCAATCATTAATATTTCAGTAAAGCCAATGCCAAACATATCTGTTTCCTACTCTTTATTTATCAAAATTTTATCTTAAAACTCATTAAGCCACAATAAACAATGCTATCTCGTCGCTAAGAAGGTAGTTTTGGTTATATATCTTTTTATCTTTTTGTTGTAATTTATCTTCTTTTAGTAAAATTTGAATCCGTTTTAGCTCTTTTGTAGTAAAAAGATTTATATCTACACCAACTATACTTCTTAGCCCCAGAAGTATTTTTTCATCTTTTTGCTCATCTAAAGTTAATTGTTCGCTCTTTACATGCAAAGGCTTTTTGATATATAAATCAATATCAGTATAAGGATAATATCTTGTGCCATTAATGCTTCCAACAGCGCCACTGCCGATACCTATGTAATTTTTATATTGCCAATAACCCAGATTGTGCTGGCTTTTGTATGTGCCAAAATTTGATATTTCATATTGCTCAAACCCATGTTTTTTAATACTGCTAAAAATAAAATCAGTAAGAATAGATTTTTCTTGAGCGACATGTGGTATTTTTGCAAAAAGAGTTTTTTCTTCTATTGTTAAAGCATAAGCACTTATGTGATTGATAGGTAAGCTAAATGCCTGTTTTAAATCATTTTGAAGTAATTCTTTTGTATCTTGAGAAGTAGCATAAATGATATCGATAGAGATATTTTTGATGCCTACATGTGAGGCGTTTATTACTGCTTTAATAGCATCTTCTTTATTGTGAGCTCTATTTAAAAATTTTAATTTTTTATCATTGAAGCTTTGGACTCCAAAACTAACACGATTTATTCCCAGATTTTTCATCTCTTTTAGCCACTCATGTGATGCACTGTTTGGATTAGCCTCAGTCGTTATTTCGGCATATTTTAGTAGATATGGCTGTAAAAAACTAAAAATTGGCTCATAAAGATTTGCCTCAATAGTTGATGGAGTACCACCACCTATGAAAAGTGTTTGAATGGAGTTTGGCTTTATTTTGTATTTTATAAATTCATATTGGAGTTGTTTAAAAATTGCTTGCATGTAAACTTTTTTTAGATGAAATTTATCAACATAAGAGTTAAAACTACAATAGTTGCACTTTGAATCGCAAAATGGGATGTGAATATATAAAAGCATATTGGTATTATATTGTATTAATCCATTTTTTTATATAATGTTACAGATTTATTGATTTACAGGCTACTTTATGAAAAATATAAAACCATACCGTCCAAATGTTGCGACTGTTATTATCCCTTATGATTATTCAAAAACAAAAAAGATTTTTTTATCTAAACGTAATGATATGGATAAAATTTGGCAATTCCCACAAGGAGGGATAGATAGAGGTGAAACCCAAAAAGAGGCACTTTTTAGAGAATTAAAAGAGGAGATAGGTACTAATGATATAAAAATTATTGCTAAATATCCAAAATGGATAACATATGATTTTCCTAAAGATATAAAAAAATTGATGAAACCTTTTTATGGACAAACTCAAATATATTATTTAGTTAAACTAAATAAAAAAGCAGTTATTAATTTAAAAACGAAGCACCCAGAATTTATAAGCTATAAGTTTACTTCAATAAAAAAAGCAATGCAAAAAGTAACACGATTTAAACAACCAATTTATCAAGAAGTTATCAAATATTTTAAACAAAAAGGCTATTTGTAATGCTGATTGTGCAAAAATTTGGTGGCACTAGCGTCGCAGATTTAGAGCGTATTTCTAATGTTGCCAAGCGTGTGGCTAAAACAAAAAACCATATAAATCAAGTTGTAGTTGTTGTCTCTGCTATGAGCGGTGAAACAAATAAATTGATACAATATGCACACCATTTTAGTAAAAATCCAGCACATTTAGCTATGGATATGCTACTAAGCTCAGGTGAAAGAGTAACGGCTGCTTTGTTATCAATTGCATTAAATGAAATGGGTATAAATAGTGTTGCACTAACGGGCAGACAAGCTGGTATTTTGACCGATAAAATTCATACAAAAGCAAGGATCTTACAGATAAATCCAATTAAAATACAAAAAGAATTGAGCGACAATAAGATTGTAGTAGTGGCTGGTTTTCAAGGAATTAATGAGAATGGGCAAGTTACAACACTTGGTCGTGGAGGGAGTGACCTCTCAGCTGTTGCTATTGCTGGTGCGCTTAAAGCTGATTTGTGTGAAATTTACACAGATGTAAGCGGTATATATACAACTGATCCACGTATTGAACCAAAAGCTAAAAAGCTAGATAAAATCTCTTATGATGAGATGTTAGAACTAGCAAGTCTTGGAGCAAAAGTGTTGCAGAGTCGTTCAGTTGAACTAGCTAAAAAATTAAATGTAAATCTAGTAACACGTACAAGTTTTTCAGATGAAGAGGGAACTTTAATAACGAAAGAGGAAAATATTATGGAAGAACCATTAGTAAGTGGAATTGCGCTAGATAAAAATCAAGCAAGAATATCTTTGTTTAAAGTTAAAGATAGACCTGGGATTGCATCAGAAATTTTTAGTGCTCTTGCAACTAGTTTTATTAATATTGACATGATAATTCAAACAGTAGGTCATGATGATTCGGCCAATCTTGATTTTACTGTACCAAAAAATGAACTCAGCGATGCAAAATTAATTGTAGAAAAATTTATAAGTAATGGTGACATAAGTAATGTTACTTATGATGATAGTATTTGTAAGGTTTCTATTGTTGGAGTTGGTATGAAGTCACATACTGGTGTCGCGGCGACTGCTTTTGCTACTATGGCAAAAGAAAATATTAATATTTTAATGATATCAACTTCAGAAATTAAAGTTTCGATGGTAGTTAGTGAAAAATATGCTGAATTGGCTGTCCGTTCACTACATAGTATATACAATCTGGATAAGTAAAATAACATTATGCAAGATTTTGAAAAATGGACACTTGATGCGATACGACAAGAAGATGCGAGTTATAATTGGCTTGAAGAGTGTAGATTTGAGTGGACAAAAACCTTAAAAATAGCATTATCTTCAATATTGGAAGGTAGAACTGTTGTGCTTATAACAGACCATGATAGAAAATGGTTTGAATCATATATTTTAAGAAATATCAACAAAGCAACAAATTCAAGACCTTTGATATGCGTTGTTAGCATTGATCAATTTTATTCACATTTTGATGAGATAACCATGCAACAATCACTAGATATGTTAGAAGATATGTTGTCAGCTTCTTTAAAAGATAATTATTTTTTCTGGTATATAGGTAAAGGTGATGATAGACGAACAGATATTGCAAAACGTAAAGATGACAGCTTGCTATGGCTTTTTGATGAAGAACCTTTAAATGCTTTTACTATGAGTTCGTATGATAAACAGTTAGATATTAAACTTTTACAACTTTTTCATCTTTTTAATACTTCATTAAATCATGCCTTATTTGGAGAGATTGATGTCTCATAATGAGTTTGAGAGCTCTGGTATTATTGTAACTGATAAGATAGAGGAGGAGGTTGAACTTTTACAAGAACAATTAACTAAGTTTAGAGTTGTTGTTTATTTCACTGAAAATTTTCAAATACAAGATGCAAAAGCAGTGATAAAAGAAGCATATATCAGCGAAAATACAAGAAAATATATAATAATAGCTACAAAAAATTTTAATAAAATATCGCAAAATTCACTTTTAAAACTTTTTGAAGAGCCACCTTTGCATATCTATTTTTTACTAGTCGTTGAATCTAAATCTGTACTTTTAAATACAATTAAATCTCGCTTACCAATTTTAAAACTGACATTAGGAAATAAGGTTAAAAAAGTAGATATAAATTTTTTAAAATTAGATAATGAAATTATATTTAAGTTCTTAAAAGATAATGAAAAAATTACAAAAGAGCAGGCAAAGGAGTTGTTGCAAGGTTTATTTTATAGAGCAACGGTTGTTGATAATCTGAAATTAAATAAAATTCAACTAGAATGTTTTGATAAAGCATATAGACTATTGGAATCAAATGTTCAAGTATCTAGTATATTTGCTTTAATTTTTATGAGTTTTACAGTAAAGAGCACCTCTAAAAAGAGATAAAAAATGAAAACTTACAAATTGTCAAACGATATCGATATCAAAAAATACCTAAAAGCTTTGCATGTAGATAGTGGCGGAGTAGGTATTTTGTCCCAAAAAGCAAAGCAAAATATCTTTTATATCAAAGCTTTGCATGTAGGAGGGGCAAATATATTAAAACAAGATGCTATCTCTGTTGGAGCTGATTTAGCGGTACCTCGTGGTACAGTTGTCGCACAAAAACAACAAGTAGATGCTATTTTAATAATAAACAACAGGCAATTAAAAGTACTTATCAAAAAGGAGATGTTTCAACCATTTGGTTTACAAAAGTTAGCTAATGAATTAAAACAATTTCTTAATATAAAAAAACTAAAAAAAACTCAGATTATGGGTATTATAAATGCAAATGACGATAGTTTTTTTGGTGCTAGTAGATTTAAAGATAGTAAAGCCGTTAAAAAAATAAACCAGATGATACGTGAAGGAGCAGATATTATAGATATCGGTGGAGTTTCATCTCGTCCTGGAAGTTTAAGCGTCAGTGCAAATGAGGAGTTAGCAAGAATTAAGCCAATAGTAGATATTTTATATAAAAAAGCTATATATAAAAAGGTACAATTAAGCATAGATAGTTATGAGCCATCTGTTATCTCTTATGTTTTAGAGCGTGGCTTTCACATAGTAAACGATATTACAGGTTTACGTAATGATGAGGTTTGTAAGCTGTGTGCATCTTACAAAGCAACAGCTGTGATTATGCATATGCAAAAAACACCAAAAAAGATGCAAAAAGCTCCAAAATATAAAAATATAATATTAGATATTGATAAGTTTTTTCAACAACAAATCCAAAAAGCAGATGATTTTAATATAAAACAGATTGTATTAGATGTTGGTATTGGTTTTGGTAAGACGCTACAAAATAATATCACTTTAATACAAAATTTAGAACATTTTTTGCACTTTAATAAGCCATTACTAATTGGCGCAAGTAGAAAATCAATGATAGATAAAATCATAAAAACAGATGTTAAAAATAGATTAGCAGCAACACTAGCAATTCATTTAAAAGCGATTGATAACGGTGCTGAGATATTAAGAGTTCATGACGTGTATGAGCATTATCAGGCTTTACATGTAAGAGATGCGTTAATGACATTTTAAGTGAAAATAGTGTAACATCACGCGTTCCTTTCTCTTTGTATTGCAAAAAGTAATATATTGATAACCAAGAGGGAGATAATTCAAGAGGAGAATATATTTTATGAGACATTACGAAAATTTAGTTATCGTAAAACCAACATTAACACAAGAAGAGCTTGAAAACAGCATTACTGCTATTGAAGAAGTTTTAATATCAAATGGTGCCGAAATATCAGCACGCAATAAAATGGGAATACGTAAATTAGCATACCCTATACAAAAACATGAGCGTGGATATTTTCATGTGATTTATTATACAATTAAGCCATCTGCAATTATTGAAATCGAAAGACGTTTTCGTATAAATGAAGATATGCTTCGTTTTATTACTATTAAATATGACAGCAAACGTGAAATAGTTGCATGGCAAAAGCTTGTAAAAAAAGCTATCGCTATGGGCGAGGCAACTGCTAAAAAAAATGAAGCCAAAGAGATTGTGCAAGAAACAGTTGTGACCCAAGAAACAGTTGTGACTCCAGATGAAGTTGTAGTAGTAAAAGAAGAAGTGACAGTAGTGCAAGAAGTTGCGATAGAAAAAACGATACAAGCAAGCGAAGATTAAACAAAAGGATAATCTATGTTTAACAAGATAATATTAGTAGGTAACTTAACGCGAGATATCGAATTAAGGTATGCTCAATCTGGCACTGCTATTGCAAAAACAGCAATCGCAACAAGCCGTAAATATACAAGCAATGGTGAAAAAAAAGAAGAAGTATGTTTTGTCGATATTACTTTTTTTGGTAGAAGTGCGGAAGTTGCAAACCAATATTTGCGTAAAGGTAGTAAGATACTTGTTGAAGGAAGATTGAATTTTGAGCAGTGGAGCGACCAAAATGGGCAAAAACGCTCAAAACATTCTGTAATAGTAGAAACTATGCAGATGTTAGATAGTAAAAATAGTGTGTCTTCATCAAATAATGGAAACAATATGAATACAAATACGGCAACAGGGCAAAATAACCAATCGCAATATAAAAATTCATATAATAATACCTCACAGCAACAACCTGTTCAAAATAGGTCAATGCCAGAGGAAAATCTTCCAGAAATAGATATAGATGAAGATGAGATACCATTTTAACAGATAAAAAAAAGGAAAATAATTATGGCAGAACGAAGAAAATATAAAAAAAGATATTGTAAGTATTGTGAAGCAAAAGTTGATTTTATGGATTACAAAGATGTTGCATCTTTACGTTTTTCATTATCAGAGCGTTATAAAATCATGCCTCGTCGTTTAACAGGAAATTGTAAACGTCATCAAGATATGATTTCAACTGTAATTAAACGCGCCCGTGCCGCCGCGTTAGTACCATATACAGTGACAAGAAAAACAGTTGTTACCGCACCATTTGAAAATCTACGTTAAGTAGGTTTTCAAATTCACTAGGTTATACAAGAAGTTTGCTCTATGATGGCGATAAAAGGAATGAGAATTGCTTTAAATTTTATAAAAAAGCAATTATATGAAATTTCTACTTTTACTTACTTTTTTAATATCTCTTACGCAAGCACAGATAAATAAATATAATGTTGTTATAAAATCGCCTTTTAATGATACCTTATTAAGCGTTATACAAGATTATGGAAACACTATAAGTGCAGTCGGATTTTATAAACACTATAAATCATCTAATAATTCATCTAAAACTTATCTAAATCCATTTAATTATCTATCGCATGTAGGTGCAAATTATGGTATTAATATACATTTGGTAAAGATAAACGACAGTGCTAAAATAATTTTAAATAAAAGCATATCCTTACATGAATTTAGTAAAGCGGTATCAGTTGTTAAAACTCCATCAAATGGTTATTTTGTGGGCGGATATACTTTAAATGGTAATCTGCTTATTTTAAAATTAAATGCTCAAGGGCAGACTATTTTTATTAAAAAATTTGGTCTTCATCAATACGATAGCATAAATAAAATGATAGCTCTAAAAGATGGTGGTGTTTTAGTTGTTGGTTCATCTATGAGTCAAGATGGTGGATATTCATCAATGTTTAACAATGGACTTGGACTTCATGATATTATATTAATACGTATATCGAGGCATGGTCAAATATTATGGAATAAAAAATTTGGTACTGCATATAATGATTATGGAATAGATGTTACGCAGGCAAAAGACGCTACATTTATCGTGATGGGTATCACTGCATATAAAACAACAACAAAAATTGTTCTCATACATGTATCACAAGGTGGAAGTATTATTTGGTATAAAACATATTTGGATAAAAAATATCTCAAACCATACTCTTTAATCTTACTAAGAAATAATGATTTTTTAATCTCTTTTGATACAAAAAATAGGATAAATAAACAACAGCAGATCAATTTATCAAAATTTAATCTACAAGGCACTCTTTTAATACATGTAAAGATTAATTCTGAGTATCCATCCGCTCTTTTGAGGATAAAAGAGGATAAAAATGGTTATATTATCGGAGTTGGTAAGATAACAGATAAAATTTATTATAACACAGATGGATTATTTATGAAACTAAGCACTTCGTTGCACATACTCACTCAACGACATTTTGGTAGTAAATATTATGATATATTTAAAGACATCATTATCTTAAGAGATGGAAAATATATTGCAGTTGGAAATAAAAGTACTAAAAATTCACAAATTTCAAATATGTGGATTGTAAAACTAAATAAAAACGGTACAATCGCCCAAAAATAGCTACTTTTTAGGAATAAGTTGCTAATATTTGCAAAAAATTATGAAGGAAAAGCATGAAACGTGCATTACTTAGCGTAAGTGATAAAAGTAATATTATAGAGTTTGCAAAAGCGTTAATTTGCGAAGGTTTTGAGATAATTTCAACAGGTGGAACTTTTAAACTTTTTAAAGACAATAAAATACAAGCAATTGAAATAGATAAAATAACAAATTTTCCAGAATGTTTTGAAGGACGTGTAAAAACTTTAAACCCATATATTCATGGAGGTATCTTGTACAGACGAGATCAGGCTTTACATGTAAACCAAGCAAAAGAATTAAATGTTATAGCTATTGATTTAGTATGTGTAAATTTATATCCTTTTAAGCAAACTATACAAAATACCGAAGATTTTGAAACAATTATTGAAAATATTGATATTGGCGGACCAGCAATGGTTCGTTCAGCTGCTAAAAATTTTAATGATGTTATTGTGGTTACAGATCCAAAAGATTATTCTTTAGTTTTAAACGCCTTGCAAGAAAATACAAACACCTTAGAGTTCCGACAGTCTCTTATGATTAAGGCTTTTGAGCATACCGCCTCATATGATAGTATAATAGCAAATTATATGAATTCACGTTTTAATAATGGCTTTGGTCAAAAACAATTTATCGTAGGTGAAAAAGTAATCAGTACAAGATATGGAGAAAATCCACATCAAAAAGGTGCACTTTATGAATTTGAAAAATATTTCACAGATAATTTTAAAACTCTAAAAGGTGAAGCTAGTTTTAATAATCTAACCGATATTAACGGTGCTGTAAAAATCGCTGCTGCTTTTGGTGATGAAAAAGCTGTTTGTATTGCAAAGCATGGCAATCCTTGTGGTTTCGCAATTAAAGATACTCTTTTAAATGCCTATAAAGAAGCACTAAAATGTGATCCAATTTCAGCATTTGGTGGAGTTGTTGCGATTAATGGTGTGTTAGATAAAGAGTTGGCCATAAAAATAAATGAGATATTTATTGAAGTGATTATAGCAGCACATATTACAAAAGAAGCGCAAGAGGTCTTTATAAATAAAAAACGAATTAAACTGTTTGAGTACGATAATAGTAAAATTATATTATCTCATGATAAATATGATTTTAAACATGTTGACGGTGGCTTTGTGTATCAAGAATCTGATAAAATTACAGATGATGAGATAAAAAATTCAAAACTTGTAAGTAAAAAAGTAGCATCCGCACAAGAGCTAAAAGATATGGAGATAGCTTACAGAGTTGCAAGTTTAACAAAATCAAACTGCGTTGTATATGTTAAAAATTCTGCTATGGTTGCAGTTGGTATGGGTATGACATCACGTGTTGATGCGGCCAAGTGTGCACTTAAAAAAGCGAAAACTTTAAATATTAATATATCAGGTGCAACTCTTGCTTCTGAAGCATTTTTTCCATTTCGCGATAGCATAGATACAGCAGCTAAAGCTGGAGTAAAATGTATTATACAACCAGGTGGTTCTATACGTGATGATGAGGTGATTGAAGCATCAAATGAACATGATATAGCTCTGTATTTTTCAAATACCAGACATTTTTTACATTAGACTCGTTAAGTTATAGCCATCTCCTCTTATCTTGATTATGAACACATAGATAATATTTATGGTCTCTTACTTAAGTTCTTAGTGTCTGCTAAATGGTTGATTGACATAGACTCAACTTTTATGATATAATCTCATACAATAAATAATTTTTAGGAATAATATATGAGTAAATCTTTATATGAAACGCTTGGAATATCTGAAGGTGCTAGTGAAATAGAAATTAAGAAAGCATACAGAAAATTAGCACGGCAATATCATCCAGATGTTAATAAAGATTCGAGTGCTGAAGAAAAATTTAAAGAGATAAATGCAGCTTATGAAGTTTTAAGCAATAAGCAAAAACGAGCACAATATGACCAGTATGGCGATAGTATGTTTGGTGGACAAAATTTTCATGATTTTGCACAAAATCAAGGAACAAATGTTGATCTTGATGAAATATTACGCGGTATGTTCGGTGGTGGTGGTTTTGACGGTGCACGCGGTGGTTTTAGTGGTTTTAGTGGTGGTGGTTTTACTCAACAACCAAATCTTGATATAGAATCTAGTGTTACTATACCTTTTAGTACCGCTATTTTAGGTGGATCACACAGTATTTCTGTAAATGGTGAAAGATTTGATATCAAAATACCTGCTGGTGTAAAAAATGGCGAGAAAATGCGCGTTAGAGGCAAGGGACATGCACAAAATGGACATGTTGGAGATCTATTTTTGCGATTAACAGTTGCCGTGTCACCAGAATACACAAGAGATGGTGATGACATTATAAAAACTTTTGATGTTCCTTTGTATGCTGCACTATTTGGCAATAAAATTTCTGTTTCTACTTTGGAAAAAGAGATAACATTAAAAATACCACAAAATACGAAAAATAACCAACGTTTTCGTGTAAAAGAGATGGGGGCGATGAACCGTAAAACAAAAAAAAGAGGTGATTTATATTTAAAAGCAAATATAATTTTACCAAATGTTAATGATTTAGATGAAGATTTAATATCATTAATGAAGGAAAAATTACCAAAGGAGTGAAATCATGTACCATCACTATGACGAGCCCGTATATTTAATTAGCATAGTTGCAAAAATTTTAAGTATTCATCCGCAAACCCTAAGACAATATGAAAGAGAAAATCTAATTACTCCATCTCGTTCTGATGGAAGAATTAGGATGTATTCTCAACGCGATATTGATAAAATCAGAATGATTTTACGCTTAACAAGAGAACTTAGAGTAAATCTTGCTGGTGTGGATATAGCACTGCGCCTAAAAGAACAAATAGATGATATGGAGCAAGAAATTACTAATTTAAAATATAAATTGGATTGTTTTGAAAATTCGCATGCAATAGCTCCAGATAAATCGTTAGTTGTTAAAAAGAGTGTTTATGAGATGATTCTTTTTGATGATAATTAAAACTACACCTCTCATATAAAATACTAAATGGTTTTGAATTATTAGAAATAGGTGTGAATGAAGCAAGAGACCGTAAATGACTTTATAGCCAATAGCATTTAAAAGGTTTAGATTCAAGACAAACTTTGCTTTGCGATACGAGCATCATTAAGTGATGTTACCATGACATTCTTTTTAATCTCTGCAAAATCTAAAATGCGAATAAGCGAGAGTGTAAAATAAACTGTGTAAACCTTAAAAATTAGATTCAGTTGATAAAATA
>CAYYRS010000015.1:0-40328 GCA_964474335.1 uncultured Campylobacterales bacterium
ATTTTATCAACTGAATCTAATTTTTAAGGTTTACACAGTTTATTTTACACTCTCAGATTTTTTCATTTTCTGTGGGTAAGAACCCACCATAAGCATAATATTTGAAACCTTCTCTTTTGTGTATGTATTTCAAGCCTCCGCTAAACATAGAAAAGCTTATATATTTCGAAAGCACCTCAAAGCTTTTTTGAAAAACTATATCTTGTTTTATGTATGCTGTGCATATCAGTTCAAAGTATCTCATCACCATCCTTTTTTTCGTTCTATGTTAAGTAATAGGCAATCTGCAAGGTGTCTATCATTCGATCATCTTCACGAAACTAGGTACTTAATAATTGTAACATAAAAGTTAATCATTGTTATGATAAAATTAAACAAACGTATAAAAAGGGGTATTATGGAAATCTTTACATTCTATGCGGTTGGTATCTCTTTATCTGTTTTTGCTCTGTATTTTTTTGGAGTGGCAGTTGCTCCTTATGTGCCAGATAAAGTTAAAAATGATTATTTTGAATGCGGTTTACCAGTTAGTAGCAGTATGCCAAAAAAGATGAATTTTGGTTTTTTTGTTTATGCCATTATGTTTATAGTCGTGGATATGACGGGGCTCTTTTTAACTCTTTTTGTCTATGCTACAAGCTCTCGCGCAAAAATTATAGCTGCCATATTCACTATCATCATCTCTGTTGCCGTATCTATAGCCATGAAAGAATTAAATACAAACAAGAGGTCTGCATAATGTTAAAAATACTTGATTTTTTCCAATACGCTAAAAGTGAAAGTTTATGGATGGCGCATTTTTGTAGTGGATGTTGTTCTTTAGAGATGGCAGCTGCTATGGGTCCGAGATATGATTGGGAGCGTTATGGATATTTACCAACTGCTTCACCTCGTCAAGCAGATATACTTGTAATAACAGGACTTGTTTCAAAAAAGATTTTACCAGCACTTTTACGAACATATTCTCAAATGGCTGAGCCAAAATATGTCTTGGCCATTGGTGCATGTGCTTATGATGGTGGACCATATAATGATTCCGTTGCGGTTATTAAAAATGTTACTGAAATTTTACCAGCTGATGCTTTTGTGGCAGGATGTCCTCCCAAGCCAGAAGCTATCATTAGCGGTCTTGAGGAGATTAAAAAAAAGATAAAGCATGGTGTTCCTAGTGCGGCGAGTCAAAGTGGACTTTATAAAAAAATGGATTTTTAATGAAAAGAATTATAACTATTTTAGATAAATTTAATACAGAATTTATTAATCAATATAAGCCAACTTGGATTAAATGTAAACTAAACAATAGTGCCGATTTGGTTAGCGTAGCAAAAGCTCTACAAAAAAATGGACTAAGATCACTTGTAACCGTTTCACCTACTGATTTTTTAGATGAAAATCGCTTGGAGATAAACTATTTTTTTGAAGACTACATAACAAAACGAAATTGCTGGTTAAAGTGCGATATTCCAAGAGAATTAAATAAATGTAAGATAGATTCACTGACTCCATATTTTAAAGGTGCATCATGGAGCGAAAGAGAAGCTTTTTCTATGTATGGTGTTAAATTTGAAGGACATCCAGATTTAAGACCTATTTTAATTACAAAAGATCTTTACGGTAAAAATCCTTTTAGAGTTGATTTTGATTGGAAAGCACATGAAACAAATCAAATACAAAACATAAAGATGATAGTAGATGATTTAAAAAATGAGCAATTTGAATATGAAAAACTTTTAGACAAGCAGGGTTCTGACATGATGTTAAACTGGGGACCAGCACATCCGTCAAGCGGGCCAATTAGATTAAAAATCCATTGCGATGGTGAAGATATTATAAGTGTTGACCCAGATATTGGCTATGTTTGGAGAGCGTTAGAGCATCTTGTTACAAAAAAAGATTTTATTGAAGCTATTGTTGTTGTTGAGAGACTTTGTTTTATGGATAATATTAACTCCATTGTAGGATACGCCCAAGCAGTAGAGGAGATAGCAAAAGTAGAAATTACAGAATTTGCAAAATGGCTGAGGACTCTTTTAGGAGAAGTCTCGAGGATATCTTCACATCTTATGGGCATGGGAGGTTTTTTTAATAGCATGGGACTTCACACCGTTGCTATGTGGTGTTTAGACATCAGAGAATATTTTTTGGATTTTTTAGAATCATACAGTGGTGCTAGAATTGCGACAGCGGCGGTTGAGCCGGGTGGTCTTCGTTGGGGATTGCAAGAAAACATGTTAGATGAACTGCAAAAAGCATTGAATAAATTTGATACTACAAAAAGTAGTTTAGATGTAGTGTTTATTAAAAATAAAACTATGCATTTTAGAACTAAAAAAGTTGGATGTCTTAGTGCTGATGAAATTTATGATTATGCACTTTGTGGTATCGTAGCACGTGCTAGTGGAGTTAAAATTGATGTGAGATTAGATGAAGCTTACGCTGCATATGATAAAATTAAAATGGATTATATAACCCAAAAAAATGGTTGTGCAAAAGATAGGCTAAACATGCTATATGAAGAAGTAGAACAATCAGTAGATATCATAAAGCAAGCTAAAAAAAGACTGCATGAAGGAATAGCTAGTGGTGAGTTTAATCCAACAAAAGATCATCATGTAAAAATGCCAAAAAAACTACCAGCAGGTGAGGCACTCAGTCGCGTAGAGTGGTCAAGAGGAGAAGTATTGTATCATTTAGTAACACAAGAAAAAGGAAAAAACCCATATAGATTAAAAATAAAAGCGCCAAGTTTCAATCATACTATGATATTAAATCATCTACTAGCAGGTCAAACACTCTCAGATGTACCTTTAATTTTTAGTAGTCTTTATATTTGTCAGGGCGATTTGGATAGGTAGGGGCAAATATGAATCATCTATTTTATGAAGTTCTATTTTTTCCAGGCATTGGATATCTTTTACTTGTCAGTGTAGGATTATACTGGGTTTTTAGAAAAATATTGGCTCCTATGCACAAACGCGTTGGACCATATTTTAATGGTCCAGCTGGAAGTTTTCAAACTATTTTTGATTTAAGTAAGCTTTGGACAAAAGAGAGTATTACTCCAAAAGGAGCAAATCCTTATCTTTTTTCTTTAATGCCCCTCATCACTTTGATTGTTGCACTTTTACCAACGGTGGTTATTCCGTGGACTAAAACAGAAATTGTTATGCATTCATCTTATGGCGTTTTAATTTTTGTTGTCTTAATAGGACTGGAGCCGATTTTGCTTTTCTTAACCGCATTTGGTTCGGCTAATAAATATGCTCTTTTAGGCGGAATGAGAGTGCTTGTACAGATGATATCTATGGAAACCGCATTTTTTCTTGCCTGTCTTTCTCCTGCCGTTTTATTTGGCACTATGAATCTGCATATAATTGTAGAAAAAAGCAATTGGTTTAGTTTTGCTATTTTATTTCCTGGATTTATCATTTTTTTGATAGCTTTTTTAGGACTACTTGAACAACCTCCATTTGATATTCCAGAAGCAGAACAGGAGATAGTTTATGGTTTTTATACAGAATATAGTGGTACAAACTATTTTTTACTTCAATTAACAAAATTTGCCGAATTTTCAATACTTTTTGCTGGTGGAGCCACATTGTTTATGGGTGGATATAAAGGAATATTTTTTGATGGATATCTTTTTTTATTTTTAAAAATGCTTATAATTTTGTTATTTATGATTGTCCTAAGAGCTGGGATTGTGCGTATGACCATGCAGCAGATGTTAACTTTTTGTTGGCGTTATTTAATAATATTTAGCTTGTTAAATTTAACTTGGATTTTTATAGCAAAAACTATATTTATTGGATTTAAATTATGATTATAGGTAATATTTTGCATAGAATATATAAAATGCTAAAAATCTTATTTACTACTGATAGTCCAGCAAAGGTTGATGTAAGATTTACTTCCATGCATAATCCACCACGCTATAGAGGACAAATACATGTAGTCTCACAAACTTGTATCAGTTGTGATTTGTGTAATCAAATCTGTCCTACTGGTGCAATTAAAATGAAACAGATGCCATTTAATAAGCAAAATATTTTTCCCGAGATAAATCTAGCTACTTGTATTTTTTGTGGACTTTGTGAAGATGTTTGTCCAACCAAACCAGAAAAATCTATCGCACTTAGTGGTGGTAGATATGATGTGTTAACTGGTGGCTGGCATAAAAATCAAGAAGATTTTTGGGTTAATGCAAAGCTACCTGAAGACTATATAAACAGCAGACTTAAAAAAGAGGATGCTCTTCGTGTCAAAAAAAGAGTTACAACAAAAACAAAAAGAGACAAAAGCCAATGCTAAAGGGGAGAATTAGATGGATATCATATTTCTTAGTATAGTTTTACTACTAGCTGTCGCATCCTTAGAATTTAAAAAAAGCATTTCAGCTATTATTGCATTTTCTTTAATGATGTTGGTACTTGGAGTTTATTATCTATATCTTAATGAAAAACTTCTAGGATTATTTCAAATTTTTGTTTACGCAGGAGGTATCTCTGTTTTAATACTCTTTGGATTAACCATAATTGGTATTAATTCTACATCTACTTCAAGTAGATCTTGGGCAGCTTTTAGCTCTTTTATTGTCTTTGTATTGCTTGTAATCTTTTTTTATTTACATGTGCATAGCTTAGTCCACACAACTAGTAGAGCTAAACCCGCTGACATACTTTTTAGTGATTCATATAGTGATTTTACGATAATTTTAGCTCTTATTGGTTCGAGTCTGCTCTATGCAACTGTTAAAATGATAAAAGTTTTAAATCCAAAAAGGAGTCAAAATGTTTGAGATAGATATGACATTTGCTTTTGCTCTTTTTAGTTTAGGATTATATGGAGTATCTTCAAGAAAAGATTTTCTTCGCATATTTTTTTCACTAGAGATGATGATAAATGCAATGATTTTGATGTTAGCTCTTAGTGCACATTATTTAGGGCTTATGCAAAATATTCCTTTAGCATATTTGATAATAGTTTTAGCTACACTAGAAGCTGCAACTGGAGTTTTAATTTTTGTTGGAGCAAATAAATTTACAAATGCTACAAATCCTGATCAATTAGATAAAGAGAATTATCATGAATAATTTAGCGCTTTATCTAGTTATTGGCCCATTTATAGCAGCAATATTTGCTTATTTATTTGGCAAGATGGATAAAAGATTATCATTTTGGATATCAGAAATTATAACAGCATCACTTTTTTTATCTGTTTTATATCTATTTTTTCACGGTACCTTACCGATTAGTATAGATATTAATTGGTTTAAGTTTGGTAATTTTAAAATTCCAATAGGACTTTATATAGACCATCTCTCAATGGTTATGCTTTTAATTGTTAGTGGTCTTGGATTTTTAGATATACATTATTCGCATGATTATATGGCAGATGACCCCAATCAGCCACGTTATTATTCATATATGCTTTTTTTTATCGGCGGCATGATAGGGTTAGTTAGTGCGAAGCAACTAAGCGGATTATTTGTAGGATGGGAACTTATAGGACTTGCTAGTTATTTACTTATCTCTTTTTGGCATGAACAAAAAGCACCCGCAGATTCTGGTGTAAGTGCATTTTTATACACAAAAGCTGGCGATATCTTTTTATTTGCTTCGCTTGGACTGCTATTTCATTTTACCGGAACTTTAAACATGATTTCAATTAATCATTTAGCACAAAATGGTAAAATAGATTCACATGTATCATTTATTATAGCTATATTTATTTTTATAGCAGCTCTTAGTAAGTCTGGACAATTTCCATTTTTCCCATGGCTTCTTCGCGCCATGGAGGGACCAACAACAGTTTCAGCACTAATACATGGTGCTACAATGGTAAATAGTGGAATTTATATAGTAGTGCGTCTTTTTGGATTTTATGCCGCTGCTGATGCTTTGATTGTAGTAGCTAGCGTTGCCACAATTAGCGTTTTTATTGGAGCAACAAGTGCACTTGTACAAAGTGAAATGAAGAGAGTGCTGGCTTATTCAACAATGTCACATCTTGCCTTAGCTTTTGTTGGTCTTGGCGTTGGTTCACTTGCGGCTGGCATGATGCATTTAACAAATCATGCAATTTTTAAGGCGCTATTATTTTTAGGTGCTGGGGCAGTTATGCTCTCAACTAATCATACAAAAAATATGTGGAAATTAGGAGGACTTAAAAAGCCACTCTTTTTAGTTGCAATTTTTATGGGCTTAGGAGCTTTATCGTTGGGAGGCATACCGCCATTTAGCGGATATTTTTCTAAAGACGCTATTTTTGCAACTACAATTATAACTCACCATGAAGATATTATAACCATACTAACACTTGTTGGAGGACTCCTTAGTATCGCATACATAACTAGATTATGGGTTTTAATTTTTGTAGGCAAACCGCGTGATATTACACTTTACAATAAAGTAAAAACTCCATCAAAATTTTGGATATCTTTACCTCTTGGAATTATGGCAGTTGCAACTTTGGTTTTAGGTTTTTTTCAAAAAGATTTAGCTAGTTATATAATATCTGCTAAATATATTGAACCTCATATTGCTCATATGGCACCTATATTACTAACTATAATTATTATACTTGCTGGTATTATCTATTATTTTTATAATATACGACTTGATTTAGTTAAAAAATTATTTTCTCAACCGCTCATTAAAAGCATACATAATATTTTATTTAATGGATACTATGTAGAACGATTTATTACATGGCTTACACACCATATCATAATACAATTTTTTGCAAAAATTATAAACTATATAGATATGTATATAATAGATAGATTTGTAGATAGCAGTAGTTTGATTTCGTACAAAATATTTACACAACTCAATAAAACAAACACTAAAAAAAGTGGTGATTATACAGGTGCCATGATTGTAGCAATGGCGATTATAATCTTTATTGTAATGATAAGGGCTACTTTATGATTTATCTTATTACTATATTCTCACCTATGATTTTATCAGGATTTATATATCTCTTTACATGTAAAACTGGTGGGACAAAATATATAACATTTATTTTTGCTATTGCATTACTTATAGAGGCTTTATTTATATATCTGCATCTTTTACCGAGCGGCTACACCTTGCTTGGAAGTTATCTACATGTAAAGAGTTTTGATTTTATTTTAACTTTGCAAGTTGATAGATTTAGTGCAATTATGCTAATTTTAACCTCTGTTTTACTTTTATTTGTAACACTTACTAGCTGGAGTGTAAAAAAACAAGCATCATATTTTTCACTTCTTATCTTTTTCATGGGTCCAATTTTTGGTCTTTTTATGAGTACAAATCTATTATGGTTTTTTATTTTTTGGGAACTCACACTAATACCATTATATTTTTTGATTGGAATTTGGGGAGATAAACAACGTATATTTGCAGCTATGAAGTTTTTTATCTACACACATTTAGCCTCGATGCTAATGCTTCTTGCCTTTTTTCTACTGTATAAAGAAAGCGGAACATTTGATATGACACACATAAAGGCTACTTTATTGACAACACCGTCACTTATCTGGTGGCTTTTATTTATCTGTTTTGCAATTAAGATGCCACTATTTCCTTTTCACACATGGTTACCAATAGCTCATGTGCAAGCTCCAGCACCAATATCTTCACTTCTAGCTGGAGTATTACTTAAAATGGGAGCCTACGGAATGATTCGTTTAGTTGTACTGATGTTACCTCAACAGACACAAAAATATGACTATATTATCTTAATTTTAGGTCTTGTTACACTATTTTATTCAGCTTTTATGGCGTTATATACAACCCATATTAAAAAAATGGTTGCGTATAGTTCAATATCGCACATGGGCATAGTTGCAATTGGTATCTCAGCACTTAGTTTTAGCGGATTATCTTCGGCATTGTTTGAGATGATAGGGCATGCCTTAATGATATCTATTTTATTCGTTATAGCTGGAATCTTTCATGAAAAAACTGGAAGTTGGCAGATGAAAGATATGGGTGGAATTATGCAAAAAGCACCATATCTAGCTACTTTATTTGTTTTAGGTGGACTAGCGACTCTTGGTCTACCCTCAACTGTTGGTTTTATTGGAGAATTGTCTGTTTTAATTAGTGCTATTGAAACGCATGGAGTTTGGCTAGCTGTTATAGCTATCGCTTCTTTACTTTCAGCTAGCTACATGATTTGGACGTTTAGACGAGTAATATATGGTGAACAATCAAGCCTAGTTAGTATGACAAATTTTTCAATCAATCCCGTAATATTTACTGCTTTAGTAGCATTTACTATCTTAGTTGTGGTATTTGGAATTTTTCCACAACTTTTATTTAACGGTATTGATAAAGCATTTAGCATGTATCACTTCTTAGGAGTTGCTTCATGAGTGCTTTTAGTTTAATGTTTGCATCTGCTCTTTTAAGTTTGGCTATGCACAGAAGTTTTATTTTTAAACCATTTGTGCTAATTTCATTGATTGGTAGCACTATTTTAATTTTTTTAAATAGGTCTATATTTTTACATGGATTTATCGCAAACAGCACTACAAATCTTTTTTTAACAGTAGTTTTTATTGTACTTTTTGCATTCGCTCTTAGTGAAGATAAAGAGATAAATATTACCCAGTCGCTATTTATCGGCGCAGCATCAATTTTACTTTTATGTAGCAATACGCTTTTAACATTTATCTTTTCTTTTGAAGCTATTAGCATTATTTCCTTTGCTATTGTTGGGGACATGAAGTCATCTATTGAGGCTGATGGTGCTGTAAAGATGTTTATCACGGGTGCTTTAGCTACTGTTTTGATTATTTTTGGCTTAGTTATTTTTACGCTTGGAGGAGGGAATTTTAATCTATCTTTAGTGCATCTGCATTTTAATATTTTGATGAAGGTTGGCTTATGGATTATGTTAAGTGGTCTTTTTTATAAGTTAACAGTTGTTCCTATGCATTCATGGGCAGCTGATAGTTATGCAAATATTAAACCATCAAGTGCGGCTTTACTCTCTGGAGTTGCCAAAAGCGTTGTGTTTGTAGCTATATTTAAGCTATTTGCACCATTTTTTATACAAACTTCACATGTAAGTATTTTTATCCTCATAATATTATCAGTTGTTACCATGACTCTTGGTAATTTTTTGGCATTATTTCAAAAAAGAGTTGGTAAAATACTTAGTTATTCATCTATTGCGCAAGCCGGGTATATGCTAATGGTATTTATTGCCGTAAAAGATAGATATGCACAAATTGGATTGCTTTATCTTGCGATTGCTTATATTTTTATGCAAACAGCACTGTTTTTATTGCTTGACAAAATAGGTGGCGGCATTAGTAACATAACACTTGATGATATAAAAGGATTGGTTCAAAAAGATAAATTTGTTGCACTGTTTTTTACTATACAAATTTTTTCGTTAGCAGGTGTACCTTTGCTTGCTGGATTTACAGCTAAGGCTGTGGCAACTTACGCGGTTGTTGATGCTGGATATTGGATAGTTGCACTTATAGCGCTCCTTAATTCAACACTCTCTATTGGATATTATGCTTGGCTAATTAAACAGATATATTTTGATAATGAAATTAGACAAAGCCGAATAATTAGTGTACCCATATCTGCAAAGATTGCACAGATACTTCTTCTTGGTGGAACTTTATTTTTTGGAGTTTTTGCTTATATCATATTTAGTGTATAATTTTATAAAAAAGATTTGATTTGATTAAAATTTTATTTATAATTTTACTAAGTATGGTTAGTGCGGATGCAATTATTAGTATCTCTCCTGTTGTAATTGATACAAAACCAGGTTTTAGCGGTAAGGCTCAGGGGTTATTGCAAACTAACAGAGGTAATACCAATAGTGACAATTATGGTGGCGGACTAAGAATTAAATATGATAATGGCAAACAATATGTAATTTGGTCAGAATTTAATATAAATTATGCAAGTGCATCAGGAAAAACAAATGCAGATAATACTTTTTTACATACAAGATATATTCATGTGCTTATATCAAAAAAGATTGATTGGGAAATATTTATACAATCTCAAACAAATCAATTTACAGATATTAAGCAAAGGATTCTCGAAGGTGGTGACATAAGATGGCATTTTAAAAATCAAAAAGTAGGCAATTTATTTATTGGAACAGGTGGTTTTTATGAACATATTAGCTACACAACGCCTATTAATCCAACAGAAAACAATATTAGATTTGTTTTTTATATCTCTTATATAAAAACTCTAAATAAAATCTCTAAATTCTCATATATTGGTTACTATGAACCAAAAGTAAACAAATTATCAGATCATCTCATCTCAAATATTATACAGTTTAAAATGAATATTTATAAACATCTGTTTTTATCATTTGAAATAAAATACAATATCGATTCAGCTCCAGCAGTAGGTGTAAAAAAAGATGATTTTACACAAACTACTAGCTTTATTTATCATTTTTAACCCAGATGATGCAATAAAGTTTTTATTTTTTTATTGCATAATCTGGGATTGGTATTAAATCTTTAGAAAAACCATTGAGAGGTCATGCGGATAGTATTTTCTGTTTTATTACCTATACTAGCTCCATAATCATTATGCTGATAATTTATACCAACTTTTATAGTATTTCCTTTTAGATACCAGTTCACACCGCCTGATGTTGAAGTAAGCGTATAGCCATCTCCTTGAGTGGTAAATTTATTCCATTTCTCATATCTTACAAATGGTGCCAAATACGCTAAGTCTTTAAAAACATATTCACTTGTGATAAATCCGCCGTTTGATGAACCTACATCAAGAGACCCTGCCTTGCTCCAATCTTTTACAACGCCATTAAATTTAAAATACTCAGCACTTGCAAAAAATCCATGATAATGTCCTGTCACAGAAAAATTCATAAGTTCATGATGAAGATTAAAATTTACTCCACTAGTTGTTTTGCCTTGAACTGTTGGAACACTCCAGTATCCAGCGCCAAAAGAAAAACTTTTACCTTGCCCGAAGTATGTCTCCGTTTCTTGTTTTTGTTCCCAGTCATTAAATGGAGAAAAAGTAACATGTCCA
This sequence comes from uncultured Campylobacterales bacterium, assembly GCA_964474335.1. GTDB lineage: Bacteria > Campylobacterota > Campylobacteria > Campylobacterales > Sulfurimonadaceae > Hydrocurvibacter. The sequence continues at coordinate 11,044 of CAYYRS010000015.1, forward strand.
CCATAAAAAAAGCTTGTGTTTGATACCGAACCACCATTTTTAGCTAGACTAACTCCCAACGAATCATGAAGTTTATCTATATATACCGAGCTACCAGCAGCTATTTGATAATGGATTTTTTCTCTCCAGTTTCCATACATTTGTATATTTGTTGAGCGTCTGCCATAACTTATAAATTGTGCAGCCTCATCTGCAACAAAAGGTCTATCATACATAATAACACGGGCAGATTTAACTGTTTCTGTGCGTGAAATATCAATTTTTGCACGATATAATTTAAAATTTATTAAAGGCGTAGAAAAGATTTTTTTAATTTTAATGTAAGCATCACCAACCTTAAAGTGTCCATCGCCTTTGCCTATATAATTTGATTTATCATTTCTTATATCCATACTATAAGAGAGATATTTGTTAAATCCAGCAGAAAATTCAAATCTTACACGACGCATATATGCACTGTCAATATTTGTATTTGATGTTGTAGCTGGCTGTTTATAACTAGTTTGTTTATTTTGAAATGTTCCTTGAACTCTTATACCCGCTTTTATCCACATATTTGGATCATCTTGTGCAGTTATTTTCATACCTATGTGCGTTTGTTTACCTAAAATAAACTCTGGTGAATTTTTATCTATAATTGTAATATGCTGTTTAGTTTTTTTAGTGCCTATTAAATTTTTAATATTAAATGGTACTCGCCCTGGTGCATTTTTAGTAAAAATCTGACCTGTTATTTGATTTGTGTACAATTTTGCACTTTGCGCATAAACTGTAGATGTTAAAATGACTGCTGCTAATGTTGATAAAACGATGTTCTTCATAAGTTTCCTTTGAGTTTTTTATATTTGCAATTATGAAGAAGTTTTATTACAATATGATTACACGTTTATTTATGTTATTTATTATGATACCTTTGCAAAAAAATAGTGTTTTTTTGTTGCTACGCAAACGTTTTGCTTCTTTTGTAGTTTTATGAAACTGTAGAGGCTTTAGTCCCTGCGTGACATCGCTTTATTGTTTAAGAGTATCTTTAAAGTCTAATTATTGCATTATATCAAGTTTATGCTCATCTTGAGACATAGTTGATTTCATAAATGTCATTGTTTGTTTAATATTTTTCATATCTATTAATGTTTTGTTTTTTAATTGCATTATCTGTTTTTTTGCATTAATTATTAATTGTTTTGCTTCTTGCATCTGCTGTAATGTTGCAAAAATTGGTATATCTTCTACTAAAATTTGAAGCTTATCTGTATCATTTAATATTAATGCTATTTTAAAACTATCAAGCCATAGCTGTTTCATCTCGCCAAGCTTCTAATAATTGTTTAATTACAGCATTAACTTCATCTAGTTTGGTCACATCATTATGTAGATTTGCCTGACTTAAAAGTTGTAATTCATAAGTATACAATCCCTCTAAATAGTATGAAATCTCCCCTTGTTGCATATTTAAGGTATTTGATAATTCGGTAAAAATAGCGCTTGAACGATCAATCCAATATGTACGTTTTTCAATATCGTTTTGTTCAATAGCGCATTTTGCCCTTGTATTAAAACGTAAAATTCCTTCATACATCATAGTAACTAATTTATATGGTGATTCTATACTTACATTATTTTGTGCGTATGTGTTGTATGCTACATTGGTATTCATAATATTCCTTTGATTTTTATCAGCTTACTTTACCATTCATGGCAGCATCAATTTGTTGCTGCAAAGATGCAAACTGTGTATTAAAACTATTAATTAGTGCATCATACTTCGTAAAATTATGTGTCATTATTGCATATTTACTGCTTAGCAAACTAAGAGCATTAGTTTTTTGTGTTTGATACTGTTTAATTTGTGTTGATATCTCTTGGTTTAATACTGTTACAGTACCAGTAGATGACTGCAGTCCTTGCAGTTGATTGTAGAGTTGTGTAAAGATACCAGTAGTTGTACTGGTACTACCATTAGCATTAACCGTTGTAGCGCCACTAAAAAAATTAACCATATCACTTTGACTGTTTTGTACCATTGAGGTAAACTTAGTAGGATCAAAACTAAGCGTTCCATTTCTATTAAAAGTAACGCCATAATCAATAAGTGATTGGTTGTTTGAATTTACAGAAGATATTAATGACGCAATATTTTCTTGTATACTGTTTATCGAAAAACTGCCACTAAATAACCCAACAGTTTTTGCAGCAGTATCAGAAAGCGTCATAGACTTAATCTGTTTTTGCAGAGCATTGTAGCCAGTTACTAGATTACCTAAAGCGGTTTTAACCGAACTGTTATCTTGTGTTATATTTATACTTGCATTAGCATTATTTGATAATAAACTAATCGTAAGACCTGGTGTAATATCTGTTATGGTATTTGTAGCTCTTGTTAATGCTATCCCATTATATAAAAATGAAGCATCTGTTGCACTTTGAACATCTGCTACGCTTCCACTTTGTGAAATTGATGAAGTAGTTAAGTTTGTACTTAAAGAGCCACCAGTCGTTTGATCGGTAATAGAAATAGTTTGGTTTTCAGCTGGTTTTTTTGCTGTTAATACAAGCTGGTACCCTCCACTACTATTTTGTATAACACTAGCACTTACATCAGCACTTAAAGAGGCATCTTGATTGATAGTATCGGCTAATGATGATACTGTTGTTGTGCTACTATATGCGATATTAAAATTGGTTCCAGCCGCGTTAATAGTCATAGTTCCAGAACCAGTAGCTACCGCACTGCTAGATGTGCTAAAGCCTCCAGAAAGCAAGGCATCATTTTTTAATGTAGAGTTTAAATTGCCACTAAGATCTGTCAAACTAATCTCTTGTGATTTACCTGTTTGTTTTGAATTTACAATCAAACTATATGCATTTGTTCCGGTTTGTAATATAGAAGCAGTTATTTTAGAGCTGGCCGCATTATTTATGCTATCCACTAATTGTGAATATGTAGTAGATGCAGTATAATCGATTTTATAATTTGAATTATCAATATTAACATTTAATGTACCAGTGCCACTCGCCACTGTATCTGAAGGCGATGCAAACGAACCTGATTGCATAACATTTGTTGTTGCTAAGGTCGTATTTGATATAGTAAAATTTTGAATTGCCACCCCAGCACTTGCCGTTACATTAACTCCGCTGTTTGTTCCTGTAACTGTCCTACTTTGATAAGCTGTCGCATCTTGCAGTGAATAAGCAGCTGTTTGAAACGATGACAACAAAGTTGTTAATTGTTTTAGAGAGGTTTGTTTTTTTTCATCTATTGCAATTTTATTATCTATTGGATTAATCATCATTGTTTTATCGGCTGCTTCAAGCTGAGTTATAACATTTGATGTTAGCACTCCAGAGCCAAGTCCAAGTGAACTTATGGCTGCACTCGATGAAACTATGCCAGATGTATTTGGCGCACTTACTGAACTTGTTGTTGCCATAACAAAATCCTTTTTATCAATTATTACAGCTTAAATCGGCAGATTATATGAAAACTAAAGTCTATTTGTAAGATTTTTTGGTAATTGCAAATTTTTGTGCTCTTATTGTAATAGCTACGCCATCTCTTGTGTTTAAGGTAGTTTCAACAACATCTGCTATATCCTTTGCATGTAAGGCTGTATTAAACTTATCTGTAGGTTTAAAATTAAGCTCATTAAAAAATGAACTGTTAGTCATATCTGGATTTATACTAACAACTTTAGCATTTTGTTTTCGTACTTCCTCAAATAGTGCAAGACTAAACGCTCTTAATCCACTTTTTGTAGCACTATACAGTGCTGAGAATTTTGAAGAGCGAAGTGCTTCTGTTGATGTGATATTAAAAATTATTCCACTATTTTGCTTCAGTGTTTTTAACAAAATATTACTTAGTATTATAGGTGTGCTTAGATTTAATGTTATCATTTGTATAATAATTGGTATTTTTATATCTTCGTGTGGCTTAAAAACTCCGAAACCTGCAATATTACATAATATTGAGATGGAGTTATCGTTTTGCAATATGAATAAAATTTTTTCTATCTTTTCTTGTTTACTTAAATCACAAATAATATTTTTAAAATGAGGATTGTCTATCTCGTTTTTATACCTACTTATACCAATTACATCATATCCAAGTTTAAGCAATTTTTGTGAAACTGTTTTTGCTATTGTTCCATTTGAGCCAGTTACTACTGCAGTTGCCATGTTCTAACCTTCTCTTTTTTTATGTATTTAATAGCTTGCTTTATCATGATTTGGGCGATTAAAAATATCTTTATAGTGTTTAATATATATATAATTTTTGATTCTGAAAATTTCTTAACAATTTTTTTTGTAAGCAACTCATGTTTAACACCCTCTTCTATATAAAGATGAGAAAAAAGATTAGCTCATGAGGGCTTGGATAAGTTCTTTAACATAACTACTCCTTTGCTGTTTGGTTAATTGTATTGTTGGTATTTTTATCTGGCTTACATGTAAAGGTTTTTATTATGAAATTTATAATGATAACAAGCATCCGTAAAACTATCTGTTTGCACCTTTGTTAAATGAGTAGATATCTCTTGTATTAATCTTGTTTCTTTTGTAGAAAAAAAGGTATCTTTTACAAATATATGCTTAGCTAATTTAATAACTTCGTCTAGTTTATCAAGATTTTTAAAAATCAACTGCTTTGCTAACTCTTTAGTAACTATTTGTGGCTCAAAATTATTCGAGGCTATTTTAAAAAAAGCATCTGATGAGTTTTAAAAAATCTTGATGCAGCTTTATAGACGCCATAAGCTTCCATATCAACAGGAGAGCTTAAAGTCTCACTAATATGTTATTAGATTACTCTCTATTAAAGAGTGTTCAAAAAGTATATCTGGAAAATATGAATGGTTTTGATATGTGATTTTATGAATTAGCAACACTTCACCGATTGCGGTCTGACTTGCAGCACACAAGCCTATATTAATTAATAAATCATATTTTGTTGGTAAAAAATAACCTAAAAGCGCACTCGTAGCCATCAAGGCATTATCAACACCCATCTTGCAAATAATAAGTTTTATATCATTATTAACAAAAACAGTATATGCAAAAAGGTAGATTCTTTTTAACTTGTATCTTTGTATTATTGGCTCTGCTTCAGCGTTATGTGCAATTATTAGATAAATCATTGACATATTTTATCATTTTACTCTTTTAAAATAGATTTTTTTTTGATATACTTTCATTTCTCTCTTTTAGACTTATGCAATAGTATTTTAAGGCAATGTGTCAGGGTAGGAATACAGCAGCACTCTTTAGTTTATTATGTGCCGTAAGTATCTGGAAGAGGGTACTTTTAACCCACTTTCTTATTTTTAATACTAGCCTTATATAAAATAAATATATGATATAATGATTTTCAAATAAAAAAGGAGTTTGTCGTGAATAAAATAAAATTCTCTGCTTTAGTATTAGGTGCGGTATTATTAACAACCATTGGAACTACTTCAGCTATGGCAAAATGTGGCGAAAGCATGATGGCTAAGCCTATGAAAAAGTTATCTAATGATTCAGTACTAAAAGCTGAAATTAAAAAAGTTAACAACATGAAATGTGGTGCTGCAAAACAAGATGTGTTTTTAAATATTGCACAAATTAAAAAGCAGATGATTAAAACGCAAATAATAGTAGCAGATAGTATGAAATGTGGTGCATCTAAAAAAGCAGCGATAAAACATGCTAAAAGATCGCAAAAAGGCATGATTCAAGCTAGCAACATGAAATGTGGTGCATCTAAAAAAGCAGCAATTATGGCAATTAAAGTAAATTAACTAACCTTAAGTGCATGCTAATTGTATAAATCTATGACTTATCAATATGTTTATGATATAATTATCCCTTAAACAACAAAAGGAGTTCATAAATGAACAAAATAAAACTCTCTACTTTAATATTAGGTGCAGTATTATTAACAACTATAGGTGCTACCTCAGCTATGGCAAACAAGACAACTAAAACAATCATGAAGCCTATTATGAAGTGTGGTGCTGGCAAAATGGCTAAAATAAAACCTGTTATGAAGTGTGGTGCTGGCAAGTGTGGTGCAAGCAAAATGACTAAGTCAAAAATGAAATAACTAACTTATGTAGTGACTAAAAGTCCCTATCGTTGTAACGCGTAACATCGGCAACTAATTAGTCATCTGATAACAAACTAACAGATGGTTACAAGCTTACTCTTTCCTATACTTTGAGATACCGCAAGGTTGATTTGGAGCTGGGGGATGCTCTTTTAAGTATATTAAATCTTTTAATGTTTGTTTTAATACCTTTTGTTGCTGAAGTAATGGTAGCATAATATTATCTTTTTCTTTCAATGACAATTTGATATTTAAAAGTGTAACTTCAACCTCTTTATCTAGTGACGCTAATGCTTGTTGTATATAATTTATTGATTCCATAAAAACATTATAGCATATCTAGTTTTGGTTGCAATACTTTTATCTTATAGCTTCTTCTGTGTATCTTGCAATAACCATACTTTTTTATCATCTTCACATGCGAAACAGTTCCATAACCTTTGTGTGATGCAAAACCATATTGCGGATAGAGTCTGTCAAGTTTTAGTATGTCTGTGTCATGGGTCACTTTAGCAAGTATAGAAGCTGCACTAACTTGTGTAACTAAAGCATCGGCCTTTATCATAGTTTGTAGATTTTTAACCCCAAACGTTGTGTTTCCATCAAAAAGATATTTACTAGCTTTAATCTTTTGCATAATCTGCTTTAAGCCTAGTTGCAAACATTTAGATATTCCTAAAGCATCAATATCTTGTGCTGAAAACTTTACAATATAATAAGAACTGTTTTTTATTATCTCTTCATACAATATTTCACGTTTCTTAGCTGTTAATCTTTTAGAATCGTCTAATCCATCAATTTTTACATGTAAAACAACTCCGGCTATCACTAAATCACCAGCTATTGATCCGCGTCCAGCTTCATCTATGCCACAAAGCATAAAACTCCTTAATCACCCAAAGCCCATTGGACAAATGGTATCATTATTATATTACTAATTGGATGCGAAATAGCCCCCTCATGATTCATAGTAATACACTCAATATTTATAACTTGATATGAAAATATAAATGCTTCAATAGCTTCAACTCTTTTAAATAATGCGCTCTCATCAGAAAAAGGCATACATAGAATAATTTTATTTGCATCAGGTATGTAAAAATCTATTTTTTGAGCATAAAAACATTTTACATCATGTTTAAAAAGCTCCAAAAATACAACATTCTCAAACAATTTGGCAAAATTCTTCTCAACTGTTAAGGCATGTTTGAATATTATATCACATAAATATATTTTTTTAGTTGCATTATTATTTCCAAACTTACTAAGAGGCAAAAGATAGTTTTGTTCAAGAAGCTCTCTATATGATATATAAAGTAGATCTTTTGATAGTTTCATATTTTTTTTTAATCTTTCATAAAGATTAAAAGCTGATAAAGTTTGTCCAAAGAGCGTAGAAACTAATTTCATAATCGCAAACTGTATAGGTGTAAATATTTGCTTAAACCAATATTGAATATATATTGCCTGTTCATCTTGTGGCACATGACGCAAAGATGCAAATCCACCTAAATATAAAAAATCTGAAAATATGATGGAATCATATCTATTTGAAAAAGCTAAAAATTCCTCGAAATCTAGTGGATAAACTATCTTTGTAGTTAAAAAATCTATTTTTTGATATTTACGACAACATATAATTATCTGCTGAACTTTTGGAATTATAACTTTATCATGATAATTATCTAGTACCATTATTTTAATATGATGATTATCACAAAAAGATTGAAGACTTGTATTTAGTGTATTAACATCAATTCTAATATCTTTTAAATCAATATATAGATAATCCTGTTTTTTGCATGTAAGCAGATATGATTTAATAATTTTTGTTTTACCACTTAGGCTAATGCCATTAATTTGATAATTCAACCCATCTAGCTTAATTTTTCTATTAACATAGCCTTGATTGGTCAACTCAAGTCTATAAAATTTTTCAATTAAGATATCCATTTTCACCCTTTTTAAAATTATAATTCTATCACTTCCTTATTAAAAGGAAATAAATTTATTAAAAATTCTAAAAAGAGCCCTCTAAAGCTTTGAATACTAGATACAACTTTGCTATAATTTCGCTCCCTTAAGTTTCTAACCATAAATAACCTAAAATTTTTAGAGATACTCTTAAGATTATTTATGGGCAGGAACTTAAATATATGGTTAGATGAAACTAACGAGTTCTTTAGAAGGAAAGTCATGGAAAAAATCCGTTTAAAATTGAAAGCTTACGATCATCGCGTTCTTGATCGTTCAGTATCATCAATAGTTGAGGCTGTTAAGCGTACAGGAGCACAAATATGTGGTCCAATACCTTTACCAACAAAAATTCGTAAATATACTGTTTTAAAATCGGTGCATGTGAATAAAACTGCGCGCGAACAATTTGAAATTCGTATGCATTCTCGTTTAATAGATATTGTTTCTGCTACGCCAGAGACCGTTGATTCATTAATGAAACTAGATCTTGCACCTGAAGTGGACGTTGAAGTTCGCTCCATGGATAAGTAAGGAGTCATGATGGAATTTATTGTTGAAAAAATTGGTATGAGCCGTACGGTTACGGTACCAAGTCAGCCTGTTACTTTATTAAAGTTGATACAAACAAAAGTGTGTGAGATTAAGGATGGTATGGCAATTGTTGCATATCATCGTGGTAAAGCTACAAACAAAGCGATAAAAGGTCAGCAAAAAAAATACTCTTTGCCTGCTGAATTTAATCGTTTTGTAACACTTAAAGTTTTAAATGAAAAAGTTGGAGATATTGATTACTCTGCATTAAAAGATGCAAAAGTAATTAAAACATCTTTTAATACAAAAGGTCGTGGATTTTCAGGTGCGATAAAACGTTGGAACTTTGCTGGTGGCCCTGGTGGTCATGGTTCAAGATTTCACAGATCAGTTGGTTCTATCGGTAATGCCGAGTGGCCTGGTCGCGTTCAACCTGGCAAAAAAATGCCTGGACATTATGGTAATACAAAAGTTACTGTAAAAAATAAAATTTTATCTTACGATGAAGAAAATGCAATTTTAGCAGTTATTGGTTCAATAGCTGGTGCTAACGGAGCTTTAGGTCGTGTAAAGGTTGAGAAATAATGAGCGCTATAGTACTTAATGAAAAATTTGAAAAAGTATCTGAAGCAGAATTGCCTAAGAGCTTTAGCGAGATAAGCTCACATAATTTATATCTTTATGTTAAGTCTTATCAAGCAGCATTGCGTGCCAATACTGCTTCAACGAAAACTCGTGCGGAAGTAAGTGGTGGTGGTAAAAAACCATGGGCACAAAAAGGCAAAGGTGGAGCGCGTGCTGGTTCACGTCGTTCTCCAATATTTGTTGGTGGTGGTAAGGCGTTTGGTTCAAAAAATAATCGCAATTATGATCAAAAAGTAAATAAAAAGCAAAAAAAACTTGCTCTTAAATTTGCTTTAGATGAGTTGGCAAAACAAAATAAACTATTTATTGTAGATAATATAGAAGTTAGCTCAGGTAAAACAAAAGATGCGGTAGCTATCTTTAATGCTCTAAATCAAAGAGATGTTTTATTTGTTAAGAGCTTGCTTGATGAAAATACTTTTTTAGCATTTCGTAATATTCAATCCGTTTATGTGATTGAAGAAAATGAATTAAATGCATACCTTGCTGCTGCATATCGTAGTGTTGTGATTGAAAAAGCAGTTTGGGAAAATCTTGTAAGAGAGGCTAAATAATGGCAGATATTACAGATATCAAATCAATTATATATACAGAAAAGACTTTAGCTATGCAAGAGGATAATGTTGTAGTAGTACAAACATCGCCTCGCATGACAAAGACAGGTCTAAAAGAGGTGTTTAGAGAGTATTTTGGAATTGTTCCTATGAAAATTAACTCACTAAATCAAAGCGGAAAGGTTAAACGTTTTCGCGGTACTTTAGGTAAGCAAAATAACTTTAAAAAGTTTTATGTAAAACTACCAGAGGGTGCACAAATAGAAAGTTTGGCGGTATAAAATGGCAATTAAAACATATAGACCAACAACACCAAGTCGTCGTTTTTATACAAATATTGATAGCAGTGATATTACAGCTAAAGCGTCTGTTCGTTCATTACTAAAAAAACTTCCCGCCCATGCGGGACGTAACAATAATGGTCGTATTACATCACGTCATAAACAAGCTGGAGCAAAAAAATTATATCGTATTATTGATTTTAAACGAAATAAGTTAAATATTTTGGGAACTGTTGCAACAATAGAGTATGATCCATATAGAAATTGTCGTATTGCACTTATTAATTATCTTGATGGCGATAAACGTTATATTTTACAACCAAAAGGTTTAAGCGTGGGCGATAAGATAGAGTCAGCAGATTCTGGTCTTGACATAAAAGCTGGCAACACTATGAAACTAAAAAATATCCCAGTTGGTACGTTAGTTCATAACATTGAACTAAAGCCTGGCAAAGGCGGTCAAATGGTTCGCTCTGCTGGTGGTTCAGCACAGATTATGGGACGCGCTGATAAATATGTATCACTTCGTCTTCCATCATCTGAAATGCGTTTAGTTTTAGGTGAATGTATGGCTACAATTGGTGTTTTAGGTAATGAAGAGTATTCAAACATAGTTATAGCCAAAGCTGGTCGTTCACGTCACATGGGTATTCGTCCACAAACTCGTGGCTCTGCTATGAACCCAATTGATCACCCACACGGTGGTGGTGAAGGTAAAACAAATTCAGGTCGTAATCCAGTTACTCCTTGGGGTAAACCAACCAAGGGTGCTAAAACTCGTCATAAAAAAGCTAGTGATAAACTAATTATTACTCGCCGTAAATCTAATCCGAAGAGGTAGTTAAATGGCAAGAAGTATAAAAAAAGGTCCATTTGTAGATGATCATTTAATGAAAAAGATTGTTGCTGCTAAAGAAGTAAAAGGCAACAAACCCATTAAAACTTGGTCACGTCGTAGTATGATTACTCCAGATATGGTTGGTATAACATTTAACGTTCATAATGGGCGTCAATTTATTCCAGTCTATATTACAGAAAATCATATTGGGTATAAACTTGGAGAATTTGCTCCAACTCGTACGTTTAAGGGTCATAAAGGCTCTGTACAAAAGAAGGTAGGTTAATTATGGCAAGAGCATTATTAAAATTTGTCCGTGTTTCACCTATTAAATCGCGTCTTGTTGCACGTGAAATTCAAGGAATGAATGCTGAGGCAGCACTTGCAGCTTTAGAATTTACTCCAAACAAAGCAGCAAAAATAATTGCCAAAGTTGTTACTTCAGCAGTAGCAAACAGTGGTGAAGAAGCGCAAGATTGTGTTATCACATCTTGTCGTGTTGATAATGGTCCAGTACTAAAACGTTTTCGTCCACGTGCTCGTGGAATGGCATCTGGTATTCGTAAGCCAACAGCACATATCTTAGTAGAAGTAGAGGGTAAATAATATGGGTCAAAAAGTTAATCCTATTGGTCTTCGTTTAGGAATCAACCGTAACTGGGAGAGTAGATGGTATCCAGATTTTAAAAATGCCCCAGCTAATTTAGGTGAAGATTATAAAGTTCGCACATTTTTAAAAAAAGAACTATATTATGCTGGTGTTTCTAATATCATTATAGAGCGTACTGTAAAACGCTTACGTATTACAATTGTTGCGGCTCGTCCTGGTATTATTATTGGTAAAAAAGGAGCTGATATTGAAAAATTAAAAATTAATGTTGAAAAATTAATTAAAAAGCCTATATCAGTAAATATCAAAGAGGAAAAAAAGGCACAAATTGCTGCACAACTAGTAGCAGAAAATGTTGCTACTCAGCTTGAGCGTCGTATCGCCTTTCGTCGTGCTATGAAAAAAGTTATACAAGGTGCACAAAGAAGTGGAGCAAAAGGAATTAAAATATCTGTTTCAGGACGTCTTGGCGGAGCAGAGATGGCGCGTACAGAGTGGTATCTTGAGGGTCGTGTTCCTTTACATACATTTCGTGCTAAAATTGATTATGGTTTTGCTGAAGCTCATACTACCTATGGAACTATTGGTGTAAAAGTATGGATATTCAAAGGTGAAGTTTTAACCAAAGGAATTCCACAGGAAGTAAAAGAAGATGGTAAAAAACAGCAACGTAGAAGTAATAGGCGAGCTGTAAAAAATAATTCTAATGAAAAGGCGGAATAGACTATGTTGATGCCTAAGAGAACAAAATATCGTAAAATGATGAAGGGTCGTAATCGTGGGTATGCTCGAAGTGGCTACACATTGGCGTTTGGAACCATTGGATTTAAAGCAGTTGAAGCTGGAAGAATTAATTCACGTCAAATAGAAGCTGCTCGTATATCTGCAACTCGTCATATTAAACGTTTAGGTAAAATTTGGATTAGAGTATTTCCAGATAAGCCATTAACTGCAAAGCCGCTTGAAACTCGTATGGGTAAAGGTAAGGGTCCTGTTGAGCAGTGGGTTATGAACATTAAACCTGGTCGTATCATATTTGAAATGGGTGGTATACCCGAAGAGTTAGCACGTGAAGCTTTAACTTTAGCTATGCATAAACTACCATTTAAGACAAAAATAATTACTGCGGAGATGAACCATGAAATATTCTGATTTAGCAGAGATAAATGCAACAGAGTTGCAAGAGATGTTAAAGACAAAAAAGACTGAACTTTTTACTTTAAAAATAAAACAAAAAATGATGCAATTGAAAAATAGTAGTGAACTTACAATCGCTAAAAAAAATATTGCACGTATTAACACTGCGCTTAGCGCATTGAACTAAGGGCTGACAATGACACATAAACGTGAAATTCAAGGTAATGTAATTAAAATATCTGGTGATAAAACAGTTTCTATTTTAGTAGAGAGACGTGTAATGCACCCAAGATATCATAAAGTTGTTAAGCGTTTTAAAAGATACTTAGTGCATGATGAACGCAATGAATTAAAAATAGGCGATAAGATAATAGCCCATGAATGTCGTCCATTATCTAAGACTAAATCTTTTAGATTGCTTAATATTGTTAAAGGAGCACAAAAATGATACAAAGCTTTACTCGTTTAAATGTAGCAGATAACACTGGTGCTAAAGAGATAATGTGTATCAAAGTTCTCGGTGGCTCTAAGCGACGTTATGCTTCAGTAGGTGATGTAATTGTAGCTTCTGTTAAAAAAGCTGTACCTACTAGTAAAGTTAAAAAGGGCTCGGTTGTAAAAGCTGTGGTTGTTAGAACTAAAAAAGAGGTACATAGAGCTAATGGTTCATTAATTCGTTTTGATGATAATGCGGCTGTAATTTTAGATACAAAAAAAGAACCAATTGGAACTCGTATATTTGGACCAGTTAGTCGCGAAGTAAGATATGCAGGTTTTATGAAAATTGTATCGCTTGCACCGGAGGTTGTTTGATGGCAAAGTTAGTATTCAAAAAAGGTGATACTGTTGAGATTATCGCAGGTGATGATAAAGGTGTTAAAGCCGAAATTTTAGTAGTAATGCCAAGAAAAAATAAAGTAATTGTAAAAGGTTGCAAAATTGTTAAAAAAGCAGTTAAACCAACCGAAGATAATCCAAAAGGTGGCTTTTTAAATAAAGAGATGCCAATAGATGTATCTAATGTACGTAAAATGGAGGCTTAATCTATGGCTCGTTTAAAAGATAAATATCTTGCGCTCAAACCAGAACTACAAAAAGAGTTAAATCTCTCTAATGTTATGGATATTCCAGCTCTTGAAAAGGTAATCATTAGTGTTGGTGCTGGTTTTGCCATGAAAGACAATAAGCTTATTAAAAATATTGAAGATACGATAACTGCAATTGCTGGTCAACGTGCTACAACAGTTGTAGCAAAAAAATCAGTAGCTGGATTTAAAGTACGTGAAGGTATGCCAGTTGGTATAAAAGTAACTTTACGTGGCATCAGCATGTATAATTTTATGGATAGATTGATATCAATTGCATTACCTCGCGTAAAAGATTTCCGTGGAATTGCACGTAATGGTTTTGATGGTCGTGGAAATTATAATTTTGGCTTGCAAGAACAATTAATTTTTCCAGAAGTCGATTATGATTCAATTATGCAAATACATGGTATGAATATAACTGTCGTAACAACAAGCTCAAACGATAAAGAGGCATTTGTATTACTTGAAAAATTAGGTATGCCTTTTGCAAAAGGAAGAGAATAATGGCTAAAAAGTCAATGATCGCTAAAGCGAAAAGAACTCCTAAGTTTAAAGTCCGTGGTTATACGCGTTGCCAGATTTGTGGTCGTCCACATGCGGTATTACGTGATTTTGGTATTTGTCGCATCTGTTTTAGAAAAATGGCAAATGAAGGGTTAATCCCAGGCGTTAGAAAGTCTAGTTGGTAAAACTAGAAACTACTAATTGCTTAACAGCAACAAGGAAGAGATAGATGATTAATGATTTAATTGCTGATGCGTTAACTCGTATTCGTAATGCAGCTATGCGAAAATTAAATGCTACTACGTTAGTACACAATAGATCAGTTGAAGCAATAGCAAATATTTTGGTTCAAAAAGGTTATATTGAGAATTGCAATGTTATTGAGAATGGTGTTAAAAAAACTATTAATATTGTTTTAAAATATGATGAAAACGGTAAGTCTGTTATAAATGAATTAAAACGTATCTCAAAGCCAGGACGTCGTGTCTATAAAGGTTCAAAAGATATTAAGCGTTTTAAAAATGGATATGGAACTATTATTGTCAGTACATCAAAAGGCGTCATAGCTAATGATCAAGCACACGAGCTTGGCGTTGGCGGTGAAGTGCTTTGTTCAATTTGGTAGGAGATATAAAATGAGTCGTATTGGAAAAAACCCTGTTAAAATATCTTCGGGTATCAAAGTAAGTATTGATGGTGATGTTATTACATTTAAAAATAGTAAAGATAGTATGTCATTAGATACAAAAGGACATGTTAGTTTTACTCTAGAAAATGATTTTCTAATATTTAAAAATAGATCTGATTCTAAAGAAGATCGTGCATTTTGGG
Source organism: uncultured Campylobacterales bacterium (assembly GCA_964474335.1). Classification (GTDB taxonomy): domain Bacteria; phylum Campylobacterota; class Campylobacteria; order Campylobacterales; family Sulfurimonadaceae; genus Hydrocurvibacter. The sequence goes on from CAYYRS010000015.1 coordinate 26,131, forward strand.
GTACATACCGTGCATTATCGGCAAATATTATAACTGGATTAACTACAGGATATACAAAATCATTAGAAATTAATGGAGTTGGTTATCGCGCTGAAGTTAATGGTGCAATACTAAAACTACAACTTGGTTTTTCACATGATATAATCTTTGACATTCCTAAAGATATCATTATATCGGTAGAAAAAAATATTATAACAATTAAAGGTTATAATAAACAAAATGTCGGGCAAGTTGCTGCAAAAATTCGTGCATATAGACCACCGGAGCCATATAAGGGCAAAGGCGTTAAATATACAGATGAACATATCGTGCGTAAAGCCGGTAAAACAGCCAAAAAATAAGAAAGGATAACTATGAATGCTAAAGTAATGAAAAATAAACTGGCGAGACGCATTAAACGTAAACGCCGTATTCGTTCAAAAATTTCTGGTACTCCTGCACTTCCTAGAGTTTCAGTTTTTCGTTCAAACAGATATCTTAGCGCACAGGCTATAGATGATACAAAAGCGCAAACTTTGGTAGCTATTGATTCAAAATCATTTGAACTTCGTGCTAATATAGAAGGTGCTACGACTTTAGGTAAAGCATTTGCTGATAAACTAAAAGAAGCTGGTATCACTAGCATAGCATTTGATCGTAATGGTTATCAATATCATGGCGTAATAGCTGCATTTGGTGAAGCACTTCGTTCAAACGAAATTAAGTTTTAGGGGTTATAATGGAAATCAACAGAGAAGATTTTGAAGAAAAAATCGTAAATATTGGTCGTGTAACTAAAGTTGTAAAGGGTGGTAGACGCTTTCGTTTTACTGCACTTATCGTAATAGGTGACAAAAAAGGAACAGTTGGTTATGGCGTTGGAAAAGCTAAAGAGGTACCAGATGCGATTCGCAAAGCAGTTGATAACGCATTTAAAAATTTAACAACTATTAAGATTAAAGGCACTACAATAGCACACGATATTGAACATAAATATAATGCTAGTCGTGTTTTACTAAAACCAGCATCTGAGGGTACTGGTATTATTGCGGGTGGTGCTGCTCGTCCTGTTTTAGAATTAGCTGGGATCCAAGATATTTTAACAAAATCTATTGGCTCAAACAATCCAAATACATTGGTACGTGCTACAATTGAAGCATTATCAAGCATCAAAGGATAAAAAAATGGGTATTGAAAATTTAACTCCGGCAGCTGGCTCTACACACAAAAGAAAACGTGTAGGTCGTGGTCAGGGCTCTGGAATGGGTAAAACATCTAGTCGTGGACAAAAAGGTCAAAAATCGCGTACTGGTTATAAACGAAAAAGAAACTTTGAAGGTGGTCAGCAGCCACTAGCACGCCGTTTACCAAAAGTTGGTTTTACAGTTGATAACGATAAGCCGTATGTAATTAATGTTGAGCGTATCACAGCAGTAGCTGAGCTTGATGAAATTACAATGGAATCGATTGCCAAAATTCATAAATTTGGTAAATCTGTGAAGAAAATTAAATTAGTTGGCAAAAGTGCTAGAAATCTATCATCTAAGATAAAAGATGAAAATGTTATTACAACTGGTAAATAGTCGTGAATAAAGATCTTGTTAATAAGATTCTTATAACTGTCGGTTTTTTATTTATTTATCGCCTACTGGCATATGTGCCAGTTCCTGGTGTAAATGCGTCAGTTCTTGCCTCTTTTTTTAATCATCACTCTACAGATGCCCTTGGACTTATGAATATGTTTAGCGGTAATGCCGTTCAACGCCTATCTATCATTTCACTTGGAATTATGCCATACATCACAGCTTCGATTATTATGGAACTTTTAGCAGCAACTTTTCCTACGCTTGGTCAGATGAAAAAAGAGCGTGATGGAATGACAAAATATATGCAAATCATCCGTTATGCAACCATTGTTATTACCATTATTCAAGCTATCGGCGTTAGTATTGGTTTACAGCATATGAGTGGACCAAACGGCGCCAGTGCAATACTTATTAATCATGAAACTTTTATTCTTTTATCAGCAGTTTCAATGCTTGCTGGTACTATGATTTTAATGTGGATTGGTGAACAAATTACTGAGAGTGGTGTTGGTAACGGTATATCATTGATTATTTTTGCAGGTATTGTTTCAGCGATTCCTTCTGCTATTGGGCATACGGTCACTATGATAAACACAGGTGCTATGAGCTTTATTACACTTATTGTAGTTTTGATTTTGATTTTCTCAACAATTGGCATTATTATCTATGTAGAGCTAGGTGAAAGACGTGTTCCTATTACTTATGCTAAAAAAACCATGTTGCAAAATCAAAATAAACGTGTTATGAATTATATTCCAATTAAAGTGAATTTATCTGGTGTTATTCCTGTAATTTTTGCAAGTGCAATTTTAATGTTTCCTATGACGATATTAGCTACTAGTACAAACCCAATAGTACAAAGAATAACAGATTTTTTACATCCAGGTGGATATTTCTTTAACTTTTTGATGTTCTTATTTGTAGCATTTTTTGCATTTTTTTACTCTTCTATAACTTTTAATGCAAAAGATATAGCAGATAATTTAAAACGTCAAGGTGGTTTTATTCCTGGTATTCGCACAGGTAATTCAACTAGAGATTTTTTAAATCGTACAGCAAGTAATTTAACTTTTACGGGTGCACTTTATTTAGGTCTTGTTGCGACCATCCCTTTTATGATAATAAAATCACTTGGAGTGCCATTTTATTTTGGTGGTACTGCAGTTTTAATTATTGTACAAGTGGCATTAGATACTATGAGAAAGATTGAAGCTCAAATATATATGAGTAAATATGAAACTCTAAGCGCAGTTGGCTTGTAAAATGGGCATTGCCTTAAGAAAACCAAGGGAGATAGAAAAACTACGTGCTGCTAATAAAATCGTTAGTAGCGCACTTGAACTTCTCCGTATAAATACAAAAATTGGAATGTCTCTAAAAGAGTTGGATGCTATGGCAGAGGATTTTATAAGAAGTCGTGGTGCAGAACCTTCTTTTAAAGGTTTATATGGCTTTCCAAACGCTGTTTGCACCTCTTTAAATGAAGTTATAATTCATGGCATACCAACAGATTATAAACTTCAAGATGGTGATGTTATAGGTTATGATATAGGTACAAAACTTGATGGATATTTTGGTGATGCTGCGATATCTATCGGTGTTGGAAATATCAGTAAAAAAGATAATGCACTCATTGCATGTGCAAAAGATACACTTTATTATCTCATTGATCATATAAAAGCTGGTATGCATTTTAAAGAACTGTCATATTTATCACAACAATTTATTATAAGTCGTGGATATATGCCACTTAGAGATTTTTGTGGACATGGAATAGGAAAAAAACCGCATGAAGAACCACAAATTCCAAATTATTTAGATGGTAACAATCCAAAAGCAGGACCAAAAATAAAAAATGGTATGGTTTTTTGCTTGGAGCCTATGATATGTCAAAAAGAATCAAAACCAATTATATTAAAAAATGGTTGGGATGTCATTAGTGCCGATAAACTACGCGGTTCACATTATGAGCATACTGTTGCAATTATTAACAGTAAGGCTGAAATTTTATCTCTACCATTAGAGAAATAAGGATTACAAGATGGCAAAATCAGATGTTATCGAAGTTGATGGCAAGATAGTTGAGGCTTTACCAAATGCAACATTTCGTGTAGAGCTTGATAATGGACATATAATTTTGTGTCATATTGCAGGGAAGATGCGTATGCATTATATTAAAATATTACCAGGAGATAGAGTAAAACTAGAATTAACTCCATATTCTCTTGATAAGGGTAGAATTACCTATAGATATAAATAATTTGAATTCAAATCCTACAATAAAGATACTTATCTTGTCACTTTTCTTTTTATTGTAGGTGTAAAAGATGTGGGATTGCCTTGTATTGTCCACATGCTTTTACTCATTATACTAATTGCATGTGCAAAATTATCTTCTACTAATTCAAAAAATTTTATATCTTTAAAATACTTTACTATCAATTCTTTCTCAGAACTAAAATTACCATTTATTATAGCTGGTAAAGTAATAGTCTGACTTGTATAAAGATTGCAAAGATACCAAAAAGCTAAAAAATCGTATGAAAAATTATTTAAAACTTCATGTGAATATTGTTCAAAATCTTCATATTCACTTTTTTCATATAACTCAATTATTAAGGTAATTAAAGATTTTAAATGCTCAAACGGTACCATTGAGAAAATATCTCTTGCCACACATTCACCATAGGAATATCTAGCTCCTAAAAATACTCTTGCGCCTCCTTGTGTATCGCCAAAATTATTTGTTCTAAGACCAAGCAAGCCAATATCTGAATGCCTATGCCTACCGCACCCTTTAGTGCATCCAGAAAAGCCTATTTTTATACTGTTTTTCTCTATTTTTTCTAGCGGTAAAAAGGAGTAACATTCATCTTTAATATTCCAAAATGAAAATGGACAATACTCGCTCCCAGCACATGCAATAACATTGGCATTATGTTTTGGCTCAAAAAACGGTACATTTTGTTGGCTTAGACCCACTAGATATAAATTTTGATCAATTGATATCCTTAATTGTAAATCATTTTTTATGGTAAAATCACAAATTTTTTGCATCTCTTCAAGACTTAAGCGTCCAAAATCTGTTTTATAGCAAAAAGAGTAAGTTTTATCCCTTAATCGTTTATATGTATAAAACTTTTTCTTTTTTATCTGCAGCTTACCCGCCTGCGTAAAAGATTGATTATATCCTATTTGAATATACTCTTTAAACTTACTCATACCAATTCGTTCAAGTAAAGATGCTAAGCGAGTTTTTGAGCGAGTTCCACGATATCCATATATAAGAAATGCTTTAAAAAATGCTTTAAAAAATGATAAAACCTCATCTTTTAGTAAAAAAATATCTGCGTCTTTAGCAACTTCAGAGTTTTTTCCTCCAAGATAAACATTAAAACCATAATCTTCATTTTTTTTTGCTAAAGCAAAATATATATCATTTGAAAATAGAGATATTGTATTAAAAAAATTACCAGATATCCCAACAGAGATACGTCTTGGTAACATTCCAATAAAATTTGGATTTTTCTCTATATATGCCTGCATCTGCTCTATCAAAGGAAAAACTTCGATAATATTATCTTTGGTTATTCCATCATAAACGTCTGTTATAATGGTGCGTATATTATCGCTAATACTTTGCCAAGAGGTAATATTATTAAGAGAATTTATTTCGTTAAACACAACTAAAATATTATCAGCATCTAGGCCATGTAGCTGAATACCTGCGCGAGCTGTTAAAATTATTTTTAAATTATATCTTTTTACTATGTCTGTAATTGCCTGAAATTCTTTTGCACTTAATCTCCCAGCTATCATTTTTAATCTTATTGTAAATTCATCTTCAGCAAAACCAAGATTAATAATTCCAAAATTTTCTAAATAAAATCTATCAGCATCACTAAGATTATCAAAATCAAGTGTTTGAAGTAGTGGCAAAAAATCACAAGGAGTCATTCTGTTTTTATATTGTTCATATTTATTTAATTTAATTTTTGTTTCTTGCATAATAATCCTTATGAGTATGGTAGCAAAAGTTAGATAATATTACATCGTACTTATTATTGTATAATAAGGCTTGATAAGTGCCAGACCATAATAAATGTCATAATTTAATATGGTCTGGCACTTATTTATTCGTAATATAAACTATAAAAAGGAGATTGTAATGGAGACTGATTATCGAAATACATTAAATCACTATCAGTTTATTCAAGCTGATAGTGATGCTTTAATAGGACTCAAGCCAAAAATGGAAGCACTGTCAGAAGAATTTATAAATAGCTTTTATGATTATATATGGAAATTTGGTGAAACTGCAACATTTTTAAAAAATAAAGAGATTATAAACTATCATAGAAAAAAAATAAAAGAGTGGTTTGTAAATCTTTTTTGTGGTCAGTATGATATGAATTATTTTATATATCTGTATAAAATTGGAGAGATTCATGTAAAAATTGGGCTGCCGACTCATTATGTTAATACTGCTTTTACATTTGTGCGTATTTTTATTTTACAGAACCTTAAAGAAGAGTGTAATAATCCTAAAAAACTTTTAAAAGAGCTAAAAGCGATTGAAAAAATTGTAGATATTAATCTTGATGTGCTTACAAGTTCTTATAGAGAAGAGGAGTTAAGTAGATACTTATCGATGTCCAAAGGCGAAAGAACTATTTTAATAGGATTGAAGCATTTCACATCTTATACAAATTTTTTACTAGCAGGTGCTCTGGCATTAGTCGCTATTTTTGCTGTTAGTTTATTTTCATATGATGTGTATAATCTATTTTTTTCAGATATAAAAATTCAAAAAGGGATACTTACTGTTTTTGGTAGTTTATTAATTTTATGGGCAGCAATTGAGCTAATTCATGAGGAGATTAAACATCTTCAAGGTCATGGATTTGCAATAGGTACATTTATCATGCTAGCCATGGCAGCTTTGATACGAAAAATTTTAATTTATTCATTATCGCCTGAAAAGATGCATGAACTTTTAATTATAGGAATAGTTACTTTGGGGCTAGCAATCTCATATTGGCTAGTAGGACTTAATACAAAAAATATTATAGATTAAAAATTACCACCATTTCTAAATTCGGTAATTTCTAATTCAACCATGTCCTCTATCATAATTTTATATAATTTAGTCACTAAGTTCGGAGATAAATTCAAAGAGAGTGCCTTATGTCGTACTCTTTGGAGAACTTCTTCAATCCTATCTTTTGCCTTAATTTCATCTATACTGTTTTTAAATGCAACCGCCTGATGAATATAATTAGCTCTTTTGGCGATAAACTCTATAATTTTATTATCTATTCTATCGATCTCTGTGCGAACATCTTGAAGTGAATTACATTTTTTCATTTTATCTGCTTCCAAACTATTATCTTATAAATTTAATTATCTCTTGTAATGGTAATCGTATCTGTTGTGATTGAGCTTCTGCCCTATATCCAAATGGCAGAACCAAAGAAAGTTGATATTCTTTAGTATCTAACTCTAAGAGTTTTTCTATTTTTTCTTTATTAAATCTTTCAATCGGACAAGAATCAATTTTTAAAAAAGCTGCGGCTGTCATCATATTTGTAATTGGAATAAATGTCTGTTTTGATGTCCAATTATAGATATCTTTATCATTATTTGAGATATTTTTTAAGTGATTAGCATATAACTTCTTAACAAAGTCAAGCTTCTCTTGCGGCATTTCTCTTCTTGCTAGTCTTCTTGTTGCCTCTATTGACTCTGGCTTGATATTATTAATTGCTGCAAGAATTATAATGAGATGAGAACAAGAAGATATCTGTTTTTGATTATCACAAAGAGATTGTATTTTTAATTTTAGCTCCTCGTTTGTAATAATTAGAAACTTCCACGGTTCCATGCCAAAAGCAGAAGGGGATTTTTGTGCTACTTCTAATAGATAATAAATATCATCATCAGATATCTTTTTTTGTGTATCAAAAAGTTTACATGCGTATCTAAAATCCATAGCCTCCATAAATTTATTTTTCATCTAATTTCCTTTGAATGTTTAAAGAAATAATATAAGTATTTAACTTAAAAATATATTAATAATATCTTAGGAATATCCTAATTGAGATAAAGTAAGAAATTGAACGATCTCTTTTATTGGTTTTCTTGACTGTTTTGGTTGTGGATTCATTCTGTATCCAAATGGTAAAACCAATGAAACTTGAAATTTTTTAGTATCTAATTTTAAAATTTCTTCAACTCGCTCTTTGTCAAACCCCTCAATTGGACAAGAATCAATTTTTAAAAAAGCTGCGGCTGTCATCATATTTGCAATCGCTATAAATGTTTGTTTTGATGTCCAATTATAAATATGCTCATCTGTATCTAAGGTGTTTTTTAAATGTGTTGCGTAAAGTTGTAGATAAAAATCAAGCTTTGCTTCAGGTATGCCTTTTTTCAAAAACCTTTCTCGTATTTCATTTGATGTCAATTTAACACTGTCAATAGCGGCAAGAACTATAACAAGATGAGAACAAGATGTTATTTGAACTTGATCTCTACAGGCTGACTGTAATTTTTCTTTTAATTTATTATCGGTTATGATTATAAACTTCCAAGGTTCCATGCCAAAAGCAGATGGCGATTTTCTACTGGCTTCTAATATGTAGTAAATATCCTGATTTGAGATTTTTTTTATTTTATCAAAAAGCTTGCATGCATGCCTAAAGTTCATAGCCTCTGTAAATTCATTTTTCATATCTTTTCCTAATCTTATCTCTTTTAAAGTAATTATCAATGTTTTAATAAATCTGAATAATCATACTTGGCAAAGTCTAAATAAAGTTTGTCATTTTGGTAAATAATTCTTACATCTTGATTTTTAGCAGATAAAAATCTTTTTTTTATTATCTTTTTTTGACTAGAACTCAAATCCAAATTTTTTAAATATTGTCTTAGTTCTACTAACGGTACAGTTTTATTTAAAGATACATTTATAACCTCTTCTTGAGTATTTTTTTGTTGATGTTCTAGCATTAATTTTGTATTAATAAGCTCTAAAATCTTTTTTAATTGCTTATCTTTTGTATCATAAAATAATTGAACTCTATCTCTTTCATCTGCCAACATGCGTTCTTTATCATCTATTAACTTATCTATTTTTATTTCTAATCTTTGAATTTTATCTTTTAAAAGCTGATTTTCTTGTTTATAAAGAGCCAATATTGTGTTTATTGTTAATTTCGCAGTTGACATGTGCGGTTCTTGCCTAGCTTTATTTTTTTCATGGATTTCTCGTCTTGTATCACGGTGCAACGAGCTCCTAGCTACTATAATATATGTAACACCATCTTCAATAATATAATTTAATTTATCAGTATTTATTTGAAAAATTACCGCTTCTCTTGGCATCTTAAATTGTTCACAATATTCATCAATAGTAAAACGCATATTCAATCCTTTATATTTTACAAGAAGTCTTAAATACTTATCGTTGAAAGTTGGGTTTTCTTTTGGATAGGTACTTATGAGTAATTATATCAAAATTAAGTCATGATTGATTATAATTATCTGCATGAAAGATAATATTTTTACAACGCCAATTAAAAAACATTTTGAATTTGATGAAGATGTTGTTGCTGTTTTTGACGACATGCTAACGAGATCAATTCCATTTTATCAAGAAGTACAAGATTTAATAAAGTATCTCGTAGATAAATTTACCAGGCTTCATGAAAAAGAAAATCTAGTAATTTATGACCTTGGCTGTTCAACTGCTTCTATGCTTTTGCACATAGAGGGGCTAAAGATAACCGAGCAAATAGAATTGATTGGTATAGATAATTCTGCTGCTATGATAAAACAGGGTAATCATAAAATTAAAGCACTTAATTCAAATATTATTTTGTACCATGACGATATTATGAGTTTTGATTATAAAAAAACAGATCTCTTTATAAGTAACTATACTTTACAATTTATAAGACCTCTTATTCGAGAAAAGTTTATTCAAAATATTTACAATCATCTTAATGTAAATGGAATGTTTATATTTAGTGAAAAGTTAATTAGTGAACACAAAGTTTTAAATAAAATTTTAATAGACTATTATCATAATTTTAAGCAAAATAATGGGTATTCTCAATATGAAATTACACAAAAACGCGAAGCGTTAGAAAATGTGCTAGTTCCATACAGTGAAGCTGAAAATATAAATATGATGAGAAAATGTGGTTTTTCTCATTGTGAAGTTATATTTAGATGGGGAAATTTTGCAACATTTATAGCTCTTAAATAAGGGCACCTAAATTACCAGACATTGCCTCTTGGCTTTGGCTTTTTACCAAATACTTTATAAAATCCTTTTTTAACATCTTTATAATCTACAATATTCTTATCACAAACCTTATGATAATACCCTCTTGCATCATAATATTCATCACAATCATTATAGTATGTAGCAGAAACACCTCGCCTATTTACACATCCTGTAAAAAAAAATATTGTTAAAATTGAAATAAAAATAGATACTCTTAACATAACAAACCTTATTTAAGATTTTATCTAAATAGCTTTAAAACTTTGTTTAGTTTTACAAAACTGCTGTAAAAAACATTCAGTTTGACATTTTGGTGCTCTTGCTGTACAAATATATCTGCCAAATAATACCATACCTTGATGAAATATATGTAAATTCGTTTTTAATCTTCTAGTTAATGTAGCTTCAGTTTGAATGGCGGTTTTATCGCTACTTAACCCCAGTCTATGTGAAACTCGAAAAACATGCGTATCCACGGCCATTAAATTTGCACCTGTGTATTCTATCATAACAACATTGGCTGTTTTTTGTCCAACACCAGCCAAAGTAATCAGCTCCTTTACATCAGATGGTACTTTGCTATCATAACACTCAACAACTCTTTTTGCCATTGTTATAATATTTTTAGCTTTATTATTGAAAAATGAGCAACTCTTAAGTAGCTTTTTCACATTATCTAACGAGGCTTTACTAAGAGAATCGACATCTTTGTATTTTTTAAACAGTTCTGGTGTAATCAAATTAACACGTTTATCTGTACATTGTGCAGAAAGTAAAACTGCAATAACCAACTCATAAATATTTTTATAGTTTAGTTCCGTAGTAGCATTTTCGTAGTGTTGTAAAAGGAGTTCACCTATTTGCAGTATCTCTTTTTTTGTTGCTTGTTTCATGTTTTTACCTTAAAGGGTACCCCTAAAAATAGATTATGGTCTAGCACTTATTAGACTTGTTGCAATATAAAAGTATATCATAACAAGACTATTTAACTTTTGTTAATAAATAAACACTATGATATCGTTATTAAAATATCAAAAAGGATAATCATGAGTATAGTCAAAGCAGTGCTGGCATTTTTACTAGTAACAGTTGTGTCATTAAATGCGACCGTTTTAGTCAAAGTAAACGGGCAACCAATAACGTCTAAAGAGGTAAACCAAATTTTAATGCAAGCAACTCAGGGCAGATTTAAAACACTACCAGTAGTTAGACAAAGTCAATTAAAAAAGCGCATCTTAAAGGATATGATAACACAAAAAATTATCTATGATTATGCTCTAAAGGTTGGTATTGAAAAATCTCAAGCATTTAAAAGAGCTATGGCATTAGTTACAAAGCAGATTAAACAACGTATAGTTATTCAGCTTTGGCAAAAACAAGAAGCTCGTAAAATTAAAATAACTAAAAAAGAAATTTCTACTTATTACAATAAAAATAAGATGGAATTTAAAGAAAAGGTTAGAGTACATGCACGTCATATTTTATTAAAAACTAAAGCTAAAGCACAAAAATTAATAAATGAGATGAAAAATTTAACAGGTAAAGCACTAAGAACTAAATTTATAGCTCTTGCTAAAGCCGATTCTACCGGTCCATCTGCATCTAAAGGTGGAGATTTAGGGACATTTACAAGAGGTCAGATGGTGCCTGCGTTTGATAAGGCTGTATTTAAATTAAAGGTTGGAGCGATTACAAAGCGTCCTATAAAAACGCAGTTTGGCTACCATATTATCTATCTACAAAGTAAAAAGCCAGCAGTTACTTTACCATTAAAGGCAGTTTCAAGATATATAAAACAACGTATTAAAATGACAAAATTTAGAACAATTACACAAGCAAAGATTAAACAACTTAAATCATCTGCTACTATTGTCTATCTAAACAAATAAATCAAATATATTGCCCATTGAGAAGTTTCTTATAGATGGGTGAGATTGTGCATAACTTTTTTTGAGTTGTAGCCATAGCTACGACGATGAAAAATTATATATAAAATTACTCCTCTTTTAGACTCTGAGATAGGGTTATTAGAGGTACTATTTATTAAAATAGATACCAATACTTAAGAAATCTCCTGATAACTTAATCCTTCTATAAAGAATTTGCTCACATGTATATAAAATTAAACTAAAATAATGATGGCGTAACTGGCAATTTAAGCATGATAGGTACTTATAAAAAAATATGTTCTTTTGATTAAATTTTAATCATTTATCTGTTTTATTTTGTATATATTTTATTATACTTTCATAAAATATATACAAATGGAATATAAATTATGATTAAATCTATATGCGGATATTGTGGCGTTGGATGTGGCTTAGAGTATGATAAAAATAATCTAAAAGGAGATAAAGCGTATCCGATTAACTCTGGAAAAGTATGCAAAAAGGGAGTATCAGAATTAATAAGCATGCAACCTGACACAAGATTGTTAAAACCTATCATGCGCGATAATATACAGCAAGATTTTTCTTCGATAACTTGGGATGTTGCTATTAAAAAAATAGCACAAAAAATAAAACAAACTTCAAAAAATAAAATTGGATTTTATCTATCGGGGCAACTCCTGACAGAAGATTATTATATCGCTAATAAATTAGGTAAAGGATTTATTGGAACATCAAATGTTGATACAAACAGCCGATTATGCATGTCAAGTGCCGTAGTTGCTTACAAAAAAACTATTGGTGCTGATTTTGTACCTGTTAGAATGGAAGATATATTTCATGCTAATTTGCTTATCTTAGCTGGCTCAAATGCTGCGGAATCACATGTAGTATTTCACAATCATATAAAAAAAGCTAGAAAAATGGGTTTAAAAGTGGTTGTTATCGATCCTAGACGAACAGAAACTGCAAAAACAGCAGATATTCATCTATCAATAGAGCCTGGTAGTGATATTGATTTATTTAATCTTATATCAAAACGATTAATAGAAGATAATCTTTATAACAAACAGTTTATACAAGATCATATAAATAATTTTGATGAGCTAAAAGATAATCTTAAAAATAACTCAACAACAAAAATGCTTAAACGCACAGGTATCTCTTGTGAGTTATTTGAGGAGTTTTTTGAACTTTATAAAAATAGTGAAAATATAATTACCGCATGGACTATGGGATTAAATCAATCTGTTCAAGGGGTAGATAAAAATGTAGCTCTTATAAATACTCATCTTCTTGGCGGAAAGATATTTAAAAAGGGCAATGGGCCATTTAGTTTAACAGGCCAGCCAAATGCCATGGGGGGACGTGAAGTTGGCGGACTTGCAACAATGTTAGCTGTTCATCTTGGTTTTGATGAACAAAGCGTTGAAAAGGTATCAAAATTTTGGAAAAGTAAAAACGTTGCCGACAAAGAGGGTTTGCCTGTTACAAAAATGCTAGAATCAGATCTAGATATTTTAATCATTTGTCATACAGACCCCATCTATCATCTGCCAAATAGACATAAAATGCAAGAATTAATTAAAAAAATTCCTCTAATAGTAGAAATAAATGCTTATGAAAATAGTGAAACAGCAAAATATACACATATCAGACTTCCAGCTGCTCCTTGGGGTGAAAAGGAAGGGTGCCAAACAAACCTTGATAGAACTATCGCGAAACAAGAACAACTAACAAAAAAATTAGGAGACTCAAAAGCTGATTGGGAAATTTTTCAATTATTAGCACAGGAGTTGGGATACAAGCGAGCTTTTAATTTTAAAAATACCGAAGAAATATTTAATGAATATAAAGAGATGACAAGATTAAATACACATATGGATATATATAAACTTAACTATGACAAGCTACGCAACAACTCATATATCTGGGGTCAAAAGATAGATAATTTTCTAACTACAGATAAGAAAGGGAATCTATTTTTTGTACATAATCAACAATTAAGCGAAAAAAGATCTCAAGAGTTTCCTTTTATTCTTTTAACAGGTCGCACAAGAGATCAATGGCATAGTGGTACAAAAACCAATTTAGCCAATTCACTACTAACTTATAAAGAATTAAATTTTTGTGAGATAAATACGCAAGACGCAAAGATATTAGATATAACTAATGGCGATAGTATTAAAATAATTTCAAAAAGAGGCGAATTAAAAACCACGGCAGTTGTAACTGAGGATATGCATAAAAATTGTATCTTTATGCCAATTAGCAATAAGGAGATAAACTATCTAACACTAGACGTTTATGATAGTGAATCTATGGAGCCAGATTATAATCACAGTGCTATTAAAATTATAAAATTATAATTGATATTGTTTGCTTTTTTATAAGTGCGTGAGCGTGTAAAGCTAACTGTGTAAACCAACCTTTTATTCCTAAATCACTTAG
>CAYYRS010000016.1:0-34031 GCA_964474335.1 uncultured Campylobacterales bacterium
CACTAAGTGATTTAGGAATAAAAGGTTGGTTTACACAGTTAGCTTTACACGCTCTTAAAGGAGAAAACTTAAACCAAACACCTAATTAATATGTTTCAGTTTGCACCCATACTTAAGTAAGGTTTTAAAACCTCAGGAATATCTATACTCCCATCTTCGTTTTGGTTATTTTCCATGATAGCTACTAGTGTACGACCTACTGCTAATGAACTTCCATTAAGTGTATTTACAAATGTATTTTTCTTTGTCTCTTTGTCTTTATATCTTATTTTTGCACGTCTTGCTTGAAAATCTCTGGTATTACTAACCGAAGATATTTCACGATAACTATTTTGTCCTGGTAACCATACTTCAAGATCGATGGTTTTAGCTGCACTAAAGCCAAGATCGCCAGCACATAATCTGACTAATCTATGTGGCAACTCCAAGGCGCTTAACAAATTAGAAGCACAAGATACCATTTCGTCAAATATTTCATCACTATCATCTGGCTTTGCTATACATACTAATTCAACTTTATGAAATTGGTGCTGTCTTATGATGCCTCTTACATCACGTCCAGCACTTCCGGCTTCTTTTCTAAAGCATGCTGTGTGTCCTGTCATTTTAATTGGGAGCTGATTAGCTGCGATAATTTCATCTGAAAAAAGATTTGTAAGAGGAACTTCCGCGGTTGGTATTAGATACAGTTCATCACCATCTATTTTATATAAATCATCTTTAAATTTTGGAAGCTGCCCTGTGCCTTCTAAAGCACTTTGATTCACAATGTATGGTACACTAATTTCATGAAAACCACGTTTTTCATTAAAATCTAGCATAAAATTGATAAGTGCACGCTCAAGTTTCGCACCCATATTTTGGATGACACTAAAGCGACTTTTAGTAATTTTTACACCATATTCAAAATTTATCCAGCCATTTTGTGCTGATAATTCCCAATGCTCTTTTGGTTTAAAATCGAAATGCTTTGGAGATAAAACTTTTTTTATTTCAATATTGTCATATTCATCATCGCCATCTGGCACATCATCATCTAAAATATTAGGAATGCTCATAGCAAGTTTTTCAAGCTCTTCTTGCCTTAATCTTTGCAACTGAATAGCCTCGGCTATATGAATTTTATTTTCATCAACTCTTTTTTTAAGTTCTGAGATATCCTTGCCCTCACGTTTATAGATACCAAACTCTTTGCTCATACTATTTTGAGCAGCCTGAAAGGTTTCAAAATTAATTTTAGCAGTTTTTAACTCTTCATTTTTAATTTTTAATTTTTTTAATAACTCTGTTTGCACGCCTTTTCGTTGCAACTTAGTAGCAACAATATTAAAATTGTTTTGCAGTAATTTTAAATCTATCATTATTTATCCAAGTGGTAATTTTTTCTTAAAACATTATATCAAAATAGTAAATCAATATAAAGATAACTTTATAGACTTTACGTTAAATGCCAATTTATTGGAGTAATTCCTTTGCTTTTTAGGTAGTGATTTGTTTTAGAAAATGGTTTTGAGTTAAAAAAACCTCGATATACTGACAAAGGAGATGGATGAACTGATTTTAAAACAAGATGTTTATCTAAATCAATAAGATACTCTTTTTTTTGTGCATTTGCTCCCCAAAGTATAAAAACAACATGTTTTTTATTATGACTTATAATTTTTATAACTTTATCAATAAAACCTTCCCAGCCCATATTTTTATGTGAATTTGCCAATCCTTTTTGAACAGTTAGTGATGTATTTATCAAAAATACTCCTTGTTTTGCCCATGGTGTGAGATCAGTTGTTGTAGGCATGGGCAGATGCAAATCACTCATATACTCTTTAAAAATATTTCGAAGCGACGGTGTTAAAATATCATTATGCACACTAAACGCCAAGCCATGTGCTTGGCTTGCACCGTGATAAGGGTCTTGCCCTATAATTACTACTTTAAGATTATCAAAACTTGTTAGATTAAAAGCACTAAAAACTTGATCTGATGGAGGATAAATAATATATTTTTTTCTAACATCTTTTAAAAAATCATTTAATTTTAACATATAATCTTGTTGAAATTCATCCTCTAACAAAGGAATCCATGATGCATGGATTTTAATCATAGATATTAATTTTGCCATATAATGTTTGCATGTCATAAAGAGATTGTTTATTTTTTACTGTCGTTTTATGGTTTGTATCAAAAATAACAAACTCTTTTGTTCCTATTTGTATATTTGGATTTTTTTTATTTATTATTTTTGCAGGATTGCTAACGCATAATTTTATTAAATCTCTAAAACTTATAAGATTTGACTTAACAAGTTTTGTATAATAAAGCGGTAGAGCATATTGTATGGCTTCACATCCATACGAAGCGTCCGCAAAAGCAACATCTTTATTAACTGCCGAAGATGGTTGATGAAGAGTTGTAAGTATATCGATTTCATTATTTTGCAACATTTGTTTCATAATCTGCATATCTTTTGGTGATTGTAGAGGTGGATATATTTTAGCAGTTGTATTAAAATTTTCGCATAATTTATCAGAGCATAATATATGATGAATACTAACCTCGCATTTAGCATCCACTCCCTCTTTTTTCGCTTTAGTGATTAATTCTATTGATTTTGGAGAGGTGATTGATTGAAATAAAATTTTAATTTTATAATATCTTGCAATCTCAATCATGCGGCTTACATGTAAAAGCTCACCAATTGGCGAGATGCCAGCAAGACCAAGTTTGGAGCTCATCTTGCCCTCATTCATAATACCATCTTGACTAAGACTCTTATCTTCAGCTCTACAAAATAGTGCTAAATTGTACATTTTAGCATATTGAGCTATTTTTGTGGCTAAAATATTATCGGTTTTGGTGCTCATAAATATACCAATCGCACCACGTTTTAACAAAATAGCGATATTTGATAATTCTTTGTTACTATTTATACTATTTATGATACTTGTACATTTTGCACCGTCTAAATATTTGTTATGACTTTGTATAAATTCAAGTACGATTTCATTATCAATCGGAGGAGTTGATTCTGGATTTAGTACTGTTTCATGAACTCCACCATTGTAAGCATTTTTTGCGATTTCATTCATACTTTTATTATTTAAAAGACCGTCCTTAACACTTACATTAAGATCAATCAAAGAGGGCATTAAAATAAGATTATTTTTTATTTTATCTGGATTGTCAATTTTTACTATTTTTGTGATTATTTTATTTGTAATTGTTATATCTGCATATATCTCTTCATTTTCATTTATGATTTTAATATTTGAGATTGTCATTTTATTGTACCTTTTTAGATATACTTTTGATATTATATCAAAAAGAGTGAGATTGAAACTTTTAGTAAGCGCATTAGAATATTCTGCTAATAACCATTTACGAGCTTTAAAGAATGAACTATCAGATAATGTTGAATTTATAGGTATCTTTAACGAAGAGTTTGGCAAACCATATGTTAGTCTTGATTCTTTGGCAGTTATGGGGTTTGTTGATGTTTTAAAAAAGATTCGTTTTTTTATAAAACTAAACAAACAGATGGCATATCTTGCAAAAAGCGTGGACAAGGTATTGCTTATCGATTCATCTGGTTTTAACCTACCTTTAGCAAAAAAAATTAAAAAATTGTATCCCAATAAAGAAATTATCTATTATATTTTACCACAAGCTTGGGCATGGAAAAAAAAGCGAATCGAAGTTTTACAAACAATTATAACACATCTAGCTTCGATATTACCGTTTGAAAAAGATTATTATAGCAAAGATGCCCCTATTAGTTATGTAGGGCATCCTCTTTTGGATGAAATTACAGAGTTTAAAGATAAGCTTACATGCAAGGGGCAGATTGTATTTATGCCAGGGAGTCGTGCTAGTGAGATAAAAAAGCTTATGCCTATCTTTAAAGAAGTGAGTAAAAATATTGATGCTAAAGCGGTTTTGATAATCCCAAAACATTTTACAAAAATACAAATAGATGAAATTTATGAAGATATCTCAAATTTTGATGTAACATCAGATGTGCATCATACGTTAATGGCGAGTGATTTTGCATTTATTTGTAGTGGAACAGCTACACTTGAAGCAGCACTTATTGGCATACCTTTTGTTTTGGCATATGTAGCTAAACCACTTGATTATTTTTTAGCTAGTCGTTTAGTAAAATTAAATTATATTGGACTTGCAAATATTATGTTTGAAAAATTTAAAAACAGACCAATCCACAAAGAATTGATTCAAAATGATGTAACAGTACAAAATTTATTAAATGAATTTAAAGATATCAATAGTGAGGAATTTTTGAGTAATTCAAAAGCATTAAGAGAGTATTTAAATCATGGGAGTTCGAAATCAGTTGCAAGAATGATAGAGTGCTAAAGTGTTAAAGCAGTTATATGGCAGTGGGATATTATTTTTTTATTTTTTTAAATGGCCGTTTGTATTAGGATTTGTATATTTATATGAAAGAGGATTAAATCATAACTATATACTTGATATTTTATGGTTATATTGTTTAGGATTGATTATTAAAGATTTTGTTGTTATGTATAAAAGAAGAAAAAAGTAATTAAGGCTATGTTTGATATAATTTCCAAAAGGTTGAAAGTGAAAATTAATTTTATAGATTTACAAACACAGTATCAAAAATATAAAGAAGAGATAGATAAAGAGGTTCTCGAAGTTTTTAAAGATGCGAGTTTTATAGGTGGTCAAAGACTAACTAATTTTGAAGAAAATATTGCTAAATACGTGGGTGTACAACATGCTATAGGATGCAGTAGTGGAACTGACGCTTTACTATTGTCATTGATGGTGCTTGATATTAAAGAGGGTGATGAAGTTATTACAACACCTTTTACTTTTATAGCGACTGCCGAAGTTATTGCTTTAGTTGGAGCAAAAGCAGTTTTTGTTGATATTGATGAAAAAACCTATAATATTGATGCAACAAAAATAAAAAAGGTAATTACAAATAAAACAAAAATAATCATGCCTGTATCCTTATATGGTCAATGTGCAGATATGGATGAGATTAATGCACTAGCAAATAAGTATAATATAACTGTTATAGAAGATGGTTGTCAAAGTTTTGGAGCAACATATAAGGGTAAGAAATCATGTGCTCTTTCTTACATAGGTTGTACAAGTTTTTTTCCATCAAAACCATTAGGAGCTTATGGTGATGGAGGAGCTATTTTTACAAATAGTGATGAGATTGCACAAAAAATAAAAATATTACTAAATCATGGACAAAATGAGAAATATAAACATAAATATTTAGGCATGAATGGTCGCTTAGATACGCTTCAAGCTGTTATTTTAAACATAAAACTTCGTCATTTTGATGATGAGATTTGTTTACGAAAAGAGGTAGCGGCTCGTTATGATGAAGGATTAAAAGATATTTTATTAATTACGACACCAAAGATAAAAGATGATAGAGATAGCGTTTATGCTCAATATTCAGTACGTGTAAAAAATAGAGATAAGTTTATTGAAAATTTATCCATACAATCAATTCCGACTGCTGTTCACTATCCTATACCGCTCCACCTTCAAGAGGTATTTAAGTATCTAGGATATATAAAAGGTGATTTTCAAATAAGTGAAAAGATATCACAAGAGATTGTTTCACTTCCTATGAGTCCATATTTAACGCAAAGACAACAAATTTTTATAATAAATACAATCAAGGAGTGCATAGTATGATAAGATTGGCCATTATTGGTTTGGGATCAATGGGTAAAAATCATTACCGTATTTTTAGCTCTTTTAATGATGTAAAGATTTGTGCATTGTGTGATGTATCACAAAATGAACCATATAAAGAGCCTTTTTACACTGATGTGGACGATATGTTAGATACTGTAAAACCAAATGCTGTAATCATTGCAGTTCCTACATTTTTACATAAAGAAGTTGCACTAAAATGTTGTGATAGAGGTGTTGATATTTTTATAGAAAAACCAGCTGCTTCAACCGTAGAAGATGCAAAAGATATTTTAAAAGCAGTCAATAATTCTGGCGTTAAAAGCTGTGTCGGGCATGTAGAGAGATTTAATCCAGTTATTACTGCTTTGCAAGAGGAGTTACAAAATAAAGAGATATTTTCAGTAGCTATTACACGCGTTGGTCCATTTCCTCCACGTATTGCGGATGTTGGAGTGCTAACTGATTTGTCCGTGCATGATATTGATTTAATTCGTTTTATTACTCATAAAGAGATATTAAATCAATCAATTTTCAAATCTCGTAAAATTCATAATCATCATGAGGATAATGCTGTTCTTAGTTTTGAATTATCTGACTCAGTTATAGCAAATATCACTACAAATTGGCTAACTCCATTTAAAAAGCGTAAAATTGAAGTTGCCTGTCAAGAATCTTATTTTGAAGCAGATTTAATGGCTCAAAGCTTAAAAGAATATTCTTCATTTAACATAAATAATTCGTATGTTATAAGAGAATGTTATATAAAAAAAGATGAATCATTAGTAAAAGAGTTAGAAGCATTTGTAGAGTATCTTAAAAGCGGTGAAAGAGGTCTGTTGGCTAGTTTGCAAGACAGTATTATTACTTTAAAAATTGCAATATCATCATGATAGATAAAACAACGATTATAGAAGATGGAGCAGTTATTGCTGATGATGTAGTTATTGGTCCTTTTTGTTATATTGGAAGTGATGTTATTATTTTAACAGGATGCAAATTAGAATCTAATGTGATTTTAAAAGGATATACTGAAATATTACAAGATGTGCATATTTTTAGTTTTACAACTATTGGAGATAAAGAGTCAAAGATTACAATTGAGCAAAATACAACAATTAGAGAATTTGTTCAAATTGGTACTGATTGCAATACGCCCGCAAAAGAAATTATAATTGGTCATCATACGTTTATTATGGCATATGTTCAAATAGCTAATGGTGTAGTGCTCGGACATAATTGTATTATTACAAATGCAGTAAGATTGTATAAAAACGTTATATGTAGCAATTTTGTTATCATTGGAGGACTTAGTACAATAGAATCAAATATTAAAATAGGCGAGAGTGTTATGATAGGTGGTGCATCTTGTGTAACGCATGATATTCCGCCATTTTGTTTAGTAGAAGGAAATAAATCGAGCATAAAAGGTTTAAATCTTATAGGACTTAGACGTAGAGTAGAAGATGTTGAGATTATTGATGAGATAAAGATTGCATACAAACAATTACTTGCTACTAAGGTCAATAAACGGTTAGCCAAAGAAATAACTAATCAAAGTACAAATACTTATGTTCGACAATTTGCAAATTTTATAGAGCAAAGTAATTTATAGAGCTAAGAAAAATGTTTTTGCATCTTCATAACCTACTAACGTTTTATTTTTAATAACCTGTCCGTTTTTATTAAAAAAGATAATTACAGGCGGACCAAATACTCCATATTTTTTAGCTAGTGCTATTTCATCCTTTGTATATTTAGTCAAATCAGCACGTACTAAAATAAAATTTGTCATGGCTTTTATTATTTTTGGTTTTGAAAATACATTATTTTCAAGCTCCTTACAAGCAACACACCAATTAGCAGAAAAATCTAAAATAATCTTTTGCCCTTTATATTTCTTTAAAATTATATTTAATTGTTTAATGGATGTTACTATTTTAAAGTGTAATTTTGGTTGAGCAATTATTGAATTGGTATTATTTTTTAAAACAAATTTATTTAAAGGCAATGTGTAGCTGTTTGTTCCACTAAGCACACCTATAAATAAAAATATGCTATATAAAAATATGATAAATGCTATAATTTTTTTAAAGACTAAGTTTTGCAAATTATTGTTTTGATTTAGTGGTTCTAAAGCACCAAGATATATAGCGGTGCCAATACCAAGTATTGAGTAAAGTATCATAATAATATAAGGCTCAATGACTCGTGAAAGCATCCAAATAGCAACACCTAGCATCAAAATACCAAAAATACTCATAACCATATTCATCCATGCACCTGGTTTTGGCATAAATTTACCAGCTCCTGTGCCTACAATAAGTAAAGGAATACCCATGCCAATCGCTAAAGTAAATAAAGATATTCCACCAAGAATAGCATTGCCAGTTTCTCCAATATATACTAAGACTCCAGCAAGAGGAGCTGCGACGCAAGGACCAACAATTAAAGCTGATAAAAATCCCATAATCGCTATACCAATAATCCCACCTTTATTAGAGGTTTTAGAGTTTAATTTTGATTGAATAACATGGGGTATTTGTAGTTCGTAAAGACCAAACATGGATAAAGACAAAAGAACAAAAATAGTAGAAAATGAATAAATAACCCAAGGTACTTGCATAAATGCTTGAAGATTTTCTCCGAATAATCCAGCTAAGATACCTGCTATCGTGTATGTAAATGCCATAGAAAGTACGTAAACCAAAGAAAGAAAAAAAGCTTTTTTAGTTGTAATATCTTTTCCTTGAGAGACGATAATTGATGAAACAATAGGTATCATCGGAAATACACAAGGTGTAAAGGATAACAAAATCCCAAAACCAAAAAACATAAGAAGCGTTAATATTATATTATTAGAATTCATTATTTTTACAATTTTATCAACTTTTGATAATGTATGTTTTTTTATTGTTACGGTAGTGGATAGCGATAATTGTTGCATATTGTTTGTGTTGATATTAAATGTATATTTATGCATCTGTGGACGATAACAAATACCATCTTTTGAGCATCCAATGTATGAAAAGATTAGTACTATCTTCTTATTTCCTACAACATGAGGTTTTTTTGCTATTTTTACTACTGCAGTTATAAAAGGCATAAAAATTTGTTCATGACTAAATGTGGTGCTTTTTGAGAACTTAATAGTTTTAATATAAATAAATTTACTATTGTTTAAAGAGATTTTGACATCTTTTTTGTGTAAATAGATATTTTTACCTAGCTTTACATGTAAGATAATTGTAGAGCCGTATTTTAATATAGCCGATGGTTTAAATGCTTGATTTGGCATTAAAAAACCAGAAAATATAAATAGCGTAATTATACTAAATGCTAAAATAGAGATTATTTTTTTCATAATTATTTATCCATTAGATTATTTGCACTATAATACCTAAAAAAAATAAAGGTTTTATAATTTTGAAACAACAAGTAAATAATTTTTCTATCGTTGAAGAAATATGGCATGCTACAACACATGGATTAGGACTTGCGTTAGGTATTGCTGGTTTAATTGTATTGGTCGTCATTGCACACCTTCATTCTAGTGTTATGGGTGTTATAGCTTCTGTAATATATGGTTCAACTTTAATAATAATGTACGGCTCATCAACGCTTTATCATGCAGTTACAAATCAAAGAGTTAAAAAAATATTTCAGATTTTTGATCATGCTTCGATATATTTTTTAATAGCTGGTTCATACACTCCAATTACACTTGTTGTTCTTGGCGGAGGATGGGGTTGGAGTATTTTTGGGATTAATTGGGCAATCGCTATTTTTGGCATAACTTTAAAGTTTTTATATCCAAGAAGATTTGAAAAATTATCACTGTATCTATATGTAATAATGGGTTGGCTTATAGTAATCGCATATCACCCACTTTTGCAAGATATGTCAACTGGCGGATTGTGGCTTCTTTTAATAGGGGGGCTTTTTTATAGCTTTGGAGTGATATTTTATATTCAAGACGACAAGCCATACTTTCACACAATATGGCACCTGTTTGTACTCAGTGGCAGTATAGCACACTATTTCATGACTCTTTTTTATATTATTTAGAGATGTCCTTAGCTTTTTGTTAAAATATTAAAGCTTGTAATCTTATTTAAAAAGCTAGCTTTTTTATCATAAAATTTTTGATGACTACCGATAGTTAGAGTTGTAAAGACAGTATGACCAATTATAATTCTTCCTGTTTTATGACCATTTTTAATATTGATTCCCCACATGTTTTGTAAGACAATTATTTTATTGTGATAAATTCCCACATAAATTAGGATATGTCCTCGCATGTATAAAAGTGTTTCGAAGGCAATAGCGTCTTTTTTTATTAACTTAATTTTATCTAAATTAGAGATATGACGCAACGAAATTATTTTACCTACATGCGCTTGAGCATATGAGTTGCGTGGTAGCCAAATACCAAAGGGTGCAAAAAAATCTCTTACAAAAGATGAACAGTCTCTTTGTCCATCAATTCCACCCCAACCATACTTGCTATGTATGATTGCATTTGTAACTTTAATAATATTTTTTTTATTAAAGTTTAAAACTTTTGTTGTTGCGATTTGTTTTGGAATAAGTATATCTTTAAATACTACACTTTTATTATTATCTCGTGTGGCTACTGCTACTTCATAATTATTATTTATTGTTTTAATAAGAGGTAACATCATGCCAACACGTGTGTAGCAGATAAATTGATTACTATGATCAACAATAGGATAAGCATCTTGTAGTATATGGATAAATTTTTCATCTTGATATGTTTTAGTATCTTGATGACTTATGTATGCAATATCATCACTACGTAACCAACCAGATGCGAATGAAGTAAATACATAAACCCATGCCCTGTCTCTTGAGTAGTGAGAGATAATAACTGGCTTATTTGCATCAACTGTGCTATTTTGATTATAATCAAAAGGGAAACCTTCACCTGCTTTTGTAGGATTTGTAAAAACTGGTGTATCTGATGGAAAATTGTGTAACGAAGCATATCTCAAGGTAATCGCATATCTGTTAAGGGTCGCATAATTTTTATAATTTGCATTTGCATATTGACGATAAAACCAAAATAATTTTAGTGGTTTTAGATTTGCACCATAACTGTTAAAAATTGTATAGTTTCTAAATGGCCACATGATGGCATGTAAAGATGTTGTGATAGCTGAGATGTTCCAAGGTTTGAAATAAGACTTATTGTATCTTGTCTGTATTTGATATAATAAAGATACATTTTTTATATTTTTAGTGTAAGCATCCGCTCTTTGTGGTAGAGTATGAAGTTGCTTGATATTTGCATATTCAACAATATGAAGAGAAGAGCAAGCACTAAATAGTAAAATAAGCAATATAAAAAATATATTTACAGATATTTTTTTTGTCATGGCACATTATCCAATTTTTTACTAATTATATCAGTTTTCTTTTAATTTTTTATCATGATTTTGTTTATCTTGTCTTTGTTCATATTTGCTTTGATGATAACCTTTAAAAATAAATATCATAAATAAAACAAATAAAATTAAAATAATAATATTTAAAATTAATTTCACATCAAAGCCTTATAGCTAGAGAAATTTTGCTTAATTGCTTCATAAAGAATGATGCCAGAACTAACTGCAAGATTTAGACTTCTACCCTCTTTGGTCATGGGAATTGTTATTTGTTGCTTGATAAACTTATTTAATAATTCTGTGGGTAAACCTGCTGTTTCACTACCAAATAAAATATAATCACCGCTTTTAAATGTAGCATCAAAATAGGGTTTATCAATTTTAGTAGTCGCTAGATGAATATTATTTGCTGTTATATTGTTATTAATGAAAAAATCATCTAAATTTTCCCATACATGTAAATCAAGTTTTTTCCAATAATCAAGTCCTGCTCTTCGCAGTGCTTTTTCAGTAATATCAAATCCCAATGGTTTTATGAGGTGCAAAGTTGATGATGTATTAACACATAATCTCCCGATACTACCAGTATTATTTGGAATTTGTGGAGTAACTAAGACAATGTTAAACATTAAAAAATAACCGTTTTATTAAGATTTACAAATATTTTATCTTCAAGAGCTAATTGTAATGCACGCGAGAGAACAATTTTTTCAATATCTTTTCCATGCTGTTTTAAATCTTTTGAATTTAATGTATGATCAATATGTTTGACATCTTGTGCAATAATTGGTCCTTCGTCTAAATTATTATTTACAAAATGTGCTGTTGCACCAATAATTTTCACGCCTCTATCGTAAGCTTGTTTATAAGGATTTGCACCTATAAAAGCTGGTAAAAATGAATGATGAATATTTATAATTTTATTTTCATATTTTTGTGTAAAAGATGGGGTTAAAATTCTCATGTATTTTGCTAGTACAATATAATCAATCTGTTGATATCGCGATAAGATGTTTAAAAATTGCTCTTCATGTTGTTCTCGTGTTAGATTTTCATGTGTAACAAAATGATATTTAATATCAAATTTTTGAACAAGTTTTCTTAAATTATCATAATTAGAAATAACTGCTACAATATTTGCATTAAGCTCACTAGCTTCATAACGCATTAAAATGTCTCCTAATGCATGTGACTCTTTTGTTACCATTATAATGATATTTTTTCGTATTGGAGAGATAACTTTAATATTGCTTTGTTTAGGTAAAATTTCTACTAATTTATCATGTAATTTATCTCTTGTCAGATCTCCAACAACAACACTTCTCATAAAAAATTTATTATTATTATTATCAACAAATTCTTGATTTGAGAGTATATTTAAGTTATTTTTAAAAAAAATAGATGAAACTTTATACATTAAGCCTTTTTGGTCAGGTGTATCAATTAACACTCTGTATCTATTCATGACTTCTCGTTATTTTCTATTTGTAATAGTCTATTTTCAATCATTGATAAAAGATACTCTAAAAAATTCAGTGTCAAATCTACTTTTGCTTCAATTTTACTATTGTTTGGAGCTTGAAATCCTTCAAATAATACTAATAATCTTTCTTGCATTGTTTGTAAAAACCTCTCTTCAGAGTCAAAAATTTTTGACTCTATTAAAATAGATTCATTAGAAGTATCTTTTTGTTGTAAAATTTCTTGATTATCTTTTTGTTCAACAATATCATCAATTTCAGCCAATGTACTAAGAATTACATCTTTTAGTTCCATGTTTTTAATAACCACCTTTCAAATTGATAAAACTCTGCATCATTATCCATTTTTACAAAAAAATCTCGCATCTCTTCATTTACAGATAAAAATTTTTTTCTCATTCCACTTAAACGCCTAATGGCGATCTTTGCTTCGCTATTTGATGAGTCTTTTTTTAAAATCTCTTTATATATTTCTAAAGCTTCTTGCTTTAAGCCTTGAAGTTCATAAATATTTGCTAAAGTTAATGTTTGCATGTAGCTATATAATTTGCGATAATAGAGCCAATTTCATTGGTTGAGCATATTTGTTTTGCGCCAAAATCTGCTAAATCTTTTGTTCTATACCCTTCTTTAAGGACATATTTAATTGCTTCATCTATTTTATTTGCTGCTACTTGTTCATTTAGAGCATATCGAAGCATCATAGATACACTAGCGATTGCTGCTATTGGATTGGCAATGCCTTTTCCTGCGATATCAGGAGCAGAGCCATGAATTGGTTCATAAAGTCCGATTTTTGCTCCAATAGAAGCTGAAGGTAATAGACCAATAGAACCACAAATCATGCTAGCTTCATCACTTAAGATATCTCCAAAAAGATTACCAGTTACAATAACATCAAACTGTTTAGGATCTCTTATTAGCTGCATCGCAGCGTTATCAATATACATATGAGTTAATGTAACTTGTGGATATTGTTTTGCTATTTTTGTTACAACTTCTCTCCATAAAGCTGAAACATCAAGTACATTTGCCTTATCTACCGAACAAACACGTTTATCACGGGTCATAGCAATTTTAAAAGCCTGATGTGCAATCCTTTCAATTTCTTGGCGAGTATAAACCATAGTGTTGTATCCACGATTATCATCACGTCCCTTAGGTTCACCAAAATATATACCGCCTATTAATTCACGAACTACCATAATATCAACGCCCTTAACCACTTCACTTTTGATTGTTGAGGCATCAATTAATTCATCATACACAATAGTTGGACGTAAATTTGCATATACACCGAGCGCCTGTCTAAATCTTAACAAGCCACTCTCTGGACGTTTGTCACGCGGTAGATTATCCCATTTTTCTCCACCAATTGCACCAAATAAAATAGCATCACTACTTAATGCCCCTTTAATTGTTGCATCCGGCAATGGATCTTTTGTTACATCATAGGCAGATCCGCCCATTAAATATTCATGATACTCAACTTCAAAATTTTCAACCAAAGCAACCGCATTTAAAACTTTAACTGCTTCATCAATAATTTCTGGACCAATGCCATCGCCTTTTATTAACGCAATATTATAACTTTTCATGACCGAACTCCCATGCTTATCTCTTCTTTAGCATAATTCATAAGTCCGCCAATATTGATTAATTCTTGCATAAATTTTGGTATTGCTTTAAAAGTATATATTTTCTTTGTTGTTTTATTAGTAATTTGTCCTTTATCAACATCTATGGAGATAATATCACCCTCACTAATTTCATTAGCTTGTGGTAGTTCAAAAATAGGTAAGCCCATATTAAAAGCATTTCTATAAAAAATACGAGCAAAAGTTGGTGCAATAATTGCAGAAATTCCTACAGCTTTAAGTGCTATTGGAGCATGTTCTCTTGATGAACCACAACCAAAATTTTCATCAGCTACAATTACATCGCCTTTACTTATTTTTGATGCAAATGATGCATCGGCATCTTCCATTACATGTTTTGCTAGCTCTTGTGGATTTGAGGTATTTAAATATCTCGCGGCAATTATCAAGTCAGTATCAATATCTTTTCCAAATTTCCATACTTTTGATTTAGTACTTTGCATAAAATATTCCTAATTTTTAATCTTGTAGCTGATTTTACCCATTATAAAATATAATATCAGCATCATGAGAACGATATTATATCTAAATGTACAAGTTAGACTAATAAAATTAGAAAACTTTTAAATTCCAAAAGTTTCTTTAATTTTTATTTCAAAATCTTTATCACTTAATTTTTTTCTCATTGGAATAAAAGTTGTGGCTTCAATTCCAACAGGTATAAAAATATCTGCATTTTCATCTTCTATGATATGTTTAACTGCATCTGCTATTGGTTGTGGAGATGGACCTTCATTAATCGCTTTAGCTACTATTGGAACAAAATGTGATACTAAATCTTTATATGGTGAATTTTCGCTCATCGTTTTTACATTAGTGACTAAACCTTTTGCTACAAAATTCGTACCAAATAATCCAGGTTCGATCGAATGGACTCTGATATTATATGGTGATACTTCAAATCTAAGTGAATCAACTATTCCCTCAACTGCGTATTTTGAAGCATTATAGTGCGTCAATAAAGGAAGCCCCATTTTTCCTAAAAATGAAGATGTATCAATAATTACTCCATTTTTTGCTTTTCGCATAAAAGGTAAAACAGCTCTTGTCACTCTTAAAAGTCCAAATACATTTACATCAAATTGATTAAACATCTCTTCATCAGTGGCATCTTCAACAGTGGATACAAGCCCATAGCCAGCATTATTAAATAAAACATCTATTTTACCTTCGTTTTTTATAACTATATCAACTGCATTGTTTATAGAATCAGTTTTTGTTACATCAAGATAGAGCATTTTAATTTTATCGCCACTGCCATTAGCCATCTTATCTCTAGTACCAGCATAAACTATATAACCGTCTTGAAAGAGTGTCTCGGCTGTAATTTTACCCATTCCTGAGGTTGCACCTGTTATTAAAACTACTTTACTCATTATGAACTCCTATGTTTTATGATACCTAAAGTATATAGTAATTAAAAATAATATTCAATAATTTTTTAGCACTAAAGAGATTTTATTTTAGCACTAAAAGAATTATTTTTTTAATAAATCTTTTGGATATATTCCATAATATTCAAAAAATAATTTAGAAAAATATCCTTGATGTTTGTATCCAACTTGTTTTGCAATCTCGCCGATATTTAAAAGCCGATCTCTTAATAATAAATTTGCTTTTTCAAGACGAAGTTTTTGGATATAACTATGAATAGTTATATTATATGCTTTTTTGAAAACTTCTTTTAGCTTTGTTTCGTTGGTTGCACAAAGATGTGCTAAAATTCCAATAGTTGGCGGAGAGATAAAGCTATAAAGTAAAATATCTTTAGCTGATTTTGAGATACAAATTTCGATGTTACTTAGATTGTGATTTGTAATATCAAGTAACTTAAATCTATGGATCATAAATTCCAAAACATTATGTTCACATATTATACTATTCATTAAATCATCTTTTTTTGTATTAGTTATTTTATCAATTATATATAGACTAAGTGCATCAATTGTTTGTGCGTCTATAAGGTTACAAGAAATATCAGTTTGTAAATTATTGTATAAAAAATTAATAATTTCATTTTGATTTGAGCTTAGATATCTTTTTAAAACAAAATCAGCTATAAAAAGTACAAAAATCTCTGTATTAGATTGTTTATTAATTTTTAAGAGCAGATCTTGTTGTGAAGAAGCAAAAATATTAATACTATTTTCTTTCATTTGAAAAATCTTATTTTTTATATTATCTTTAATTACACAATTTCCTTTTTTTATTACAGAGATAGCAATCATTCTATCAAGATTTTTTATATTAAACTTTTTATATGAATTTAGAAAAATATCAAAAAAAACGATACCATTTGATATGTCTATTTTATTTATATATTCTTGTGTATTTTTATACAAAAAAGTAGTTTTATATCTTGTATCGGTAATATTAAAGAAGAAGCTTTCCATTTTTTATATTTTATATTTTATATTTTATAATATTCTCGAACTCTTCGTTCAAAATCTTCATCACTTAGCTCTTTTTTCATGGGTAGGAATTTTTTAGCCTTATCTCCTACTGTTACATGAGCTTTAAAATTATCATTATTTATAATATTTAAAATCATTTGTGCTACTTCTTGTGCATCATTGCCATTATTTATTTGTTTAATAATAACTGGCGCTAAATTTGAAACTAGCTTATTATATGGTGAATCTTTATCAAAAGTTTTATGGTTAATTACGAGATTATCTCTCGCAAAATTTGTATCAAAAAAACCAGGTAAAATTGAGTGAACTCTAATATTAAAATCTCTAAGTTCACAACGAAGAGAATCGGTAATTCCCTCAACTGCATACTTGCTAGAATTGTATAATGTAAACAAAGGCAATCCAATTCTACCTAAAAAAGAACTAATATTTATAATAATCCCGCTACGGTTTTCTCGCATAATCGGGATAACAGCTTTACAAACCCTTAACATCCCAAACACATTAATATTAAATTGATTAAACATTTCAACCTCATCTAAATCCTCAACCGTTGAAACTAAACCATATCCAGCATTATTTATAAGTATATCAATTTTTTTATGAGTACTTTTTATGCTATTTATTGCGTTGTCTATACTATTTTGTGAAGTAATATCTAGTAAAATTGGGATGATATTATCTTGCTGAATCTTTAAGAGTTTAGATACATCTCTAGTTCCCCCATAGACTAAAAAATTTTGCTCTGCTAGAAATTTTGCAGTAACCTTACCCATACCAGAGCTAGCTCCAGTTATTAAAACTATTTTCTTCATTTTTGATTTCCGCGTATCTTAAATATTTAGACAAATTATATCCAAATATAAATTTCTTAGATATTACAGTGCATATCATTGCAAACAATATCAATTATGAAAAGATTTGCAGAGATTTAGAAATTGACGACTCTTATTTTAAAGTAGATTTGGATATTTTTGAGTTTATCGAGTGAAAGCCCCTTTGCATACCAGCGACTTTTGATTTCTCTCCACCGAGACTGTGAAAGAACCCAATCCCAAACACTATAAAATAGTTTACCAGAATAACCCTAAAATTAACCATACTAAAATGATAAAAAGAGTATAATGACTCCTATATAAAGGGTAGTTTATGGGTATATACAAACAAGGCTTAAATCGCAAACAACAGCTAATGTTTCCTCCAAGTTTAGATGAGTTAGTAGATGAAGATAATATGGTTCGTGCTATAGAAGAGTATGTAAATATCTTAGATATTTCTAAACTCAATATAAAAACTAAAAAAAATCTAATAAAAGATGGGCAACCTGCTTTTCATCCTAAGCTACTGTTAAAAATCTATATCTATGGCTACCTAAATAGAATAAGAAGCAGTAAAAAGCTAGAACAGGAGATAAATAGAAATATAGAGATGATGTGGCTCACACAAGGATTAAGACCATCATATAAGACTATTGCCAATTTTAGAAAAAACAATCCTAAAGCCCTACAAACTATATTTAGAGAGTTTAGCATACTCCTTAAAAATCTAAAACTAATAACAGGTGATTTAGTTGCAGTTGATGGAGCATTTTTACGAGCAAACGCAAGTAAAAACACTCTTATCATGAGAAAAACTGTAAAAAAAGATATAGCTAAAATAGATGAAGATATAAAGAGTTATATGACTCTCCTTGAAACACTAGATAAAGAGGATAAAAATAGTACAAACCTAAAAATCTCTAAAGAGGAGATAGATAAACTAAAAGAGAAAAAAGAGCAGTTTCAAAAAGATTTAGATATGCTAGATGCTCTAGGAAAAGAGCAATATAATAAGACAGATAAAGATGCTACTATTATGAGCAAACCTGCCCATAACTTGATGACATATAACTCTCAGATTGCGGTTGATGATAAATATAAGTTTATTGTAGCTACAGATATATCTACTAATGGTCATGATTTAGACCAACTCCACAATATGGCAACAAGAAGCAAAGAGATAACTGATAACCCAAATATAATAGTAACAGCAGATAAGGGTTATTACAGTAGCAGAGAGCTTAAGAAGTGTATAGAAGATGGTATAGAGACTATCATACCTCCAAGAGCTACAGCAAAAACTAAAAAGATAAAAAATGCAAGATTTTCTAAAAATCAATTGTTGGGATAATGCAGTAGCTGAAAGTTTCTTTCATATCTTAAAAACAGAATTAACACATCATGTGATATTTGAAACAAGAGCCGAAGCAAATCAAGCTATATTTGAATATATTGAAGTATTTTATAATAGACAAAGAATGCATGGTGCTAATGATAATTTATCACCAGTTGAATTTGAAGAGAAAATGTTACTTGAAGTTACAGCGGCTTAGAATGTTGTATTCTGTGTGGGAAATAGGGTTGACATATCATATTTTGCAGGGATACAAAATGCCCAGAAAAAATGGACAATGCCAATTCAAAATTGGAGTCTCACAATTTCTCAACTTAATATTCATTTAAAAAAAAGGCTAAAAGATGCTTTGAATTTATGATATAATTTTGGGAGACATTAGGTGCTGACACAGAATTTATTACAGTCCCACTTAGAATGTTGTATTCTGTGTGGGAAATAGGGTTGACATATCTCTTCATCACGGTACCATCACCATTACATCAAAACCACAAGCAGGTACAACGATACATATAATATTATAAATTCATTTTCATTTCATACTTATAATGTATTATTTTAAAAAGAGAGGATAAACCACCGAATCTATGAAAAAAATTATTTTTGCCGTTTTGCTCGGTTCTTCATTATATGGCATAACACTTCATAACGCCCTATCGTTAATCAACACTCATGCTTTACAGTTGCATATATTGCATCACAATCTATCGGTACAAAAACAAAATATAAAAAAAGCTAAACGGTTATTTCCAAATAATCCAATCTTTAAGACATCTTTTTCAAGAATCGATTTCTCGCCAAATGCTTATAATTTTAAAATCTCACAAAAGATTAACATTGCATCTCAATCACACTATAAAACTTTAATGGCACAAAACGATTATAAAGTCGCCTCTTTAAGCCTTAAAAAAACCAAAGTCACGCTCGCTGTGAAAATCCGCACAATATTTTTAAAAGCATGGCTGGATAAACAAAATATTGCCATCATTGATAAAATTTTAATCTACGAACAAAGATTAAGCCAACAGATAAAAGATAAAATCGACTCAGATGCACTACTACATGGGAGCGATTCTGTAGTACTTGTATTTTTATCGCAATATAATAATGAAAAAACACAATATTTACTTGATTTACATGTACAAAAGATACAGCTCTCAAATATCTTGAATCAGCATATAAGCTCGGTAAATACGACATTTAAAAAAGATTTTACTAATGTTACACTCGTAGATCTAAATCAGCAAATCAACCAAAACTATCGTGTCTTAATGACTACCCATAGGCTAGATAAAATCAAGGCTAAAATGCAGATGCTTCAAAGAAGCAGATACCTCTCATATGTCAAACTTGGATTTAATTACGGCTTAAATGCCAACAATATTATAAATGCAAGAAGTGAAACAATAACGCTCTCTTTTCCCATACCAATAGCAAATCGTCATCAATATTCAATAGTTGCTCTTATGAATAAAATATCTGTGTTGGAGTATAAAAAGGAGCTAGTCAAAAACCGTATCCGAGCTAATGTTCAGATATATTTTAGCAATCTTGAGGCCTCAATCAAGATGACCTCAATATATAAAAGACATATTTTAAAAAAGCTAAAATCCTATCTTGATGTCACAAGACAACGATATAGTCATGGATTAATCGCACTAGAAGTGATGCAAAGTGCTTTTATGAATTATACAACCACTGAGCAAAAATACCAAAAAGAGCGGTATGATATCTTGCTTGATAAACTCCATATATCTCAGGAGCTAGACCATGTTTAAAAAAATACTCTACCTTGTACTTTTTAGCACCGCTTTGTTTGCTTTTAATATTACAATAAAGCCGGCACACATACATAAATTTGAAAAAATACTAACTGGTTATGCTTCTATGCAACCGTTTGTCATGCAAAATATCATAGCACAAAACAGTGGAATAGTACATAATGAGCATATTTTAAACGGCACCAACGTAAAGCAAAAGGAGGTGCTTTTTACAATATCAGGCATAACAACGAAGTCCAAAATGATAAAATTGCAAGCTAAAATAATCGCTCTAAAAAACAGATACAACTTACTAAAACAAGAATATAAAAGAGTATCGCACCTATATTTTATCCATGCCGCATACCTCCAAGAGTTTCAAAGTATCAAAAGCAGATATAAAAGCAGTAAGTCAGCTCTTGATGCACTGTATAAACAACTCTGGCAATATCAGCATAAGATATTTTATACTGCCCAAAATCATGCAACAGTGTTAAATATCTTAAAACAAAACGGTACCTTTGTAAAAGCAGGAGACACTGTTTTAACTCTTAGCTCATGCAATAAGCTCTATGGTACGGCACAAATCTTTGATAACCTTAATCAAATCCAGCCAACAGATACACTAATTTTAAAAACTCTTTTTGGAGATAAAACAGCTCAAGTAGATTCTATCTCTATGCAAGCCGCCAAAAATGGAGCAAGACAGATAAACTTTTTATTCACACAAAAAACATGTCAGCTGATACCGGGAATAATCTACAAAGTATCTGTTTTATTGAAAAAATTTGATGTCATAGCAGTGCTCTCGCGAGCAGTTATAAAAAAGAACGACAAATTTTATCTTTTAATTAGTAAACATAAAAAGATCAAGGCTGTACAAATAAAAAAAGGTATAACGCAAAACGGATACACACAGATAAAATCAGGCATTACAAAAGGTGAAAAAGTTATAGTAAACGGTGCATATTTTTTATTTAATAAAAATATCAATAAAACTTTAAAGATACAGGACTAAACAAAAATGACTAAATTTTTAAAACAGTATTATGTAATGCTTTTAGTCGTCTTGTTGCTTTGTGTGGGCGGTATATTGTCCTACACAAAACTAAATGTCTCACTGTTTCCAAGCCTTAATTATCCGCTTGTAAATATCATAACCCATGTACCTGGCATGAGTTCAAGCGATATTGAGAAACTTATCACAAACCCGATAGAATCACAAGTAGGCTCACTAATTAATGTAAAAAGGACATCTTCACTCTCAAGACAAGGCTTATCTGAGATAAGCATTCAATTTAACTTACGCGTATCAAGGCAAGAAGCTAGGATGCTTATTATAAGTGCTCTAGCAAGAGTTCAAAACCAACTGCCTGCACACACCCATCCTGCTATTGAACAGCTAGGGGGTAAGCTTTTAAATATAGTCACATATGGCGTAACATATAATAAAAAATATGCCGCACAGGTAAAAAACTTTTGTAAATTTAGGCTAGCAAATATTATAAAATCAATAAATGGAGTCAATAGAGTCTCAGTTGTAGGTGGAGAAGTACCGGCTTTTATCGTATCATTAAATCAAACCAAGCTGATTCAGAATCATCTAAGTATCAAACAAGTACGTGACGCTATCTTGACTAACAATGTACAGATGTTGGAGGGGTATCAAGACAAATATCACCTCTCATATGCACTAACTGGAAACAGCAAGATTAAAAATTTAAATGATTTAAAAGATATACCTATTGAGCCAAATCTTTTTTTAAAAGATATAGCACATGTCTCTTATGGATTTGAGCCAAAAAGATTTAATGTTCATGTAGATGCTAAACCTGGCATCGCGCTTATGGTTTATAAGAATCTAGGTACTGATACAATTAGCGTTGTAAAAAAGGTAGATAAAAAACTAAAATTGATATCAAACATCTATCCTCCGAGTATGAAAATAGTGAAAGTTTATGATATATCACAACTCCTAAAGCATTCAAGCAGTTCGCTTAGAGATGATATCATAGTAGGTATAGCTTTAGTGTTTATCATGTTGATTTTATTTCTAGGAAGTTTTGAGAGCTCTGTATTTGTAGCGCTTAGCGTACCTGTTATAACGATAATCACGCTGATTTTTATGAATATTTTTCATATTAGCTTAAATATGATAACTATCGGGGCCATGGCTGTTGCTATCGGAATGGTAGTGGATGATTCAATCATAATCTTAGAAAATATTATGCGTCACAGAGATATGGGCAAAAACAGCTTTCAAGCTGCCGTTGACGGAACAAAAGAGATAGCCTTTGCAGATATAAGCGGTACACTCACAACCGTTGCAGCTTTTTTTCCTTTTTTATTTTTAGGTTCGCTTGGTGGTATATTTACAGCACCGTTCGGTATTGTTATATCAACCATGTTACTGCTCTCGCTCATTGTTTCGTTAACCATTATTCCAGCATATATGGCACACAGGCACAACAATGTACAAAAAAAACCAATAGCTTACAAGTTTATAGTCTTAGTACAAAGCCTATCTGTTTATCTCCTACATAAATTTTTAAAATACAAAAAAACAGTTATTGCTTTGTCCGTGCTTTTTGTTCTTGCATCTACCCTACTTTTGCTATTTTTACCAATCTCATTTTTACCGAAGTTTGATGAGGGGGCAATTTTGGTCGAATACCATACAAAACCCGGAACATCTTTAAAAGACAGCAATAAAATAGGTAATCTAATCGAACAAACCGCTATGAAAAATAGACATGTTTATTCTGTTTATAGGCGAACCGGTAGCCAAAGCGGATCGCTTGGAGTAGAGCCAGTTGATCAAGGTGAAATCATTATAGACTTAAAACAAAAAAGAGACAAATCAATCTTTGCCATTATGCAAACTTTTAAAAAACAGTTTAAAAAGATACCTGGTATCATCATAATAATACATCAGGTCACAGCCGAAAAACTTGATGAATCCATGGATGGAATGCCTACAATGTTTGCTTTAGTTATTTATGGACAAAATTACCATAAACTGACAATGCTAGCTGATAAAATATCAAATATTGCACAGCATACTCCCGGAGTCGATACAGTATATAACAGTGCCAAATATAAAGTACCACAACTAATAATCAAGCCAAAAGAGGTGGCTCTTGCACATTACAACATCAATAGCACCTATCTCTTAAAAAGCGTAAGAGTTCGTATATTAGGCATGCGCGCCGGCGATGTTATTAAAAACCAAACGATTATACCTATATATATGCAGGCTAAACCGCTGTCATTGGTTAATGAAACGTATATCAAAAATATCATGATTAAAACAGATAAAGGATATGTACCGCTTAAAAACTTAGCCACTATCATCGTGCAAAACAATACAAGCAAAATAGAACATATCAACATGCAAAGAGTAATAACTCTACCTATGAATGTCGGTGCAAACATCAAAACAATTATACATCATATATTTAGTAAAATAGACGCTATGCATCTTCCATCAGGATATTTTGTCACATTTGCAGGACAATACAAATCTATCATAAATATGGGACTTTCTTTTGCATTTTTATCTCTCATGGGAGCTATGCTTATCTACATTATCTTAGGTATTCAACTTGGCAATTTAAGATATCCGTTTGTAATTTTACTCAATATACCTCTTATCTTCTCTGGTGCTTTTATAGCTATGTTTGTCACTCATTCAGAGCTTAATATCTCATTTTTTATAGGGCTTATTACCCTTATGGGGGTTGGTATTAATCACTCAATTGTTCTTATTACCTATATAAACAATTATAAAAAAGATGGATTAAATAAAATTAATGCTACCGTCAAAGCCGTAAAAACCAGAACAAGACCGATTTTACTAACTGTTCTCACCGCCATTATAGCAATGTTCCCTGTTGCACTTGGTATAGGGGTGGGCTCTAAAATTGAACAATCGCTCGCCATCTGTGTAATCGGCGGGCTTTTAACAGATCTGTTTTTCACACTGACGGTTATGCCAATACTTTTTTTAATATTTGATTAATCTTATGTACTTTTTCTAAAAGAATATTGTTCTTTTTAGCTTTAGGGGGTTGTAGGGACAAATTGTCCATGCCTCTATAATGAGCTTTGCTCATTATAGAGCATAACATCAGTTAGATATTTATAAAAGTTCTAGGATTCTGTTGCGCAATGCTGGCAACACATTTTCGTCAAACCATGGATTTTTTTTAAGCCATATATTATTTCTAGGACTTGGGTGTGGTAAGGGTATGATATCTGGCCAATAACTTTTCCAGTTTTGTACTAATGTTGTTAAAGAGACTTTTTTTTCTCTTAAATGATACTCCTGAGCATATTTACCGATGACTAGCGTCAGCTCTATATTTGGGAGCAATTCTAAAAGCTGTTGTCTCCATGCCGGCGTACACTCTGGTCTTGGAGGCAAGTCACCGTGTCCTGAACTTCCTGGATAACAAAATCCCATTGGTAAGATTGCAATTTTTGTTTTATCATAAAAAACTTCTTTTGAGACACCCATCCACTGGCGCAAACGCTCGCCGCTGGGATCATTAAATATAATACCTGTTTCATGTACTTTTTTTCCCGGCGCCTGTCCCGCTATTAAGATTTTAGCTTGACCGTCTGCTTGTAAAAATGGCTTTATAGGTTCAGGGATTAAACCTTTACAAATTGTACACTCCCTAACCTCTTTTAATAACGAATTTAGCTCATACATTGCAAACTCCTTGACAAATTATACTCCCTTAATTATTTACCATAAATTTCATATTAATTTCACATTCCTGCATTACAATTACAACATCAATTATTACAAAGGTATATATGTACAAAGTCATCTTTTTATCTCCTTGATAAATATGATAGGCGCATATCAAAAAACAAAAACTATTTTAAATATGATATGTCAACCCTATTTCCCACACAGAATACAACATTCTAAGCCGCTGTAACTTCAAGTAACATTTTCTCTTCAAATTCAACTGGTGATAAATTATCATTAGCACCATGCATTCTTTGTCTATTATAAAATACTTCAATATATTCAAATATAGCTTGATTTGCTTCGGCTCTTGTTTCAAATATCACATGATGTGTTAATTCTGTTTTTAAGATATGAAAGAAACTTTCAGCTACTGCATTATCCCAACAATTTCCTTTTCTACTCATACTCTGAACAATACCATATTTTTGAAGTAAATCTTTGTGTTCATACGAGGCATATTGACTTCCTCTATCAGTGTGCCAAAGAAGCCCTTTAGGAGGTTTTCTCCACGCTAGTGCCATCTTTAGTGCATCATTAACTAGAGATACTTTCATTTGTGTCAAGTGACATGTTAAAATGCACCATTACCGTCAAGTAAAAATGTACCACTTTATTTAAAAAAAGATATGATGCATTTCAAATAATATTTGAGGTGTAAATAAGAGAAGAAATAGCAGCTTATATCTTGGTGTTTGGAGTTAATTTAACCTATTTATTAGAAATATTTTTATTTTTACAAAATATCCCAAAAAAGATGAGATATTTGTAAAAATTTGGTTGAAAAATTAGCCTAAATTATGGAGTTTTGAACTAAGTTCACAGTCTCAAGGTTTTGTTAGATGTATGTTTCTTTAACTAAGTGCAATTTTTAAGCTATTAAAACCTTCATACTTTTCAAATGAAAGTAAATATAAACTTTTTAATATATTTTTATCAACTTTTTCTAATTCCTCAAAAACTGTATTGACAATACCATCTTGATGAATCTCTTCTAGCACATCATCCATGACTGTTGGTAAAATTTCTACCAATTGTTTAAATGCTTCTTTCTCCCCAGTAACTAATTCATAAAATTTATCAATTGAAACTCTTCTGATACGTTCGTTAGACATTTTCTTTTTATTGATTGTTACTGCCCATTTGATATTTTGACTGTTTTTAGCCATAACTTCCACTAACATACAGGTTGTTTTAGAATCATTTAAGACTTTATCCATCATCATTGTATAAGTAGCACTAGTTGATTTAGAGTTCATTGTATTGTGTTTATTTTTCATTTCAATATAAGTATTATCAATTTTACTTTCCACATCAAAGCCTTCTTTTGGAACAATCCAATTTGATTTTTTTGTGTCTTTATGAAAAATATATTTAAAAAAATTCAGTTGAAAATATCTAATAACATTACTATTTGATTTATCAAGTTGTCTTATGACTTCCGCATTTATTGTCTCTTCAATATCTTTACCATATATCTTTGAATCAAGTGTTAACTTTATTGGATCTATTAAATTAGCATTGAATTTTTTCAAATCTACTTTAAAACTATACTGAACTATTGTATCTTTTACATGTTGGAATAAATCTTTATTACTTATAAAGCTTAAATCGTATTTTTTCATATTAATCCTTTAGTTTATCTAGATAATTTGATATTGAAATACCAACTTCTTTAGCAAGATTAACAGGTACAGCATTTCCAATTTGCTTATATTGCTCTGATAGTGACCCTTCAAACTTCCATTCATCTGGAAATGATTGTATTCTTGCATTTTCTCTAATACTAAATGGTCTCAGTTCATCAGGGTGACATCGTTCAGTTTGTTTCTGTGCTGGACTGCAAAGAATTGTTAACCCAGGTTCTTCCCATGATAATCGTCGAGCAATTCCAGTTCTCCCACCACCCATGAAATACGTTGCTTTCATATATTTTCTTGCAATATCATCAGGTAAGTCTCTCCAACATCCACCAGGGCTTACATATTTTAAAACTTCTTTTTTCTTGTCGTTATATGTTGCACAACCCGATTCAGGAACATTTTGTAAGACATCTTTTAAAACTAAATGCTTATCGTGAGGTTCTGGATAAGAATAACTTTCACCTATCTTTTCTTTTATATCTTTCCTTGTTCCAATAATTACAATTCTTTGTCGTTTTTGTGCAACACTGTAATGTAAAGAATTTAATACTTGATAATCAACTTCATAGCCTACATCTTTAAATATGTTTAACATTACTTGAAGAGTTCTACCATTGTCATGTGTCACTAATCCTTTTACATTTTCAGCAAAAAACATCTTTGGTTTTAGTTCTTTTAGGATTTCTGCAAAATCATAAAATAAAGTGCCTCTTACATCTTCAATTCCAAGTCTATTACCAGCGTAGCTAAATGACTGACATGGGTATCCACCTGATAACAAATCTATTTCATCTGAATCTTTTAGATAGCTTTTAATACCAATTTGTGATATTTTTGTAATGTCACCTTCTATGACATTCCAATGTGGTCTATTTGTTTTTAATGTTTTTACTGCCCACTTATTAATTTCAAGGGTTGCTTTAGATTCAAAACCTGCTTTTTCTAATCCTAAAGCTAATCCACCGGCACCTGCAAATAATTCAACTACATTATATTTTTTTTCATCTGTATCAAATGTGTTTTGTCTAATAGGTTTAGTCATTATAAATCTTTATTTTTATTTTTATTTTATCTAAAAGTATATGATAGACTGATTAATATGGCGGGACGCAATAGAATATCTTATGCCTGGATACAGCCAATTAGGTAACTGATAGCTATTATATTTTATTGTACAGTTAATCTAAATCTCCATCAAATAGGCTAGGCTGAATAGATAAACCTTGTTGTAACCTCATATTTTGCTTAAATTTTTCTAAGTTTGAAGATATCCTCAAAATGGATAAAACACCACCAATTTGAAGTGTTAACTGTTGAGCTCCAAATTCTGTAAGCCATTGATGAAACCTTGCTTTTCTTGTTCCTTTATTGGTAATATTTAATTTATTAAGTTCTTGTTTTAAATAACCTTTTTCAATTGGTTCATATACATAAGTATTAATAAATTTACCATAGTATTGAGGTCTAGTTCTTGATGTTGTAATAGGGTTATTGTAAATTTTATCAAGCTCGATAAAAAAGTCATCTGGAAAATGTTTAATCCACTTTTGTATATCATCATTTATATATTGTTCTAATAGTAATCGTAAGGCATCATATTTTCTAGAATATTGAAATCCTGTTGCTTCATCAACTAAAGCAACTATTCCAATCTCGGATAAAGCAGATTGCAAAATTTCTGCTTTAATCGCAAACTTTTCTTGTGAAGAAATTAATTTTTTCTCTCTTC
Source organism: uncultured Campylobacterales bacterium (assembly GCA_964474335.1). GTDB lineage: Bacteria > Campylobacterota > Campylobacteria > Campylobacterales > Sulfurimonadaceae > Hydrocurvibacter. Next base: position 28,734 of record CAYYRS010000016.1, read on the forward strand.
TTGCTTCCAAATAAACTGAACATAATTTAGGCAAAATTTTAGCATCATAGCCTTTTAGAATTTTTGTTCCATCTTCATATTCGACTTGTTTAAGAATATTAATTAAGTCTTCATTTATAAAAGGTTGTAAATTTTTTGCTGCTAAAAAAGGAGGTATTTGAATGTCATCAATTTGTAATCTATTATTTTGACCTTTTCTAGGTCTGTCAAAGGCTTCAAAAATAGCACTTGCACTAAGGACTCTTGTATGCTTTTCATCATCAAGTACAGCACAAATTAACTCTGTATCGCCAATTTTCAATGGAGCACTAACAATCGCTTTAGGGTAAATAATATCTTTCATTTTGTATACCTTCTTTAAATTTTCGTATATAATAACAAATATTCTTTAATAAATATAAAAGTATTTTAATTTGCAATAAATTAAATTTATTTGTTATGAGGTTTTGTTAAATGTTTTGTTTAATCTTATCAACTTGAGCTAAATATTTAAAAAATAATTTTTTATGTGTATCACATGTTTCTTGTTTAAAAGGAATATTCTCTTTTTGAAAATACATTTGTAATATATAACTACCTAAGTAATAAACATAAAATTCATTTTCAATCTCATTAAAATTTAACTTATTAAGAATTGTTAATAATCTTTGATCAATATCAGGATGTTTTTTTGTTTTAAATTAAATTTATTACTTAACATTAATCCAGAACAAAAAATTATTATAATGCTTAGACCTTTTTCAATTTTATTTTTTTCATTATCTTGAACAAGCATTGAAAATGCATATTCATCAGCTTCTTTTTCTAATTCTTGTATTTCTTCATAGTTTTCATTATTAAAACCAAAGTAATAAGAACTATGGTTATTAACTAAATGAGCAATTTCATGATAAAGTAAGAATGCAACAGATGATTGAAATAAATTATTTATCTTTTCTATATAAAATGTTTCATCATTTTTGATAGAGTAATCAATATCAGGATTTGGAAGATTTCGATTCCAATTTGAACAGTTGTCTTTTAAACTCATTGACCAACTTAATAGTTGATTTGCTCTATTCAGTAACGGCGGACTTAAATCAATACTTCCATTAAATGTATTATCTAATAGTTTTTTTTTGTATTCCTTCTTCATAAATAACAAAAATTGCATAAGTAAAGCTCCATAGATGAGATAAATATGTTTCTTGAATTGTAATTTCTTTTGTATCTAAATTTACAGAAGGAAATTTAACAGATTGGTCACTATTATCAAATAAAATATTTTGAGACACTTGTCCATTCTCAACATACTTTTTATGTGTTTCACTACTATGTTCAGTATTATTTTCAAAAAAATTAATAATATTATTATGCAATACTTGAATTGATTTTTTTTTCATTATATTCCTTGTGTCATCTAACGGTCAAAGATAGCCAATAAATTTCCGCTAGGTAATTTATTGGCTACTCTGTTTTGTTGTACTTTTTAGTCTAGTAAGTCCATACTGTTTTGAATACTCGCATCTATAAACTTAAAGAGTTCATCCTTATCATTAATGGCTTTTAAGTATTCACTTCTATGTTCATTTTCAATAAGAGGTGGAACGATATTATTTTGTATAGCTTGAAAAGCCATTATTAATCTTCCAACTCTTCCATTGCCATCGGCAAATGGATGCACTCTTTCAAATAGTATATGAAACTCTGCAATATCTAATAAAGTCATTTTATTGCTATGGAATCTATATAGTAAATTTTCAATATCATTAGAGATTTTATTTGGTGCTGATAGTTTTATATCTACACCTTTGATATATCTTTCATCTAGTCTATATGCTCCAATAGATTTTGAAATAAATTGTGGTGTTACATGTAGTGCATCTTCAAACATAATTGCATGAATATCTTTTATAAAACTACTATCAATAATATTTTCTTTATTGGTAGCCTCACGAACTATCACATCATAAGCTTTTGCAAACCCTAATATTACAAGTTGTTCATGTAGTGGTTTATCTCCCGCAGTATTTCCATGTTCAAGTAACTCTTTTGTTTCACCAAATGAGAGAGTTGTTCCTTCCATTGCGTTTGAGTGATGGGTGATAGAAATACGAAGTTGTCTGAATAGTTCTTCTCTTTGTTTTAGTGTTAAGTTATTTAATTTTTGCATTTTTTCTCCAAAGTATAATCATTATTCTATTGTAAAACTTATATCATTTAAGTCTAAGCCCATTTGCTCTACTATAACTCTAAGTTTAGATAAAAAAGATTCAATATTTAAATTTACATAAAGAGATATGTCATTTAACTTAAAATTATCAGCTTCAACACTGCTTATATAATTATAGTTGTTTTCCATAATGATTTGTTTAAATATTATGGGGTCTAGGTTATATAGAATAGTACATGTATTTTTATAAAAATCTTTCCAACTATAGATAATTATTTCTTTTTCTTCCATGAATCTATAAGATAGTATTTTCTCTCCAGTAAAGTTTTTATCGTCGTCTCCTAGTGTGAATAGTTTTAATTTATCATCTTCTGACTCATACGAAGTAATGGGATATGCCCATAATTCTAAGGCTCTATCTTTTAGCGATAAAGCTCTCTTTTTAATAGAGAGTTCATTCCAATTATCTATATTTTTCAAATAAGAATTTAAATATAGTCTACTATTTAAAAAACCCTTATCCATTGTTTTCTTTTCTGAAAACGGTTTATTACTCATTTTAGAGTTGTAACCTGTAAGTGTTAAGTTACCAATAGTGTGTAGATATTTTTCATGTACAATTTCATAAGAATCACCTAGCTCTTTTCTCCATATTGAAGTAAGAGTTTGAGGCATAATATGCTCAATATTAAGTGTACCCTCGTTTATAAGATTATTTATATCTACTCTTTCTTTATTATCGTAATTTTCCAACTGTTCAAGCAAGAAGAGCTTGTTTTTACTCTTAAAGTTATATACATCTTTTTTGACAAACTTCATTGCAAACTCATCATCATCTGGAAATCTTTGAGACAGTCTCTTTTTAATTAAAATATATTTAAATATTTCAACATAGTTAGTTTCATAATCTTTATATTTTTTTATCTCTTTTCCTAAAACCATAAAGATTTTATTTAAAGCATTAGTTGGAACTTCACAAATCAAACGTCTAAATACAAATCTTACAATAATATCTAAAATAGATACTACATCACTTTCTACAAGTATCCCTTTATTTTCATCGTCGAAGACCTCCATAACAAATGGATAACTAACTATATTTTCTAGTCTGTTTATTTGTTCAAGTTTAATACAGATATTTGAAGTACTGGTCTCGGTACTAATAATTTTTTTATAATAGTTTGAAAACTTTAACATATCAATTAGCAAGTCTTCAACATTGATTATATTTTCTTGTACATACTTTTTAAAATGTACATAAACCTTACTTTTATTTGGTATTATTCTTTCTTTTAGAGTCAAATAATCTCTAATGAAATCACTAACCCTATAGTTTGTATTAACCTCTATTTTATTCCAATACTCATTATAGAAAATTTCTTGTTTTGATGAGTTTTCTTTCATTAAAATAAAATTTCTTACTTTATCTGCTTCTGATAATTCAAGTCCTGTGGAGTTTAAACTTTCAAATATTAATTGTGGATCATCTTCACCATTTTTCAGTTCAATTTCAACAATTACTAATTGTTTTATAGCTAAAAATAACTTATCTATTGTTATTTTATTTTCCAATATACGATTGTGAAAATATAGATAATTTAGTGTAATATTTGTATCTTGAATATACTCTTCTTCATTTAAAAATAAAGAAGAAAATGCATCTTTATCATTTTTTACAGGCTTAAGTCTTATCTTTTTATCATTCTTTGAGTATTTATTAATTAAATATTCATCTCTGATTTGTTCTTTATTTACAGAAGAGTTTAATAAATTATTTTCTAGTATTTTATAAATTGCCAAGAGTAGTAATGAAAACGTCGTTAACCTTTGTTGTCCATCAATAATTAAATATTCTCTATCTTCACCATCATCATGATATATTGAAACTATAGAACCTAGGAAATGTGTTCTTTCTGTGGTAGATATATCAATTAAGTCATCAAATAGTTGTTTACATTGTTCTCTTTTCCAATCATAGTTTCTCTGATAAACAGGTATGACAAAATGCTTATCTGAACCTTCTAAAAAATGTAGGAATTTTTTTTCTTTTGCTTTCATGTGTTTATCCTTTTAATTATGAGTACAACGGCAGTCGTGAGCTGTGATTTACTCGCTAGAGTAAATTATTGGCTCCTCGTTTTTGTTATATCTTAACTTTTTAATAGCTGTTTTGTCTATGTAAAACTCTACCGATAATAATCATGTCATCGAAAATATCAAATAGCACTCTATAGTTTCCAACTCTAAGCCTATAGGCTGGTTCAAAATTTGTAAGTTTTTTAATATTTTGTATATTTGGAAAATTTTTTAATTCTAAAATTTTATCATGTATTTTAGATTTGAATGGTTCTGAAATATGTCTTAAGTCTTTAATGGCACTTTTTCTAATTTCAACTTTCATTTTTTAAATAATCTTCAAAAGATACTGTTTCTTCAGCTCTTGTTTGTTTAAGTAATTTTAAATCTTCAATATCTTCTCTTGAAATTATCTCTAATCCATCTTTTTTAAAATGTTCTAAGAGCCATAAAACTTTTTCTGTCAAAGTTTCATTTTGAATATTTATCGTTAATGTTTGCATTTCCAATATCCTATTTTTAAAAGTACAAGATATTTTAGCATAATAGCTTGTACTTATTGATAAAAGTTACTCTGGTGCAATTATTCCTTTTGCAGCTAACGCTTGCTTGAAAAAATCCACCTTTTTTAATTCTCATTTTCTCAAAGCTTGAATGAACAGATTCAACAGGGTTTGTAGTATAGATATGTTTTCTGACAGCTTCTGGGTATTTCATAAAACAAAGATGTTCAGTTTTTCTTTTATCAAGGTGTTGTATAAAAGTTGGATACTGTTTTTTAAATCTTTGAATTATTTCAGATTCATAGAGTGCAAGAGCTGCTTCATAACTATCACAAGTAGTTCTAATTTGATGCAATATTTTTGTAAGTATTTTAGCATCATCTTTTTTCATATTTCGATACCCATGTCTATCAAGATGCACTACACATTTTTGTATATCTAAAAGAGGAAAAAGAGTATGAATAGCTTCACTGATTCTAGAAAAATCATCAGATATAAACATCAATACTCTTTTCATACCTCTATTGATAAGATCTTGAAATACCTCCATCCATGTAGATTTGTTTT
>CAYYRS010000017.1:0-28312 GCA_964474335.1 uncultured Campylobacterales bacterium
ATTTTATCAACTGAATCTAATTTTTAAGGTTTACACAGTTTATTTTACACTCTCTCCTTTAATCATTATAGTTGACTTATTCATCTTCAATTCTGTTGCTTTATGAAACTAATACTATATTTTCAGTGTAGTTTTTATCATTTACTTGCAAACTCTCAAAGTAAACATTCATAGGTTTTTTATAGTTCAGTGTTTCATGAAATCTTCTATGATTGTAGAAATCTATATAGCTAGATAGGTCCTCTTTTAACTCCTTAATTGTGTTGTACTGATTTAGATATATTCTCTCAACTTTAGCACTTCTCCAGAACCTTTTTATGTATATATTATCCGTTGCTAAAGCCATTCTCCAGTAGTTGGCAACGCATTTTTTTTAGCTTCATATATTGGTATCTCTTCTTTGATAGCTTCTTTGTATTCATTTATTACTGGTATATAGTAAAGTGAACTTCTACTAATTTGCAGTAGTTTACACTGTTGCACTATAGGCAATGTCTTTAGCTCGGAGTCTATCATGGTTTTTTTACTAGATAAGTCCGAGCTTTTCAGCTTTCTCCGCATCCAATTATTCTCCACTGTTAGTTGTCTTACTGTTTTAGCATACTCATCTACTTTTGCTTGAAGTTTTTTGCTTTCATCTTTGTACTCTTTGATGACTTTTGAAGGCTCCATTGCCATCTCTGCATTTTCAAGAAATAGCTTCTTCCAGTTTTTAAGATTATTAGGTGTTATGTTATTTTCTTTCGCTATTTCAATAAGAGTTTTTTCCTCTTTCAGAAGCTCTAAAACCAATTTAGTTTTTAGCTCTGTTGAATAAGTTGTTCGTTTTCTACTCATCTGTTTACCCTCTCTTTTTTTGTTCTTATTTTATTGTATTTGAAATAAGAAGTTTCAAAATGTTGTTTGGTTTTATTGGAGTAGTATACTTTGCTAAATCTCACTTGCTTGAAACTATCCTTTTGACATTATTATATTCATACTTACTGGTGTTATGCACTATAACGAGCAAAGCCCATGATAGTGGCAGGGACTAAAGTCCCTACAGCCTCCTAAAGCTACAAAAAACATCTTTTTTTTGAGAAGCAAGAGGCACTTAAGGTCAGATATTTAAAAAAGGTGAGAAATTTTATGTATGTAAAATTTCTTCATTATGCCCTATTATTTGCTCGTGGTGTTTGATTTTATTCAATTGTCGTTTTTGATAAATTGTAAATAAGATTGGTATTATAATAAGACTTAGTACCGCTGAGCTAAGTACACCACCAATCATTGGTGCAGCGATACGTTGCATTATCTGACTTCCAACTCCATGTGAATACATAATTGGAAGCAATCCTGCTATGATAGCAAAAACAGTCATTAGTTTTGGTCTAAGTCTTTGAACTGCTCCTACATAAATGGCATAATGTAGCTCTTTTGAACCAAATTTTTCTTTAAATTTTTCTTTTTCTTCATCAACAGCTTCTTGTAGATAAATAATCATAACAATGGCTGTTTCAGATGCTACTCCAAGAAGGGCTAAAAATCCTACAATAATTGCTAAACTCATATTAAAATGAAGTAGGTTGATATATATAAATCCACCTAAAAGTGCAAATGGCAATGTGAAAAATACAATAAGCGTAGGAACAATTTTGTTTAGCGCAAAATATATTAATAATAATATTATTAAAAGTGCAACAGGTACTATCCATTCAATCTTTTTCATAGCAGAACTTAAATATTCACTTGAACCTGCCCATTGCATGTAATATCCTGCGGATAATTGTAGATTTTGCAATAACTTTTTAGCATGATTTTTATATTGCGTTGGACTAATACCCTCTTTTGGTGTTATATAAATATAACTAACAGGTGTTCCCATCTCTGTTTTAATCACTGATGGACCTTGATGATAATAAACTCTCGCAAATGTACTAAGAGGCATGAATCCAAGTTTTGTTTTTATCTCTATATTTTTTATGCTACTTAAGCTTCTTCTTTCATTTTCTTTATATCTAAGTGTTATGGGATACCTTGCTAAACCTCTATACATTGTTGAGATTTTTTCTCCTCCTAATCCTAAAGATACATAATTAAAAAGATATTTTTTTGTTATTCCATATCGTTGCATAGCTTTTTCATTCATGTCCATATATATATAATATCCAGCAGTTGTTTGATCAGCAAAAGCTGAGAGCGTTTGCTTGTCTTTATTTAAAATATCTTGTATTTTTTGACCATATTTTTCTAATTCACTGGCTTTTGGACCATATACTTTAATACCAAGAGGAGTTCTTATACCACTAAGTAGCATATCTATACGTCCACGTATTGGCCATGTCCATGAGTTTACAAGTCCTGGAACTTGCAAAGCATTTTGCATTTTATTTATTAATTTTTTATATGTCATTCCTTTTGGCCACTCTTTTTGTGGTTTAAAAGTAATAATTGTCTCTAGCATACTAAGAGGTGCTGGATCAGTTGGGGTACTAGCGCGTCCAGCTTTACCAAAAACAGTTCTAACTTCTGAAAAACTTTTAATAATTGTATCTGTTTTTTGTGTTATCTCTTTAGCTTGATCGATACTTATTCCATAAGGAGTAACAGGCATATACATAACGACACGTTCATTAATAGGAGGTAAGAATTCCCAATGCAAATGTTTATATAGTGGATATATGTAAGCTAATGCTCCGATTGCAATGATTAGTACAAGATATTTTAGTTTTAAACTCAGAGTTAAGATAGGATGATACAGCCAGATAAAAAATCTATTGAGAGGATTTTTATGTTCATCTAAAATTTTACCCTTTACAAAATAAATCATTAAAACAGGTACTAAAGTAATTGATAAAATTGCTCCAGCAGTCATGGCAAACGTTTTTGTAAAGGCGAGCGGAATAAAAAGTAACCCCTCTTGTCCAGAGAGCGCAAAAATTGGTAAAAATGATGCAACAACTAAGGTGAGTGCAAAAAAGATTGGACGACCAACTAATTTTGATGATTTTGTTATTGTGTCTACTCTTTCTTTATCTGTTAACAAAGACCCTTTTGCTGCTTGATGTTTTAAAATACTTTTATGAGCATTTTCTATCATAACTATTGTGGCATCAACCATGGCTCCTATGGCTATGGCAATACCACCTAAACTCATAATATTTGAACCTATACCAAATATTTTCATTAGTAAAAATGTTATGCCAACCGTTAATGGTAGAGCTATTAATACAATAAGAGATGAGCGAAAATGCATTAAAAATAGTGCAATTACAATAATAACAATAGCACTTTCTTCAATGAGCGTATGTTTTAGTGTATCTACCGCTTTTATTATAAGTTTTGAACGATCATAAACGGTAGTTACTTTGACACCTTTTATTTTTAAGCTTTTTAATTTTGCTTTAACTCTTTGTATGATTCGGTACGCATCGCCATGATAACGTGCCATAACTATGCCACCAACTACTTCACCTTGACCATTTAAATCAGCCATTCCACGACGTGGTGCAGGTGTTTTTTCTACTTTTGCTATATCTGCTATAGTTATAGGAATGCCATCTTTTGTTTTTATTACAAGTTTGCGTATGCTATTTAAATCTTCAACATAACCATTTGCCTGAATCATCCATTCATAGCCATTTTTAATAACAATTCCACCACCTGTATCATTGTTGTTATGTTTTAAAGTATTTTTAACATCTTTAATGCTTAGGTTGTATCTTATTAGAGCATTATTGTTTACCGTGACTTGAAAGGTTGGAATAAATCCGCCAACGCTAGCAACACTACTAACCCCATCAACTCCTAAAAGTGCATATTTATAAAAATAATCTTGTAATGTTCTTAGTTGCGCTAAATTTTTTGTTTTAGATGTTAGTGCGTACTCATAAACCCAACCAACACCACTAGAATCTGGTCCCAGAGTTAACTCCATTGAGGGAGGGAGTTGCGATTGAACAGTTGATAATTGCTCTAAAACTCTTGATCTAGCCCAATATAAATCAGTACCTTGTTTAAAAATAATATAGATTAATCCATGCTCATAGCTTGAATATCCTCTAACAGTTTTAATATCAGGAGTTGATAAAAGTTGTGCAATTAACGGATAAAGACCTTGGTCTTGAATAACTTGAGGACTTTGACCTGCCCAGTTTACTTCAACAATAACTTGTGGTGGAGAAAGATCAGGAATAGCATCAAGTGGAGTTTGTCTCATACTCCAAATAGAACCCATAACCAAAAATGCCATAATCATAAGTATTATAAATTTATTATTTACACTAAATGAAATTATTTTTTCTATCATCATATAATCCTAATACAAACCGTTAATTTGTGCATCACTATCCATCATAAATAATGCATTATTAACAACTTTTTGTCCATTTTTTAAACCACTTTTGATAATATACGTGTGCGGATCCAAAATTTGCACTTTTACTACTTGAGGATCATATTCACCAGCATATTGGCTAACTGTAAAAACATAATGTTTGCCATTTTTAAAGATAACAGCAGTTGATGGAAGGGTTAGATACTCTTTTGCGATAGAATTCATATAGATAGAGGCATACATTCCTGGAAAAAGTAAATTATTTTTATTGCTAGTTTTGAGTCTTAATGTTAATCTAGCGCTTTTTTGACTGACATTTGGATAAAGTTGAATCATCGATGCGGTAAATGTTTGTTCAAAACCTAGAATTTTAAATGTAAAATCTGTCATTTTATTTAAATATTGTAACTGTTTTTGATCAATTTTTGCCTCTATCCATATATCATGAAGATTGATAATTTGAAATATTCTCTCTTTTTGATTAAATGCTGAACCTTTATTTAATTTTTTCATAAAAATATATCCACTTGCAGGTGCATAAATATTAGTATATAAAGAAACTTTTAAGTTTTTAGCGATTGATTTTATCTCTTTATTTGGAATATCTAATAGCACAAGTCTATTTTTAGCATTTTGTATCATGCGTTTATTTGCGATAGATTTTGCATATGTTAGACTATTAAGATAATTATCTTTTGCTTTTAATACAGTTGGAGAGTAAACTGTTGCTAGAAGCTCGCCCTTTGTAACTCTTTGATATATTTTATCAACATATAATTTTTGCACATATCCACTATATCTGGGAGTGATATCATATATATTATTTTGATCCGCTTTTGTAAATCCATAGGCTGATATTCTTCTATGCTGATAAGCTTTTTTAACTTTTACAATTTGGACATTAAAGAGTTGTTTTACAGTGGCTTTTTGGGCTTGTAGTAGTGATAAACACATACTAAGTATTATTAAATATTTCATTTTTTATCCTCTAGTTTTTATGGCCGATTAATGAATCTAAGATGGCTAATCTTATATGGTATGATGCGGTTGCAATAATCTTTTGTTCGCTTATAATAAACTGTTTTTGTAAGGTATCTGTGTAAACAAACAGCGATGTTCCGTTACTTATATATTGATTACTTACATTTTGCATATTTTGAACCTGAGGAATGCTTTGATTTGTTAATATCTGATACACTTGATAGGAATTTTGTGCATTTGCATAAGCTTGTTTTATTTTAGCTATTAGATTATTTTTAAAATTTACAGTATCACTGTCTTTAGAAAGTGCTGTAGCTTCTGATTTTTCTTCATTTAATTTCTCAGTACCGTAAATAGGTAACGAAAAACCTACGGTTACACCAGCATAATCATTGAAATTTTGACGATGATAGTATCCAATTTTTATATAAGGATTTGGATACAGAGCTAATTTTTTAACTTTAATATCAGCATTTGCTTCTTTTAAAATAGCTTGTTTTAATTTATATTCTTTATTTGATGCAATATGTTTTAAATAATATGTTAAAAGTTTTAATTTCTTTACTTTTGTATTTAATTTTACATGTGAAACATTCATATTACTAAGATAGCTTAGTTTTTTATATAATCCTTTAATTATAGCTTGTAGGTTACTTTGTTTGATTTGTAGTTGCGATATAAATAATCTTGCCGCAATCATTTGAATATGTGAACTTGACTCACTACTGCTATATGCCAAATATAGTTGACTCTCCTGCTTTGTTAATGCTATATATTTTTGAGTAATATCTAGTAGTTGCTTTGCTTGCCAAATGGTATAGGATGTGATTTTAATACCCTCAACCAACTTTACTGTTGTTTGTTGCAAGTCCATATTGGCTATCTGTTTTTTAGCTAGTATTTTTTGTCCATTTGCAGCACGCTTACCAAAAAATGGAATACTTTGTTTAAAATTTACAGCTGAATATTGCATAGGTTCAAGCGATCTATTTGTAGGATTTTGAAATTGTATATCACTTAAACCTAGTGAAACAATAGGATCTGCAAACTTTGTTGTTGTTTTGTATTCATAATCAATTGCTAAAATTCTCTGTTTAATCGCTTTTAGTGAGAGGTGAGAATTTTTAGCGTGACGTATTAATGTTGATAATGGTGTTGCGCTCAAAAAAAGAGGCAACAATAAAAATATATAAAATCTCATTTTTTACCTTAATGTTTTAAAAATTTAAAAAACTTTTAATTCTATCATGTTTTCCGCTTTTTGTTGTAATATAGATAAAAAGTTGCCAAGTGCCACTCATCGGTAGATTTAATCGAACTTTGTATTTACCATCTGCAATAGATACGGCATGTGCTAACATATGCATCGCTGGCATTCCTGGCATAGCTGGCATTACAGCCTTTACACGAACACTCGCACCTTTATATTTTGCACCGTCAAATTTTAGAAAAATTGTATTTGTACCAGTACTTAATGCCTGATTAGAGCTCATAGTTGCATGTACGCCGTGTGAATTTATCGTTTGTTGCAATGTAGCAGCTTGTAAAAGCACCGCCCCAAATATAACGATAATTGCCATTTTTGTTAAAGTCTTCATGTTAATCCTTTTTTATTTTGGCGATATTATAATGATAGTTTGTGAGGAGTTTATGAGTATAATAACAGTATGAAAATTTTATTACTTGAAGATGATACAGTTTTAGCAGATATTTTAATCGATTTTTTAGAAGAATCTGATTTTGTCATGCACGCATATAGCATACAAACAGCGCAAAAGCTTTGCGAAGAGGATATTTTTGATTTATATATTTTTGATATTAATTTAACAGACGGTAACGGTATATCTTTTTTAAGGACGTTAAGAGATACTGCTGACTTTACACCAGTTATTTTTATTACCGCATTTCATGATATTAAGTATTTAAATAAAGCATTTGCAGCTGGTGCTAATGATTTTATAAGAAAACCTTTTGAACTTGAAGAACTAGCTCACAGAATTGATAATATTAAAAAATATAGTGGCTTAATATCTCTTATTGAAATAGATGAATTTATACAATTTGATGTTGCAAAACACCTCTTGCATGTAAAGGATGTATCAATTCCGCTTAGTAAAAAACAAAGCATACTATTGCATTATCTTTATAAAAATCGTAATCGTGTTGTAGGTGTTGATGAGATATTATGTAATTTGTGGAGCTATGATGAGATACCACAAGCAGATACTGTTCGCACGCTTGTTAAAGAGATTAGAAGAGAGATAGGTAAAGAGCATATTATAAATATTAGAGGTGAGGGATATAAATTTGAATAGTTTAGAAAAAAAATCATTTTATCTATTTTTATCTCTATATGTTGGTTCATCATTTTTATTTGTTATACTTTTGGGATTTTGGTATTATAAAGCCCAAGAAAATTCGCTCAATAATACAATATATTATAAAATGCAACATTATGCAGATGTAATTGGTGGCCTAATTATTAATGCAGAAATGAAAGATAGAGATTTGCTATTACCAACATTGCAAAGTGGATATAGTTTTACTTTAGTGTCTACGAAAAATACTAAAAGATATAAAGATAGTTATTTTGATAAAGATGGTTATAAAATTCTAATCTCACCATCACCTCAAGATCATTTATATATAAAATATGTCATTATTAAAACTTCAGAGTATAATACGAAATTATCAATCTTAAAGCAAGAGATTATTATAGCTATGTTGTTTCTCTTTTTATCCATCACTTTTATTTCTTGGATACTTGCTGGTTTTTTTATGAAACCTATAAATCAAAAAGTGCATCAAATTGAACAGTTTATTCAAGATATTTCTCATGAATTAAACACACCAATAACTGCACTTCAAATGAGTACAAAACGAATTTTACAAAAAAAAATTTATGATGAAAGAATTTTAACAAATATTTCTATTAGTACAAAGCAGTTATATACTATCTATCAATCACTCGCATATTTGAATTTTTCTATTGATACCAAAGAAATTTCCATCATTAACATAAAAACTATTATACAAGAGATAATAAATTTCTATGCACAGTTGTGTCAAGTAAAGCGTATCAAAGTGATAGCTAACTTAGATAATTTGGATAAAAAGATAGATGCTGATAAAGCAAGATTACTTTTTTCTAATCTCTTATCAAATGCTATAAAATATTCGATGCCAGATACAACAATTACAATACAACTGAAAAATAAAATTTTTACTATGCAAGATGAAGGAATAGGCATAGCTAAGAAAAATCTCAAAGAGATATTTAAGCTCTATAGACGAAATTCTGATTTAGCTGGTGGCTTTGGTATTGGACTTAGTATTGTAAAAAAAATATGTGATGCAGAGGGAATAAAGATTGATGTTATTTCTACTTTAAAAAAAGGCACTATTTTTAAACTCGCATTTACTTAAGCAAGAGGTCTGTATAGCAACAACGGCAATAGCATATTCACCATCATGCGTAATAGATAGAGAAATATCTGTGATTTGAAATTGTTTTATAATTCTTTGACTAAGAGATATAAGAGGTGCGCCTTTAGTTGTTTTTGTAATAACAATATCTTTAAAAGTACACTCTTTACTAATACCAGTTTGCAGTGCCTTTGCACATGCCTCTTTTGCTGCCCAAAAACCAGCTACATTTTTAGCATTTTTGATAAGTTGTATTTCATTGGTTAATAGAAATTTTTTCAAACCTTTATTTCCATATTTATCCATAAAGTTTTTAATTCTATCAACTTTAACAATATCTATTCCTATCATTATTGAATAATAAAATGGGTAAAGAAAACACCATCGATAGTACCATCGCTAAGCATTGGATTTAATGCGTTGGTAATTTGTTGGGCTAGTTTATTTTTGCCCTTAATTGTAGATATTTCTTGAAATGTTCTAGAAGATAGTACTCCAATGATTTTGTTTCTTAAAACTGCTTTTTTAGCATTTAGTTCAATGGCAAGATTTTTATTGCTAAGTTCTAATGACATTTGAGTTTTTAAATATCGTTGCTTATTACTATTGCTTATAAGATTAACAGTAAAAGTATCTAATGGAAATAAAATTCCAATTTTTGCCAATGAAACCGAATTACTATTATTTGTAGTTGATACATTTATATGACGATGTATCTTTTGTGTGCTTGCCTCATTGTTTTTCTTTTTACCCATAAAAATAAATACAATAGCAACTCCAACTATAATAAGCAAAATAACAACTATTATTATAATTAACAAAGCCTTTGATTTTTTCTTTTTTGGCTTTTGTATTTCTTCTTCTTTCTCTTTATCAGCCATAAAAACTCCTTTTTAATAGATGGTTTTTGTTTGTAGAGGTACTCTTGAGTTATAATTATATCAAATTTTTAATTTTTTATTATATAATTTATATTGAGAGTACCTCTAAAAACTCTAATATTCTTAGAGGTGCCATTAATCTATACCTGTTTAGACTCTAATGGTAAAAATTTATATACCTCTGGGTCATAATAATCTATATTACCACTCTTTACATCATAATACCATCCATGTATATGTAGTGTTTCGTTATCTAAACGTTCTTTTACGATAGGATATGTCATTAAATTATCTAGTTGTGTGATAATAGATAATTTTTCAGTTGTTCTTAATAAATCTTCTGTATTTGCATCATCTCCTAGGCTAACCATTGCCATCGATTTTGCTCTTTGTGCTAATTTTAACCAATTTGTAGTATGAATAAATGATGAATCCAATTTAGAAGCAGGCATGAAAATATGTTTGATAGCCCCACAATCGCTATGCCCACAAATAATAATATCTTTAACATTTAATACACTAACGGCATATTCTATAGCTGATGCTGTAGAGTGGAAATCATTATCTTCTTTAAAAGGAGGTACAAAATTACCAACATTTCTAACAACAAACAAGTCACCTGGTTTTGCTTGTAAGATTACATTTGGTATCACTCTAGAGTCAGAACAACCAATAAAAAGAGCTTTTGGTGATTGCCCTTCATGTGCTAATTCAAGCAACTCTTTTTCATGTTTTTTAAAATACACATCTTTAAATAGTGTATTTCCTTGTGCAAAATCTTCTAAATTCATCAAAATTATTCCTCCTTTATGGTTAAATCTTTAAGAAGCGGTGATAGATAATTGCTTTAAAATAGAATCAAAAATAGTCCCAGATTCTCTATCATAATCATCATGATATTCTAGCACTAATACTTGTTTTGTGCCCCCTAGCGTACATGTATAAATATTTGGCTCTATTTTATATTGTTTAATTGTATTATTTACAATAGAGGTCACCGTTTGCTCCTCTTGTTTTGTTTCGTATGCTAAAGAAAGTTTTGAATATCTCTCTTCTGCTCTATGTTGTGCGTCAATCATAAATTATTATCCTATTTTAAAATCTTGATATTATAGCAGATATATCATTATTTTATTAGGAATTTTGCAAGAAGTTTCTTTAGTTAAAACCATTCAAAAAGTTTTGTAACTTCATCAATAACATAAGTTTTAATAGTAGAATCTTCCATATTTTTTTTTGCAATTAAGGCTTTTGATATATTTTGTAAACTTGCTTCTTTTAACCTTGCATCAATTTGAAAAACTTCTCTAATATCCCCAACTAAAGAAACTTCACCAATAAAAATAGTTTCTTTAGATATTATTCTGTCTCTAAAACTACTAATTATTGCAGCAAGAATGGCTAAATCTGCTGCAGTTTCTGTAATTTTGATACCACCTGTTATGTTTATGAATACATCATAACCGTTTAATGGAATCTCCAGTTTTCTCTCAAGCAAAGCAAGAAGCATATTTAATCTGTTGTTATCAAAACCGGTTGCTTGTCGTTTTGGATTTGATGCGTGCGATTGTGAAACTAAAGCCTGAACTTCTAAAATTATAGGACGAGAACCTTCCATTATCACAGTTAGTGCGGAGCCTGGCTGAGATGCATCGCGGTTAAAAAATCGTGAAGAGATATCTTTTGCACTACAAAGTCCAGAGTTTTGCATCTCAAATACTCCAATTTCGCTTGTTGGTCCAAAACGATTTTTAAATCCTCTTAAAATTCTAAGCTCTTGTGATGAATCTCCTTCAAAATATAAAACCACATCAACCATATGTTCTAAAATACGGGGTCCTGCAATTGAACCCTCTTTGGTGATATGTCCGATAATAAAAATAGCAATATTTTTTTCTTTTGCTATTCTCATAAGTTCAAAAGTAACTTGACGAACTTGTGTAACTGAACCAGGTGCGGAAGTGATATCTTCAGAATAAATTGTTTGAATAGAGTCTATAATGATAAAATCATATCTTTTTTGTGTTAATTCTAGAAGAATTTGTTGTAATCTAATTTCACTTAACAGATATAAATTTTTTTCATTTGCATTAAGTCTGTTGGCTCTTATTTTAATTTGACCTTGTGATTCTTCGCCTGTTACATATAAAACATTTTTACCAGTTGACGCTAAATTAGAACCAATTTTTAAGAGTAATGTAGATTTTCCAACACCAGGACTTCCACCGATTAAAGTTAAAGAACCAGGAACAATTCCTCCTCCTAAAACTGTATCTAATTCTTTGTCTAATGATGAATATCTTGGTACTTTAGTATCTACAACATCTAAAATAGATATAGCCTTTGTTTGTAAATTACGCGAAGATGAGATAGATTTAACAAACTCTTGTTCTTTTTCATTTAATTCAATAAATGAATCCCAAGCACCACAGTTTGTACATTTTCCCATCCATTTTGGAGTAGTTAATCCACAATGTTGACATTCAAAAAGAACTTTTTTCTTAGCCATTGCCTTTTCCTTGGTTATCTTCTAGGCTATTTATCATAGCAGTATCCACTAAAGTATTATCTATCTCTTTTTTGGGCTTTATATTTGAGATTTTTTTGAGTATTGTTACTTGCTTGATTAGATTACCGTTGCCTTCGCTTAATTTTTTAAAGGCTTCGTGATAGTTATCGTTTGCGGTTTTTAATCCACTGCCTATCTTTTTTAAATCTTCTACAAAACCATTAAACTTTTTATACAATTCTTCCGCTCTTTTATAAACTTCGGCTATATTTTGGGCTTGTCTTTCGTATCTCCATATGTTTTCAACTGCTCTTAATGCTACGAGCAAAGTAGTTGGACTAACTAAGATTATCTTTTGTTTAAAAGCTTCATCATATAAATTTACATCATGCTCAAGAGCTAATAACAAAGCACTTTCTATGGGCACAAACATAAAAATAAAATCTAAACTATTTAAGTTTTGTAACTCTTCATATTTTTTATTACTAAGTTCTTTTATATGCTCTTTTATAGATTTTATATGGTTTTTAAGATAGTTTTGTTTTTGTATCTCATCATCAGATGCTATATATTCACTATAAGCCGTTAATGATGTTTTTGCATCAATTATTATGTGTCTGTTATCTGGCAGATAAACGATGACATCTGGACGAAAAAGTTGATTTTCGTTATCTCTTAGGCTTACTTCTCTTTTATACTCATGCCCCTCTCTTAATCCTGAACTCTCCAGTACATTTTCAAGTACCATCTCACCCCATTTACCCTGTTTTTTACTATCTCCTTTGAGCGCATTTGTAAGATTTGATGTTTCTGTGGTCATTTTTTGATTTAACTCTTTTAGCATGTTTAATTCAGCTGATAATGCACTTCTGTCTTTGGTTTCTTTATCATATATATCCTCAATTCTTTTTTTAAAATCTGTTAATTGTTGTTTCATGGGATTTAAAATAAGTCCTAAACCTTCTTGATTTTGTTGAGTAAATTTTTTACTATTGTTATAAAATATTTTATTTGCTAAATTTTCAAATTCTACTTTTAATTTTTCTTCACCATTTTGTAAAAGTTTTAACTTCTCTTGCATAGCTTTATTTTGTTCTTCTAGTTGTGTTTTAAGTTGAGAAATAGTAGCTTGATTATTTTTTATTTCATCATTATATTCGGCATTTTGAATTTTTAGTTGTCGTATCTCTTCTTTATATTCACTATTTTTTTCTTTTTGTTCATTGAGTGATGTTTTATATTTAGAAGATTCCTCTTTAGTATCTGTAAGTTCATTTTGTTTTTTATTTAATGTAGCTTCTAAGCTGTTTACTTTTTGTAGTGTATTATCTAAATACGATATTTTTTCCTTATAAGTCGCTAATTCAATATTTTTTTTATTTACAAGATTATTGAGTTTATTATAAATATATATGATAACAATGCACAATATAACAATAATCACGCTTAATATTTCAATCATTTTTATACCTTTTTGTGAAATATTGATATCTTTTTTATCGATGTTAGGAAACCGTTAGATGAATTTTGGTGGAGCTGATGGGAATCGAACCCATGTCCAAAACTTAGCTACTTATGACATCTACATGTTTAGAGAGATTGTTTAGTTTAACTTTGTTTCACACAATCTGCAAAACTA
This sequence comes from uncultured Campylobacterales bacterium, assembly GCA_964474335.1. Classification (GTDB taxonomy): domain Bacteria; phylum Campylobacterota; class Campylobacteria; order Campylobacterales; family Sulfurimonadaceae; genus Hydrocurvibacter. Next base: position 13,752 of record CAYYRS010000017.1, read on the forward strand.
CGCAAAGCGAGCCTCAAGAATTCATCTTAAATTGAGACAAATTCAAGATATATCTAAATAAATGGTTATACTTCAAATCTTGCTTATTTAGAATCCGCAAGTGAAGCAGCCCGTCCTCTAAGAGGGGGTAAAACTTAAGCTACTGCTAAAGCTGGGCGGTAATTTGTATTGTTTGCGTTTAAGCAAGTTGAGCCGCTTAACGGAAATGCTCAGTCCGACATGCAATCATAAGCTACTAAATCCTGTCGAAGCCAGGTCAGCCCCTTAAATTAAGTATTTGCAATTATATCTAAAAATTAATTAACTGTTTATATTATTTTTAATAACAGAAGCTAATTTTGAACATTTTTGAATCTTTTGTGAGTAATTGATGCTGTCATTAAGAATAATATTCATAAAAGCAGAACCAACAATGACACCATCTACATCTTTAACTTTACTTTTTGCTGTTTTTTCATTTACGCCAAAACCAACATAAATTGGTGTATTTGTGAATTCTTTGATAGATTCAATAAACGGTTGTAAATTTTCCGTTTGTTTTGCGCCAGTGATGCCAGCATATGCGACCATATATATAAATTTTTTAGCATGTTTTGTTATCTCTTTAATTCTAGCCTTCGAATCAGTTGGCGCAACAAAAGTGATATTTGAGATATTATATTTATTAAATATATCTTTATATAAGAGTGTTTCTTCATGAGGTAAATCTGGAATAATAAGCCCACTTACATGTAGTTGACTCGCTGTTTTTAATAGTTTGTTTATATTATATTGATAAAAAGGATTAAAATATCCCATCCATAAGGTATCTACATGCAAGGCAATTTCTTTTGAAATATCTAAAATATCTTTAAATTTAAAACCATATTGTAATGCTTTATGTCCAGCTTTTTCAATAACTACACCATCTGCAACTGGATCTGAAAATGGAATGCCAAGCTCAATACTATCGGCTCCACTTTCACTTAAAGCTAACGCTAAATCTATACTAAATGATTTTTCTGGATAACAAGATGTTATATATGCTACAAGTTTTTTCAAGTTATATCCATGTCTGGTAATTTTAATAGCGAGAAGTTGATTTTTGATAATTCTCTGTCAAGTTTTAAATCATCATACCACAAAACTAACATATCATTTATTTGAAGCAACCAAGTAACAACTTCGTCATTTGCAGGTCCACTACTTTGTCTTAATAGATCTAAATAGGATTCAACAAAGGTTGTTAATCTCATAATTGATTGCAATTTTAAAAAAGAAGATGCAGATTTTAAGTTATGAAATATACGAAATAGTTCATTTATATTTTCAGCATAGTTGTCAGGTTTTTCTAATGTAATTATTAAAGATTCCATGATATCTAGCATGACACTAAAATGTTCTAAAAATTCATCAACAATTTCAAAATCAAAATTTTCTTCTAAATTTTGTCTTGCTCCCATAGCGTAGCTTTTCCTTGATATAAATGTTTTGTTAGAAGCACTCTATAATTCTTAATCTGTATTATATCATTTTTTAGTTAAACTTCTTCTAGACTATATTTACAAAGAATGATTATGATTAAGAAGATGACAATTTCAAAAATTTTAAATTCTAAAGGAAAAGAACCATTAGTTATGATTACGGCTTATGATGCACTTTTTGCAAAACTTTTTGAACAAAGCGCAGATATTTTACTTGTAGGCGATAGTTTGAACATGAGTTTTGCAGGCAAGCAAGACACAATAAGTGCGACATTAAACCAGATGATTTATCATAGCCAAGCAGTTTGTAAAGGCTCTCCATCAAGTTTTGTGATTTGTGATATGCCATTTGGAACATATTCAAATAAAAAAGTAGCGTTTAAAAATGCAATCAAGATCTTTCAACAAACAGATGTTGATGCCATTAAAATAGAGGTTAATGCCGCTCATACTAAGATTGTAAAATATTTAGTAAAAAATGGCATAGCGGTGTGTGCGCATATCGGACTTTTGCCACAATCTGTGAGAAGTGAGGGTGGCTATAAGGTAAAAGGCAAGGATAAACAAGGTAGTTTAGCTTTAATTGATGATGCAAAGGCCATGCAAGAAGCTGGCGCATTTTGTATGGTTATTGAAGGTGTAAAAGCGGAAGTTGCAACTAAAATTGCTAAAAGTGTTAATATTCCTGTTATCGGGATTGGTGCTGGATGTGGCGTTGATGGACAAGTTTTGGTGTATTCTGATATGCTAGGTTTATTTGAAAGCTTTACACCTAAATTTGTTAAAAAATATTTAGATGGAGCAACTTTGGTAAAGAATGCAATAGCAACATATGCCATAGAGGTAAAATCAAGAAAATTTCCAGATGAAAAATATATCTATTAAGAAGATGTTATGGAGCGTTTAGTAGAGATTGAAAAGTTTGAATCTGATGAAACAAGTGAGACAACACTAAGACCAAATATCTGGCAAGAATATATTGGTCAAGAGCAGATCAAAAAAAATCTTTCAGTTTTTATACAAGCTAGTAAAAAGCGTGACGAGGCACTTGATCATACTCTTTTTTTTGGACCTCCAGGGCTTGGTAAAACTACCTTGGCTTTAATTATTGCAAACGAGATGAATGCAAATATGAAAGTAACCGCGGCTCCTATGATAGAAAAAAGTGGCGATTTAGCTGCAATACTTACTAACTTACAAGAGGGAGATATCCTATTTATTGATGAAATTCATCGCCTTTCTCCAGCAGTAGAGGAGATATTATATTCTTCAATGGAAGATTTTCGTATAGATATTATAATTGGTAGTGGTCCAGCTGCTCAAACTGTTAAAATTGATCTACCTCGTTTTACTTTAATTGGCGCTACAACACGTGCAGGTATGTTGTCAAATCCACTTCGTGATAGATTTGGTATGAATTTTAGAATGAACTTTTACTCTGTTGACGAACTATCCAAAATTGTAGTTCAAGCTTCAAAAAAGTTAGATAAAGAGATAAACAAAGACGCAGCTTTAGAGATAGCTAAAAGAAGCAGAGGAACACCTAGAATTGCATTAAGACTCTTAAGGCGTGTTAGAGATTTTGCCGAAGTTGTAGATGAAAAAAATATCGGATATGATAGAACCGTCTATGCATTAAATGAGCTTGGCATTAATTCTCATGGTTTTGATGAGATGGATATTAAACTATTAAAGCTTTTGGCAGCCTCAAAAGGACGACCTATCGGACTTAGCACAATAGCTGCTGCACTGAGTGAAGATGAGGGAACAGTTGAAGATGTATTTGAACCATATTTAATAGCAAATGGATATTTAGAGAGAACAGCAAAAGGGAGATTAGCAACAAATAAAACTTTTGATGCTATAAAATTTAAAACACAACAAGAAGGCTTATTTTGATAAAACCACAATACTTTCTTATTATTATATTTGGCGCTTCTTTTTATTGGATGTATCTTCTTTACGAGCCATTTTTATTAACTCTTTTAATTGCCGCATTATTAGCAATATCCACTGCAAAAATCCAATCTTATTTTACAATGATAACAAAATCTAAACTTATCGGTATAATCTTGACGACATCACTATTAGCTATTTTATTTTTTGTTCCTTTAGGGTATTTTTTAGCAAATTTTACTTTAGAATTAAACCACTTAGATCCAAAAATAGTTACTAAAATAATTGAAGTAATAAAACAATTTTTACTTCATCCGCCATCATATTTGGATTTTTTTAAACCATATATAAAAGATATTGTAAATAGCATGCCAATTAATGAATTAGCTTCAAAGGCGTTGTCATTAGCAGGAACGGTTGGAGTTTATAGTGCAGGGTTTTTAAAAAATGCATTTTTAATCATTATATTTTATTTTTTTGCACAATATTATGGTGTAGTGATTATAGATTTTATAAAAAAAGTTGTCAGATTTTCAGATGATGATAATAAATTAATTATGTATGAGCTATCTTCTGTTATGAGTACAGTATTTTATTCTATTTTAGCTACTGCTATTTTTGAGGGTACATTATTTGGTGTGGCTATATCTTTTTTAGGATATAACGGTCTTTTATTTGGTATTATGTATGGTTTTAGCTCTTTAATTCCAGTAATTGGCGGTATTATAATGTGGTTACCGTTTATGTTATATGAATTTAGTATAGGTAATTCTCATAGTGCAATTTTTATTGCTCTGTATTCTGTTGTTGTAATTGCAATTATTGCTGATACATTTATTAAGCCTATTATTATAAAAGAGATTAATCGTAGGCTAATCAAATCAAGTATTGAATTTAACGAGCTAATTATCTTTTTTGCAATTATTGCTGGACTTGCTACATTTGGTTTTTGGGGTATGATTTTAGGACCTGCTATTACATCTTTTTTTCTAGCTCTTATGAGGTTGGTGGAGAAAAAATCAATGGTTGAGAGATAAAATTATAAGATATTAGTTTTTATAAATCTCACCATAATCATTTTTCCATCTTCTATGAATCCAAAACCATGGTTTTGGATTTTTAAATATCTCTTTAGTGAGCCAATTGGCTTGTTTTTGCGTTGAGGTTAAGATATCATAATTTGCATCATCTGTTCTCGGTACTATGATCTCATCATAAACTTTAATAGTATAGTTCATAGTTTTTTCATCATCTGCGTGAATAAGTATCGGGATGATTGCTGCATCAAATTTTCTTGCAAGATAACCTGTAATTTTTGTTTGAAGTGTAGGATGGTTTAAAAAATCAACTCTAAGTCCATCTTTTTCATTTACATTAATGTCTATTAAAAACGCAACAGCTTGTTTATTTTTAAGTCGCTTAATCATGCTTTTTGCGGCACCATGCTTTTCAACATAATCTATTCTCCATTTTGAACGTGCTGATAGGATATAATTGTTGAAGTATCTGTTTTTCATGCTTTTATAGACAACTGTGAGTGGTGTGATGCGTGCACTTAACATTTGAGCACCAAGCTCCCATGCTCCGTAATGTGCTGTGATAAAGATAATGGGACGATTTTGTTTTTGAACTTTTTTGATTATATCAATATTTTCAAATTTTACATTTTTAGCAATTTTATCTACATTATAATGATGCCCTTCGATAGTATATAAAAAATTTAGTGCCAATGTTTGATAAGAATGTTTTGTAACATCTTTTATAAAATCCTCGTGAGTAGTATCACCATAGATAAATTTTAAGTTTTGACGTGCAACTTTTGTATATCTTTTATTAAGAGAATAGGCAAGATTAGCCAGTTTTATAAAGAATTTTCTTCTTATATTTCTTGGCAAAGCCATCAAAAATTTTTCAATAAATAAAAATACATAAAAACTTAACATTTTAGAAGTTCCTTAGCTTTATTAATTATAGTATTTGGATCTATCTCTTTAATAGAAAAATCATTTTTATTTACATGTAAAGCATTTACCTTTGAGTTTGAGCAAATTGCAATATTTTGTTTAGTTGTAAATATCATATTTTCATCCGTTGGACCAAACAGTGTAATTGACGCAATATTATATGCCCAAGCAAGATGTGTTGGTCCCGTGTCATTTCCAATCACAAGGCTTGCATGTGAGATTAACGCACACAACTCTTTTAAGGATAACTTATTTAAAAGTTGCGCTGTTTTAGAATGCTTTGTTATAAAAAGTGCATCTTCTTTTTCTTGCTCATTACCCCACACAATATAAGCTTTACATGTAAGAGCGTTGCATACTTGTAATATCTTTTTTATTGGATAAATTTTACTTTTATATGAAGCCCCTATGATAAAAACTATATATTTTTTTTGCATCGGTATTAGTTTATCATACATAGGTAGGGTTGGTTTTTTATTGCGTATCATCATATCACTTACATGTAAATTTAAAATATCATTAATAAGATGTATGCTACGTTTTATAACATTGCTTTCATACGTTAAATGTGATTTTTTAGTATAAAAATAGGACGCAATTGATTCTTTTGCATTATATTTATCATAGCCGTAAATTTTATTTTTAGTAAGTTTAGCTACGATTGCAGATTTTAATAAACCATGTATGTCAATTATCATATCATACTTCGGCAGTTTTTTTAAATTTAATACCATTTGCATTAAAAATTTAAAACTTTTCTCTTTTTTTAGCTTTTTTAAATTAACTGTATATACTTTATTTATTAACGGATGAGTATCAAGTAGCGGTGCAAAAACCTCTTCACAAATCCAGTCAATTTTTAGATGTGGATATGCTTGATGGATAAATTGCAATATAACCGTGGCATTTATAATATCCCCAAGAGCAGAGAGTCTGATGATGGCAATATGTTTATATATATATTTCATTAGTGTAATTATAGCTAATTTGGTATAATCTCAAATAAAACAAAAAAGGTATTGCTTTATGGTTGCATTAGATATTCAAAATTTTTCCGAGAGTCGTACTAAAACGAGGGCTTATTTTTGCTATTTATTTTCAAAAAATATACCGAATAAGTTACCATCATTCTCGTTAGATGTGATTATATCGCATCTGTTGAAGATAAAGTCAGAGCTAGAATTTTGTCAGGGTGTTTATGTTCTTGATAGCTCAGGCGTACAAGTTTCACCATCATTTGCATTTGATAAAACGATAAATGATGATGTAGGAAAAATACGAACAGATAGGGCGTATTATTATAGAGCTGTTAAAGAAAAAAGATGTACGATTACTGACCCATATCCATCATTACTTAGTGATGAATTAACAATTACAGCTTCACAGCCTATATATGATGATAAAGATAATTTATTATTTATCGTATGTTTAGATATGCCACTTAGCCAAGTATTAAAAATTTCTCATCTAAATAAAACAGATACTTTTTTTAATACTTTTTTTAAGTATTCTTATGTACTGTTTTCAACAGCTTTAATGGGCATCGCCTTAATGCTTTTTATAAAAGCTATGGATGGTTTTGTATTTCATGGTGCTATGCCATCACATTTTGCCATTAAAAACATGTTTAATTCTACAATTTTGCTAACCTTATCGCTAGCAATTTTTGATCTTGCAAAAACTTTGATAGAAGAGGAGTTTATGGGTAGGCATAAAGAACATAATATTTCAGGGCCACATAAAACCATGGTTAGATTTTTAGGTTCCATTATTATTGCATTATCCATTGAAGCATTAATGTTGGTATTTAAATTTGCGATTACTGATCCTGGTGAACTTATCTTTTCTGTTTATATATTAGGTGGTGTTTCAATGTTAATTGTTAGCTTAGCAGTTTATATAAAATTTACTAAATTAAGGATTGAAGAGTGATAGCTATTGTTGATTACAATATGGGAAATCTAGCTAGTGTTAAAAATGCTTTTTTAAAGCTTGGTAAAAATATATCACTTGAATCAGATCCTGATAAATTAAGCAAATATAATAAAATAATTCTTCCAGGTGTAGGTGCTTATGGCGATGCCATGTTTCATCTAAAAGCTAACGGCATGGATGAAGCAATAAAATCATTTGCAAAAAGCGGTAAACCTTTACTTGGAATATGTTTAGGTATGCAACTTTTATTTGATAGCAGTACGGAATTTGGAAATTATCAAGGTTTGGGTCTTGTAAAAGGTAAAATAGTAAAGTTTGATAAATACAAATTTTCTCATCCTCTTAAAATACCACATATGGGATGGAATAGAATTTTTACAACAAAGCATCAACTTTTTAACGGCTTAGACAAAACACATTATCTTTATTTTGTTCACTCATTTCATGCTGTATGCGATAATGATTTTGATATAATAGGACAGAGTGAATATGGATATAAATTTACAAGTGCAATAGCACATGACAATATAATGGGAATACAATCACATCCTGAAAAAAGTCATATAAATGGATTAAAAATTTTAGAAAATTTTATAAAAATATAGGAGATTTGAGAGTTATGGTTTTATTTCCAGCAATAGATTTAAAAGATGGTAAAGCAGTTAGATTAACAAAAGGTTTAATGAATAGTGCTAAGATATATTCTAACGAACCATGGGAGCTTGTAAAGAATTTTGAAAACATGGGTACTACGTGGATACATGTAGTTGATTTAAACGGAGCTTTTGCAGGTGTGCCTAAAAATCTTGAGCAAATTGTCAAAATCAGACAAAACTGTGATGTAAAATTGCAATTGGGTGGTGGTATTCGCGATGAAGAAACAATTAAAAAAATCTTAGATTTAGGAATAAATAGAGTAATCTTAGGCTCTATTGCAGTAAAAGACTCCACCTTTGTGTGCAAGATGGCAGATAAATATCCAATTGTTGTTGGTATAGATGCAGTTAATGGTTTGGTTGCGACTGAAGGCTGGGGAGATGTAAGTGCTATAAAGGCTACTGATTTAGCTAAGAGATTTAAAGATAGTAATATTGAAGCAATTATCTGTACTGACGTAGGTAAAGATGGGACACTTAGTGGTGTTAATGTAGATTTTTCACAACAAATGGCAAGAGCTAGCGGTAAAAGTATTATTGCTAGTGGTGGTGTAAAAGATAGTGAAGATATTTTAAAACTAGATAGCACACATGAAGTTTATGGTGCTATCATTGGTAAGGCATTTTATGAAAATAGATTAGATTTAAAATTACTACTTGAGCATTATGCTTAGGTTTTTGGCTTTAAACTTATTTCAAACTAGTTTTTGCTATTATTAGCTAAAATTTGTGATTATCTAAAAAAAGGATTTTAATTGAAATTATTAGTTGTTGATGATAGTTCCACTATGCGTCGTATCATAAAAAATACTTTATCTAGGTTGGGTTATAAAAATGTTCTTGAGGGCGAGGATGGACTGAAGGGTTGGGAAGTTTTAAACCAAAATCCTGATACTGAGATGTTGATTACTGATTGGAATATGCCTGAGATGAATGGGTTGGAACTTGTGAAAAAGGTAAGAGCTGATGAGCGTTTTATGGATATGCCAATTATTATGGTTACAACAGAAGGTGGTAAAGCAGAGGTTATAACAGCTTTAAAAGCTGGAGTGAATAATTATATTGTAAAACCTTTTACGCCACAAATTTTAAAAGAAAAGCTATCTGCCGTTATGGGCATTGAGGGATAATGGGAAATTTTTATAATCAATTGGTAATAAAAGTTTCATCGCATTATGATCTGTTTAGCGATTTTTTAAGCGATACTTTACCAATTGGTTTTGAAGAGACTAAGGATGGTTTTATTGTTCGGAGCGAAGATGATTTAAGCACAATTTCTTGGGGCATAGAACAGTTTGCAGAAGCATTGCAAAAGGCTCTGGGTGAGCAAATCGTTATTGATTTTGTTTTAACTAAAGAAGATAATGATGATTGGATTGTAAAATATCAAAATAGCGTGACTCCAATTAAAATTAAACAGTTTTATATACATCCGTCTTGGGAAAAATCAAAACAAGATATGGTAAATATAATAATTAATCCAGCTCTTGCTTTTGGAACAGGTCATCACTTTACGACTGTGAGTTGTATTGAAGCCATCTCAAAATATCTAAAAAAAGAGGACGATGTTATCGATGTAGGCTGTGGTAGTGGAATTCTTGGTATCTGCGCTATGAAACTAGGAGCCAGAGTTGATAGTTGTGATACAGATGAGATTTCGATTAAAAATTCTCTTGAAAATGCTAAATTAAATCAAGTAACTTATACAAATATTTGGCATGGCACTATCTTATTAACCACAAAAAGATATGATATCGTCGTTGCTAATATTGTTGCTGATGTTTTAGAGTTAATTGCGAACGATTTGATTAAAATTTTAAAGCCAAAGGCGATATTGATTTTATCAGGGATTTTACAAAAATACCAATCAAAGATTTTAAAATCTTATCAATCTCTTACGATACTTGAAAAAATAGAACAAGATGAATGGGTAACAATAATTTTACAAAAGGATAATTAAATCATGGGTACACCTGATTCAAACAATAACAGAAATAATAATCAAAATAATAATTTTTTTAATAAAAATCCATTAATAACATTTGCTATTTTTGCCATTATAGTAATAGTAGTTTTTAAAGCATTTGTTGGTAATGAAAGTGCGTCAAGTATTATTGGTTCTTCTATGAATAATAATCATATCCAAAAAAAGAGTATTAGTTATTCACGATTAAAACAATTAATAAAATCAAAAGAAGTTAAAAAAGTTGAAATTGGTCAAAGTTTTATAAAAGCTAAGGGTGTAAGTAACGGCATTACTACTCTTTACACAACAAGAACGATTAAAGGTGACGATTCGTTATACCCTTTGCTAGATAAAGAGCATGTTACTTATTCTGGTTTTAGTGAATCAAATTGGTTTACAGATATGTTTGGTTGGATGCTACCATTTTTAATTATCATGGGAATTTGGATGTTTTTTGCTGGTCGTATGCAAAAAAGCATGGGCGGTGGTATTTTAGGTATGGGCAATTCTAAAAAACTAATTAATTCTGAAAAACCAGATACAAAATTTGATGATGTAGCTGGTGCTCAAGAAGCTAAAGAAGAAGTGTTAGAAATTGTTGATTTTTTAAAACATCCAGGTCGTTATGTAGAACTCGGCGCAAAAATACCAAAAGGTGTGCTTTTAGTTGGTGGGCCTGGTGTTGGTAAAACTTTGCTTGCAAAAGCAGTTGCTGGCGAGGCTGAGGTACCATTTTTTTCAGTTAGCGGTTCAAGTTTTATAGAGATGTTTGTTGGCGTCGGCGCTGCTCGTGTACGTGATTTGTTTGAACAAGCTAAAAAAGATGCTCCATCAATTATTTTTATAGATGAGATTGATGCGATAGGTAAAAGTCGTGCAGCTGGCGGAATGATGGGTGGAAATGATGAGAGAGAACAAACACTAAATCAACTACTAGCTGAAATGGATGGTTTTGGAACAAATACACCTGTTATTATTTTAGCAGCCACTAATCGACCTGAAGTCTTAGATAGTGCTTTAATGCGTCCTGGTCGTTTTGACAGACAGGTTTTAGTTGATAAGCCAGACTTTGAAGGTAGAATTGAAATTTTAAAAGTACATGTAAAAGGTGTTAAATTAGCAAAAGATATTGATTTAAAAGAGATTGCTCGCTTAACTGCTGGACTAGCTGGTGCTGATTTAGCAAATATCATTAATGAAGCTGCACTTTTAGCTGGTAGAGTAAGTAAAAAAACTGTTTTTCAGTCTGATATGTATGAAGCTGTAGAGCGTGCAATTGCTGGGCTCGCTAAAAAATCACGTCGCATTAATCCAAAAGAGAAAAAGATAGTAACCTATCATGAAAGCGGTCACGCACTAATAGCAGAGATTACAGATGGAGCAAAAAAAGTATCAAAGGTTTCTATCGTTCCTCGTGGTTTAGCAGCTTTAGGATATACTTTAAATACTCCAGAAGAAAATAAGTTTATGGCACAGCGTCATGAACTTTGGGCAGAAGTTGATGTACTTTTAGGTGGGCGTGCTGCTGAAGAGGTATTTTTAAAGGATATATCAACAGGTGCTGGTAATGATCTTGAGCGTGCAACCGATATCATAAAATCTATGGTTCAATTATATGGAATGAGTGATGTTGCAGGATTGATGGTACTAGAAAAACAACGTCAGTCATTTATAAATCAAGGCATGAATACTACTCCAAGAGAATTTAGTGAAAAGATGTCTGAAGAGATGGACGAGTTTATTAAAAATAACCTTGATGAGCATTATCAAACTGTTAAAAATAATTTATCACTCTATAATGGAGCAATAGAGGGTATAGTATCGCTACTTTATGATAAAGAAAATATTAGTGGCAATGAGGTGCGTAATATTATTAAAAAATATGAAGAAGATAACAATATGCCAAGTAAACTCTCTCCAGTGGTAGATGGTATAGAAAATGAACTAAAAGATGATGCTAGTATGGTAAAACATGATAAAGATATTAATGAACATAAAAAAGATTAAATAGAATTTTTAGAGATATCTCTAAATTGTAAATCTAATTTATGAATGTCAATATAAAAATCAAAATAGCTTGGTTGAAAAGATGGCCTTATCTGTTTAAACTGAATTGCAGCACCTAAATTATTTTGTTTTTCCAAATATAAAAGCCCTAGTGCATAATGACTAGCTGAGTTATTTGGGTTGTTTAAAATAGCTAATTCTAATAATATAGTTGCATTGGCATGATGATTTGCTTTAATAGAAGCAAGAGCTCCTAAAAACAGAGTTTTAGCATCATGTATTTTATACTGATCGATTAATTGATTAAATAACATATAAGAAAGTTCATATTTTTTTGCGAAAAGATTAGTTAATGCTGATGCATATAAAACATTCTTTAACTGTTTAACTGGTGTACTTTGTAGCTTAATTTGCAATTGCTGTTGTAGTGGAAAGAGCGTTCCTGTGAATAAAGCTTGATAGATATACAGATATCTCGTAACAGCTGAGCCGTAATATAATGAATTAAAGTTCAATGTGTGATGTTGCATAAAAAACAGTGTATCTCTTGCATATTTAATATTAGATTTGTCTTTTAATTTTTCATTAATATAAATTAATTGTGATAAGATATCATGTGGTAGTTTTAGACTTAATTGTTTTGCTGACTTTAGTGCTGACTTTTGTTTATTTAATTGGTTTAATACCATTATTTTAATAGCAAGATTTAAAGATTTGTTATTTTGTAATTGATTTACTATATGTAATTCTCCAAGTAAATTATTATTTACTATATCTATTAAAATGGAATATAATAGTGTATTTTTATGATTAATTGCATTAGCTAGGTTATTTCGTAAGATTGTATTAAATTGAGTATTATTGTTATGTAAAAGTTTTGCACTCATCATAGCAAAAATACCAGAGAGATAGTTTTTAGAATCTAGATAATAAGAGGTTGTAAAATGTTTATTTGCTTGTTTAATATCTCCTAGCTGTGCGTAAGTTAGGGCAAGGTCATATTGTAAAACAGAATCTTTTGGATATCTTTTTTGAATATTACTTAAAATTTGATTAGCAGTTGATATTTTAAAATATATAGCTTGTTTAATAGCTTTGATAATTTCAATATTTATGGCTGATAAAACTTTACTTTTCTTTAAATATTTTGTTGCATTTTTAATATCGTTTGTGTAGATATTAATATTACCTCTTCTTATATCCTTAATAGTGTTATTAGCATTAAATATTTTATATGGCGCAAAATGAAAAATCTCAGCATAATTTATCGATATTGAATGATTTAATATATGTCTATAATATTTTTGTGCCAAAATAGGATCTGTAAAAATATTTTTTAAATATACGGTAATAGGATAGATTACTTTTGGATATTTAGATGCTACATATTTTAATTCTTTTGAAGTATCGTGATACTGATAATCTTTTAAATTTATGAGAGCTAAGGCTAAGTGTCTTCTTAAAGTATTGTTAGTTTTATTTATATTAACTTGTAGATATTTTCTAGCTAATGAGTAGTCGCCCATATTAGCGTACAATAGTCCAATGGATAATGCATTTTTTTGAGAATATGGATTTATAAAGTTTTTAATTGCATTATTATAATTACCAAATAATGAATTTATTTTACTTTTTAAAAACTGTTTTTGTGAATAGTAATCTTCTGAATTAGGATGTTTGAGTGCCGATAAAGATTCTAGATAATCACCCTTATAATACTTGATAATTGCATAATAATATGAATAAAGTGGAGTATTTATCTCATAAGGAAGATATGCGTATGCAAGATTTATAAAATAATTAAATTTAGCATGTTCATGTAGATGTAAAGCACACACAGCAGCATTTATAGCACTCATGCAAACTTTTTCATGATTTAAAATAGCTTGATGAAAAGTTATTAAGGCTTGATTGTAATGTTTATTTTTTAACTGTGCAACACCTAGATTGTATCTCGATAATGCTTCATTGAAAATGGATATTTTTTCATATAGGTTTAATGCTTCTTGTTTATTATTATGATTATATAGATAATTAGCTTTGACAATCATCTTTTCAATTTTACTAGGTGTAATTTTTAGTACAGTTTTTTTTCTAACTATCTCTTTTTTAGTAAAAGGTAAATTTTTTTGAAGAGTTTTACTACGCATTAATATGATAACAGTTAGCGCTACTATCAAGATTGTAACAATAGATATAGTAGCAATAATAATTATCGTTTTTCGATTAAATTTTTTTTTATTTGAAGAGTTTTTTTTTATTTTATTATTTTCTTCTGTTGTCTTGTCTATATTTTCAATAATAATTATTTCTTCATCTTCCGCCATTTAAGCCACCTTTATAGTTATAAAATATACAGTTTAAGAATTTTGGGAACAGTAATGCTTCCATCTTCATTTTGAAAATTTTCCATAATTGCTACCATGGTTCTTCTAACTGCTAAAGATGAACCATTTAATGTATGAACAAATTTATTTATTTTATCATCTTTAAAACGAATTTTTGCACGTCTTGCTTGAAAATCTCTGGTATTACTAACTGAAGATATTTCACGATAACTATTTTGTCCAGGTAACCATACGGCAGTGGATACAATGGTTTGACTTAGGTTTACAAGACAGTGTCAGAATATTTCTGTAAATTCATCCTCAGCTTTTTGATATTATACCAAATT
>CAYYRS010000018.1:0-23974 GCA_964474335.1 uncultured Campylobacterales bacterium
ATTTTATCAACTGAATCTAATTTTTAAGGTTTACACAGTTTATTTTACACTCTCTTTAAATCTTAAAAAAGTGATGAATAAATTTCATCTCTTTTTTTGTTTTAATTTGTATCTTTTTAATTGTTTGATTTTTATCATTAACAACACTTAAAATATTATTTTTTACCATAAGATGTTTTTTGCCCCACTGCTGTTGTAATTGATCTAATCTTTTATAAACATCATCTGTTCTTGGCTCTTCTTTTTTGCCTGTTTTAGTATTAACAATAGTTAGACCACCTAGTCTCTTTTGAAGGGTAAAAGGCATATACGGCTTCAATGCTCTATCTATTCTTGCATTTTTATGTTGTGGCATGGCATTTATAAAGGCTACAACGCTTAAAAATATAAAAATTAATATTAATCCAACAAACATTTTTCTACTCATGATAAATCCTTAAAATATTTTTGTACTTTTTTATCTAAAAGTTCCATTCTTTTTTTACCTTTAGGTAACTTTATTCTTATTTTCTTCATCTTTTTTAAAAAGATATTTATATCTTGCGGGATTAAATTCTGTATATATCTTCTTAAATATTTCGCAACAGATGGCGAGGTGCCCGAAGTAGAAATTGAGATAGTCAAGTCACCATTTTTAATATATGATGGGAATATAAAATCACAATATTTTATAGAATCTACAGTATTGCACAAAACATGCGTACCTCTTGTTTGCATGTATATTTTTTCTTGCAAAGATATATCGTCAACCGCAACAATAACTATATCACAATTAGCAATATCATTTTTTTTAAATGCTCTGTTTATGATTTTTAGATTATATTTATTTGAGAGTTTTATTAAATCTTTGTTAGCATCTTTAGCTATGATCATAATATTTGATGAAAAATCAAGTAGATGCTTTAATTTTTCATAAGCTATCACACCACCACCAACTACGATAATATTTTTATCACTCAATTGTATATAAGCAGGAAAATAAGCCATAAACTCTCTTTTTTATTGTATTTTACCATAATAAGTAAGAAGAAATAATTAATGGACACCTCCTGAGGTGCTCTTATGCTAATATTAGGAAAAACTGTGTTATTATCACATAAAATAAAATAGTTGTGTTATAAAAAGAGCATAAAAAGGAAAAAAATGGAAATTAGAACGAATAGATTAGACACTGCAAATGTGATAGTAGAAGCTGTTATTTTAAATAAAGAGATCGATAAAAATGAGCAAATAATAGCTAAAGAACTTAGCAAAACCGCTGATATCGCAGGCTTTAGAAAAGGTAAAGTACCAATTACTGCTATTAAAAAACAGTATGGTGAGAAGTTAAGAGATGACGCACAAGCTAAAACAATTCAAAATATGTTAGATGATGCACTTGTAAAAATGGATATAAATAGTGAAGATATCATAGGTGAGCCACAAATAACCAAGCTTGATAAAAAAGATGATACTATAGAAGTTGAAGTGAAGGTTTTTTTACGCCCAGAGATAGAATTAACAAAATGCGATGAATTAGTAGATGAATTTGAAAAACCAAAGATTAGCGATGAAGAAGTTATAAAAAGAGTTAAACAAATCGCAAAATCACAAGCTCCATTAAAAGAGATAGAAGAAAATAGAACACTTGCTAATGGGGATTTTTCAAATATTAATTTTGAAGGTTTTTTAAATGGTGTTGCGTTTGATGGAGGAAAAGCAGATAATTTTTCGCTTGAAATTGGCTCAAACCAATTTATACCAGGTTTTGAAACGCAGCTTATTGGCATGAAAAAAGGCGAATCTAAAGAGATTAATGTAACATTTCCAGATGGATATACACAAGCAAATCTCTCAGGTAAAGATGTTGTTTTTAAAGTAAAATTAAACTCTATTGAAGAAAAAAGTGAAGCTGTATTAGATGATGAATTGGCAAAAAAATTACTTCCTGATACTAAAGACGCAACAGTAGATAAATTAAAAAATCAAATCAAGACACAACTAGAAGGCGAGGTATTAAATAAGCTCTACAATGATAAATTAAAATCAGAATTATTACAAAAGCTTGTTTCAACAATAATATTTGATTTACCTAGTTTTGTAGTGGAGCAAGAGATAGATATGGCGTTAAATAAAAAAGCTCAAACCATGACAGAAGATGAACTAAAAGAATTAAAAGATGATATAAAAAAAGTTGAAGAAATGCGGGAGACTTTCAGAGAAGATGCACAAAATAGTGTAAAAGCTACATTTATTATTGATGCTCTTGCAAAAGAAAAATCAATCAATGTCTCAGAAGATGAGGTTATGCAGACACTATATTATGAGGCTATGCAAACAGGTCAAGATCCAAAAGAGTTGTATGCACAATATCAGAAATCTGGATATTTACCAGCAGTACAGATGGCTATGATTGAAGACAGAGTGCTCTCAAGATTATTAAACGATAAGATGAAAGAGGCATAATATGAGTTATATTCCTTATGTTGTTGAAAAATCTGGACGTGGTGAGCGTTCATATGATATCTATTCGCGACTTCTAAAAGATAGAATAGTTATGTTAAGTGGAGAGGTTAATGATGCTGTGGCTTCAAGTATTGTCGCTCAATTTTTATTTTTAGAAGCAGAAGACCCACAAAAAGATATCTATTTTTATATCAATTCTCCTGGCGGGGTTATTACATCTGGTATGGCAATTTTTGACACTATGAACTATATTCGTCCTGACGTTGCTACTATTTGTATTGGTCAGGCAGCTTCTATGGGTTCTTTTTTATTGAGCTCTGGTGCCAAAAATAAAAGATATGCACTTCCACATGCAAGAATCATGATTCACCAACCTTTAGGTGGTGCACAGGGTCAGGCTTCTGATATTCAAATACAAGCAGAAGAGATTATTAGAATGAAGCATGAATTAAATGCTATTTTGGCTGAAAATAGTGGACAAGATATTAAAAAAATTGAAGAAGATACAGATCGAGACAATTTTATGAGCGCACAAGAGGCAAAAGAATATGGTATAATTGACGAGATTTTAATAAAAAAAGAATCAGAATAAAAAGGATTCTAAGTGCCAAAAATATTAAGAAAGCGTAGAAATATTGCTGGTATAAATTTACCACAATCACCTCATGAAAAAAAGAGTGGTGAAGATGATACACCTATGAACATAGAAAAATATGCAAAAAGTATTTTACAGGCATTGGGGCAAGATTCTTTACCACAAATACCTAGTAATTTTTCTTTATATTTTGATAGATTGCTTGAAAATCAGAGTAGTATTTTTAAAAAACAAATAGCCTCAATACTGGAACTTGAAGATGGTAACAATGATGCAAATATTATCGAATTAGAAAAAAATTTAAAAATTGGATTTACTTCTGTAAAAAATATTCTTTTAGTATCTGCTGATTTATATAAAAATATATCTATTATGAATAAAATATTAAAAAAGAAAAAAAATGAGTTGGCACAAAATAAAGATGTGAATAGTAGCGTAGCTATTATCGATTCTTTAGAGTATGATATTAATAAATTAAATTCTATATTCACAAAACAGATAACTAGTCTTAAAAGTTTATATGATGAAACCGCAAAAATTGTTAAGAATGTAGAAAATGAAACGATTTTTGATAATCAATATGGTATTTATAACAAAAGATATCTATTTATGAAACTAGAGCAAGAGATAGATTTAATCAATAAGTTTAAGCACCAAAGTAGCGTAATAACAATAGAACTCGCACACTCCTTGGTTAAAAATACAAAAAGCAAACAGGCAATCGTATTGATGACAAAAACAATAGCAAGATTACTGCTAAAAACATCAAGACGAAGTGATATTGTTTCACATTATGGCAATGGTGTTTTTATCATGCTTTTAAAATATACAAATATAGATAATGCTATAAAAGCAAGTGAAAGATTAGTAGATTTAGTCAATAATACAAACTTTTTTATCTCTGATAAAGAGATAAATTTAGCAGTAAATATTGGTATTATGCCTGTTTTATCTAATCTATCATCTGAAGAGATAGTGGCTAGTGCATTACAAGCTATGGATAAAGCTTATGAAAGTACAAATTTGAGTTATGCTGTAGCATCACAAGAGAGATGAATGAAATTAGAGATATTAATATATCCAGATAGACGATTAAAGCAAAAATCAGAAAATGTAGAGATTTTTGATAAAAAACTACATGAGATTTTGGATTCAATGTATGAAATTATGATGGTATCAAATGGAATAGGATTGGCAGCAATACAGGTAAATATGGCGATAAATGCACTGATTATCAATCTTCCAGATGAAGATGGTAATCAAGAACCAAATGATTTATTAGAGATTATCAATCCTAAAATTATTAAAAAAAGCGGACACACTACGTATCAAGAGGGTTGTTTAAGCGTTCCTGGATTTTATGAAGATGTAGATAGGTACGAAGAGGTAGTAATTACATATCAAAATAGAGACGCGGATAAAAAAGAGCTAAAAGCTGCTGGATTATTAGGTATTGCAATTCAACATGAGATGGATCATTTAGTTGGAAAACTATTTATAGAGAAACTATCTTATACAAAGCGTAAAAAATTTGAAAAAGAGTATAAACGTGCAATAAAAGAAAAGAAATATAATTTATAATGAAAAAAGTAAACTGTGCGACTTACGAAGGAATAGATGCAAAAGTTGTACATGTAGAGTCTAGTTTAACTAAAGGACTTCCATCTTTTATTATTGTGGGTATTGCTTCTACAGCTATTACAGAGTCTAAAGAACGGGTGAAATCTGCAGTTTTAAATAATGGATACTCATTTCCACCAAAAAGATTTGTAATTAGTTTAAGTCCAAGTGATTTAAAAAAAGAGGGCAGTCAATTCGATTTAAGCATAGCTCTTTTACTACTTATGGATAATGTAGATATAGATATTTCAGATTGGTTTATTTTTGGAGAGCTTGGTTTAAATGGTAATGTTAAAGAAAATCTCTATCTTTTTCCACTTATATTATCACTTGCAAATCAAAATTTAATTGATAAGGCTATAGTCCCCAAAGAGAGTCTAAAAAAATTAACAAAAATCAAAAATGTTAATTTTTTTGGTGTCTCTAATATTAATGAAGCTTTAGAGATTTTAAAAGATACTGATGCCAAATTTACAGCCTCAGCCCCAACTGACATACAATACGATTTTATATTAACAGATAAAAAATTATATTATATTAAGAACTATCATGAAGATTTTAAAGAGGTAAAAGGGCAAAGTATTGCTAAAAGAGCAGCCTTAATTGCTGCAGCTGGGTATCATAATATATTATTTGAAGGAAGCCCCGGTTGTGGCAAATCTATGATAGCAAAAAGATTACGCTACATACTTCCACCACTTGGTTTTAATGAAATTTTAGATATCGCCAAGCTTCAAATACTTGATGGATGTGAACCAGACTTTTTACCACTGCGTCCATTTAGATCTCCTCATCATACATCAACGGCTGCTAGTATTTTTGGAGGTGGTTCATATAACGCTAAAATCGGAGAAATTGGACTTAGTCATAATGGAATACTTTTTTTCGACGAACTTCCGCACTATACAAAGAATATACTTGAGGCTTTAAGAGAGCCTTTGGAGGATAATAAAATAAGAATTTCAAGAGTAAATTCTAAAATAGAATATCCTGCTAATTTTCTTTTTGTTACCGCTATGAATCCATGCCCTTGTGGAAATCTATTAGATTTAAACAAAGAGTGTAGATGTAGTGATCTTGAGATACAAAGATACAAAAATAGGCTATCTGATCCTTTTTTAGATAGAATCGATCTGTTAGTTACCATGCAAAATGTATCTGTTGAAGATAAAAGCGATATCACATCTAAAGAACTACATGAAAAAGTTCTAAAAGCTATCTCTTTTATGTCAAAACGCGGGCAAAATGAATTTAATGGAAAACTATCAGATAGCCTAATAGAGAGATATTGTATTTTAGATAATGAAGCACAAGATATTTTAGATAGTGCAATAAGTAGATTTTCCCTATCTTTTAGAGCTATTAAAAAAGTACAAAAAGTAGCCAGAACTATAGCTGATTTACAAGAGCATGAAACAATTACAAAAAATGATGTATTAGAGGCATTAAGTTATCGAAGAAGATAAGTATTGCTATCATAGAGCAAACTTAAGTATGCTCTATGATAGCAATATACTACATGTAAGCCATTGCGGCCTTACATGTAGAGACTATAAAACTGACGTTACAAATTTAGTAACTAAAAATCCACCAACAATTAACCATACAAAAGTAACAGCACCGGTATATAACGGAGCAAGACCTAATCCTTTGAATTTTGCAAACCTAGTTCCCATTCCAAGCGCTGTCATAGCCATAGTTAATAAAAATGTATCAACGATATTTAGATGTCCTATTGTATTATTAATTGCATGTGCAATACTTAATGATGCGCCTGATGTATATATTTGTATTAATGAATGTACACCAGCCATAATAATGAAATATACAGCGAACCAAGGTATAACAAGTTTAATGCCAGAAGTTTCGCCACCTGTTTTTTTTGCTTTAAATGAAAGATAGATGCCAAGTGTAATTAACATAGGCGCAATCAATATAACACGTGTTAATTTAACGATAACAGCATTATCTGCTAAAATAGCTGGCGCATGTGGTATAGAAGCTGCTGCTCCGACGACTTGCGCTACTTCATGTATACTTGAGCCAGCGTATATACCAAACTGTCCAGGTGT
The DNA here is from genome assembly GCA_964474335.1 of uncultured Campylobacterales bacterium. Classification (GTDB taxonomy): domain Bacteria; phylum Campylobacterota; class Campylobacteria; order Campylobacterales; family Sulfurimonadaceae; genus Hydrocurvibacter. The sequence goes on from CAYYRS010000018.1 coordinate 6,733, forward strand.
AAGATGCAAGAAACCAGTAGCTGGCTGTATGACCATTTCGTATAGCGCAGGATAAACAAACATAGCAAGTGTTCCAAACACAACAACCATGCTAACACCAACTGCTGCTTTGTAGCTTTCAGCTTTTAAAACTGGCTCAGTTGCAAGAACTGCTGCTGCTCCACATACTGCGGCACCAGCTGCTGTTAACATTGATGTATCTCTATCCATTTTAAAAACTTTCATACCAAGCCATGTAGCAAATAAAAATGTTACACTAAGCATAATCAATGAAGCAAAAAAACCCTCTGGACCAACTGCTATAATTTGTTGAAATGTAATTCTAAAACCATAAAAAACGATTGCAAAGCGTAGAATTTTTTTACCTGTAAAAATTATTCCACTTTCCCAAGATGGTGGGAAATGATTGTGCAGAGTGTTTGCGTAAAAGATACCAATTGCGATACCTATTACCAAAGACGAAATACCAAGATGATGGATGGGCGAGAGAGCTGCGATATAAGTAGCAGCTGCCGATACTAAAGCAACAAATATAATTCCGCTAAAAGTACCAGCTCTCTTTTCCTTAGAAAAAGACATGTGAAATTCCTTAAATAAAATTTAGTATGATATTATATTGTAAATTATGATATAAGTAAAATAAAATAAAATTTATAAAATATTAAATAAATTTTATTTTATTGAAGTATTATTTTCTCATATAAAATATGAGAAAAATTATTTAAAAATTTTAGAAAGATTATCGTTAATATCTCCAGGAATTGAAGATATCACCATAAACTGACCCATTGATAAAAGCGGATAACTGATAGCTAAATAGTATTTTGCATTTAACATTTTTGCCTTACCATTAGAAATAAGAATAAGATATGGAAGAACTAAAGCATTATTTAAGCCTATTTTTGTTGGAAACTTTGTAAGTTTATTGCTTAGTTTACAACCTACTAGATAAGTATTTTGTGCAAGTTTAAGACTAAATAAAAATGACTTACCTCCCTGATAACTCTTTACTTTAGCAAGTAAATTAGCGGCTGTTCCCTCTCCTATTGTTTGTGAATCCTCATAGTATGGCATTGCAAACATGAAATGATAACCTGAGAGATCATTAAACTTTAATTTATCTACAGAGCCTTTTAATCCAGCAAATGTAGATGTTAGTTTTTTAAATTCATTATAAAAAACAGATTGACTATAGTCATCTTGCATAAAAGCTTTACCAAAATAAATAGGGTTTGTTATGCTTATTTGATTATTTTTCGTATCAACATATAGTCTTAACACCGCTATAAAGCCACGATTTTTTTTAGCAGCTTGTTCTTTTAATGCTGTATCTGTAAACAAAATAGTTGTTCCATCATCTAATACATTGTATTTATTAACAATTGTATAACCAGCCTTTTTCAAGTTAGCTGTTGCAGTTGCAACGTCTTCGTAGGCACCTCTTAGATAAGCTGGTATTGATTTACCCTTAGGATTGCTCATAGATGCCACATCAATTGGACTTTGTGCCGCATTGGCGAAGCTAACTAAACTTATGACAGCTATGATAGCTGATATAAATAATTTTTTCATATTGATCTTACTCCTTTTGTCTGTATTGCATACTTTTGTAATAAAAAAAATATCAACTGATATCGTACTCTATATCACAAATATACTACGGATATTGTATCATAAAATATAATAAATTGTTATTATTTTATTGGAGTTATATACATGTTGTAGTATCTTCCTTCAAAAGAAGGAGATTTTTCCATAACACCAATATCTTCAACCATAGGCCAAACACGCAACAATACCTCTCTCGCAGCTTGTGGGTGAGCCATTTCGCGTCCACGCAAGAAAACACGAAATTTTACATGTTTTCCTTGAGATAAAAATTCACGTGCATGTTTAACTTTGTAACTAATATCATTTTCTGCGATTTTAACTGAGAGCTTTATCTCTTTTACATCTATTTTTGTTTGATTTTTACGCTGTTCTTTTAATTTTTTTTCTTCTTGATATTTATATTTGCCATAATCCATAATTTTTGCCACAGGAGGCTTGGCACCAGGCGCGATAAGCACTAGATCTAATCCCATCTCATTTGCTTTTTTCATAGCGTCATCTGTCGCTATAATTCCTAAAGAATCTTCCCCATCTACGTTACAACGCACCTGTGCTACATTTATATCGTCATTCATGATGACACGATTTTGTTTTTTATTCAAAAATTTACCTCATTAATTTTAGTTTGTATAAGTATTATAAACTCACTTTCATCTAAGCTATATTGCTCACGTTTTACTCGGTCTCTAATAGCAATACTGTGATGTTTCATTTCATCATCTCCAATTACTATTATCATAGGAACTCGTGCTTTTTCTGCTGTTCTAATTCGCTTATTTAAGCTTTCATTCTTATCATATATTTCACTATCAGCTCCAATGTCAAGCAGTTTGTCAAACAGCTCTTTTGCATAAACATGATGTATGTCAGCGATTGGAATTATTGCCACTTGTGTTGGTGCGATGAACATAGGAAACTCTCCAGCATAATGTTCAGTTAATATTCCAATAAATCGTTCAAATGAACCCAAAATGGCACGATGAATCATAACTGGCTGGATTTTTTCATTATCCTCATTGTTGTATTGCAATTTAAATCTATTTGGCAGATTAAAATCTAATTGTATTGTACCACATTGCCACTCTCTACCTATCGCATCAGTGATTTTAATATCAATTTTTGGTCCATAAAACGCTCCACCACCTTCATCTATTTCATAAAAAAGTTTATGTTTGTCCATAGCACCTTTTAATGCTGATATTGCAATATCCCAGATTTCATCATCACCAACAGCCTTATCTGGTTTGGTTGAGAGCATCATTTTGTACTCAAATCCAAACGTACTCATGATTTTATCAACAAAATCTATAACTTCAATTATCTGCTCTTGGATTTGTGAAGTTGTGCAAAATATATGAGCATCATCTTGAGTAAATTCACGAACACGAAATAACCCATGTAGCGCTCCTGTCATCTCATGACGATGAACAATGCCATACTCAAAATATTTAAGAGGTAAGTCTCTATATGAGTGTAGCTCTGTTTCATAAACTTTAATATGTCCAACGCAGTTCATGGGCTTTATACCAAATTCTATTTCGTCAATATTTGTGAAATACATATTTTCACCATAATTTTGATAATGACCAGATGTTTTCCATAAATCACTTCTGAGCATTTGTGGCCCACGTACCGGTTCATATCCACGCTTACGATGAGCTTTAAATAAAAGTGATTCAAGTCTTGAGCGAAGCCTTGCTCCAGCTGGTAGCCAAATAGCAAAGCCAGCACCAACCTCTTCTCGAAATGTAAAAAGCTTCATCTGTGCACCGATTTTTCTATGGTCTCTTTTTTGTGCTTCACGCATCATGTCGAGATAGTTTTTTAATGACTCTTTATCTGCAAATGCTATGCCATAAATCCGTGTTAACATCTCATTTTTTGAATCTCCACCTAAATATGCACCTGCAATTTTTGTAAGCTTAAAATATCTAATAAGTCCAATATTAGGTAGGTGCGGACCACGGCAAAGGTCTTCAAAATTACCTTGCTTATAGATAGATACCGTCTGACTTGGAATATTTTTTAAAACAGCAAGTTTTAGATGATCATTTGCAAATTTTATTTTTGCTTCATCTTTTGAAATATCATATTTGATAATATTATATTTTTTCTTAGCTAGATTTAGCATGGTTTTTTCAATTAACTTTAAATCATCTTCTCCAATCGCTTGAGATGTTTTAAAGTCATAATAAAAACCCTCCTTTACAACAGGTCCAACATAAAATTCTGTATCAGGATAAAGAGATTTGATAGCCTGTGCCATTAGGTGTGCTGTTGAATGACGTAAAACTTCTAACGCTTCATTAGAATTATCTAATTCAATCGTATCGGCTTCAATTCCTAAGTTTTTTGCCGTTTGAAGATCTATTATATTATTGTTATATTTTAATGCTATTACGCTCACTATTACTACTTCCAAATATTAAAATGGCTATATTATGCCAAAAAATTACTTTATATTGTATGAAAAACAATAAATATTGTAGTAAAATCACATATTATTTTGAATTTTTAAGGATATACATGCAAAATATGCAAAACATAATCGGATATAAAAATAGATCAAAAAAATATAAAATTTTAATTATTTTTTTAATTATTTTTTTTGGAGCTGCTTTTTATTGGTATTTTATATCAAATGATACAAAGCCAGTTATTACCTATATAACAAAACCATTAAAAAAATCAAATCTTACAATTACGGTTTTTGCAACTGGTTATTTAGAGCCGACTCAAAGCGTTTCAATCGGCACAGAGGTCTCAGGCACTATAAGTAAAGTTTTTGTTAATTTTAATGATAAAGTAAAAAAGGGTGAAATTCTTGCGCAAATTAATAAGATAAAATATGAAAGTGCTATGAATGAAGCATTGGCTAATTTAAGTGTCCAACAAGCAACATTGCGTAGTGTTGTTGCTAAACTTACTCAAGTAAAAGATCTTTTTTTACGAGATAAAAAATTAAAATTAAAAACCAATGGAGGACTTCCATCTCAAAATACATGGGACATGGATAAGGCAAATTATCTTGTAGCGCGAGCAAATGTAGTTGCTGCTAAAGCTCAAGTAAGTCAAGCAAAGCAAAGAGTGATTTCTGCTAAATATAATCTCAGTAAGACAACTATTTATTCGCCAAGTGATGGTACGGTCTTAGTGAGAAATATTGATCCAGGACAAACAGTTGCAGCCTCTTTTCAAACTCCAATATTATTTAAAATTGCTAATAATTTAAAAAAAATGCAACTACAAGTTAATATCGATGAAGGAGATATTGCGAAAGTAAAAAAAGGACAAGACGCTACATTTAGCGTAGATGCATATCCACAAAAAATATTTAAAGCACATATCAACCTAGTTCGTGTAAATTCTCAAATGATAAATGGTGTTGTTACTTATATCGCTCAATTAGATGTTAATAATAGTAAACTTTTATTAAGACCTGGCATGAGTGCGGATGCTAATATAGTAACGAAAGTATTAAAAAATAAGTTTATAGTTCCTAGATCCGCACTTTTATACATACCTATTAAATCAAATCCAAAAAAAGTTTTTGGATTTGCTAAAGAGCCAACTATACATATTGATGCTAAACCACATATTTGGATTTTAAAAAATAAGAAGTTAATTAAAATATATGTTAAGATATTGGGAAATAAAGGGGCTTTGAGCGCAATCTCTTCTAAAAAATTAAAGAAAAATAATTTAATAGTCATTATGCAAAAAAGAAAATCATGATAATTTTATCACATGTAAGAAAATCGTATGGAAAAGCCGACATGGCTGTTGAAGTATTAAAAGATATTAATTTAAAAATAAATACTGGCGAATTTGTTACTATTATGGGACCTAGTGGAAGTGGAAAGTCTACATTGTTAAATATTTTAGGAGCACTTGACACAGTGAGCAGCGGAGAATACATCTTTTTAGATACTGACATTAATAAATTATCAAAAGATCAATTAGCGCTTTTTAGACGCTATATGCTAGGCTTTGTCTTTCAGGGGTTTAATTTATTAAAAAGAAGTTCCGCAATTGAAAACGTAGAGATGCCACTTTTATATCTTGGTGTAGGAGCAAAACAAAGAAAACAAAGAGCCATCGAGGCACTAAAGAGTGTTGGACTTGGAGATAGAGTTTATTATAATCTAAATAAATTATCTGGAGGACAACAACAACGTGTAGCAATCGCAAGAGCAATAGTAACAAAACCAAGGATGCTAATAGTAGATGAGCCTACAGGAAATTTGGATATGAAACGTGGGCATGAAATAATGCAACTTTTAAAAAATTTTAACAAGGATGGGATTACAATTATTTTAGTGACGCATGAAGAAGATATTGCAAAATATGGTTCAAGAATAATTCATCTACTTGATGGTGTGATACAAAAGGATAGTTTTAATGCTGTTTAACGCTTTTATTCAGGCTTTAAAAGAGATAAGAAGAAATTGGCTTCGCTCTTTGCTTACTGTAATTGGTATTGTAATTGGTATTGCTTCTGTAATTGCTATGATAAATATAGGACAGGGCGCTAGTAGATCGATTACCAATAGTGTTAGCAAACTTGGAAGCAATACGTTGTATATAATTCCTGGACGTGGAGGGCCTAGCAATCAAGCCACCGTTATAAAAGCATTTAATATGCGAGATGTTAATGTGTTAAAACAATCAATCTTGGCACTTAGTGCCATTTCACCAGTAGAGAGTGCTTCAATGACGGCTTTAAGAAGTAGTAATAATTATCAAACAAATGTACGTGGCGTAGACAACGGTTATTTTAAAATCCAAAATTGGAAGTTAAAAGAGGGAAGATATTTCTCAAAAATAGATTTACGTGCTGGGCGTGATGTATGTATTTTAGGCGAAACAACATATAAAAAATTATTTCCATTAAATATATCTCCAATTGGATATAAAATAAGATTGCAAAATTTGTCTTGCATGGTTATTGGACTACTTAAGAAAAAAGGTGCAAATACATTTGGCACAGATCAAGATGATATAGTCTTAACGCCAATTAAAATGTTTGAGCGTCGTATTAGTGGTAATGAAAATATTCATTTAATTATGGCGGCTGTTAAAAAAAATGTTCCATTGCAAGAGGCAAAATTACAAATACAGCAACTCCTAAGACAACAAAGAGGCATAAAATTAGCAAAAAACGATAATTTTTCAGTTAGAAGTATTACCGCACTACTAAACACTATCTCAAAAATTACTTCAATTTTAACCATTATGTTAAGTGCTGTCGCTGCTATTTCTTTAGTTGTGGGAGGTATTGGGATTATGAACATTATGCTTGTTTCTGTAACTGAACGAACAAGAGAGATAGGAATTACTATGGCTGTTGGCGCTATGGCAAAAGATATTTTAATACAATTTTTAATAGAAGCGGTTGTTTTATCTGCAATCGGAGGTATTATAGGTGTTATGTTTGGTGTTGGAATTACCTTTTTAGTCACTCATTTATTACATATTAAGTTAATTATTGATTATAATATTATAATTATAGCTTTGTTTTTTTCTATGTTTATGGGAATTATATTTGGAATTTTGCCAGCAAGAAAAGCTTCAAAGATGAAACCAATTGATGCACTAAGATACGAATAGATAGAGGTGTTCTAAATTTAAAGGCGTCCTCAATAATATTTTTTTAAATCACTTAATTCCCTGCCCATGTTTAGTAAAAGCATATCCGCCACCACTAAAGCTGCCATAGCCTCACATACTATACTGCCACGTATCGCTACACAAGGGTCATGACGACCTTTTAATGAAAAATCAATATCTTGGTTATCTTTATCTATGGTGTGTTGAGGTTGAAATATAGATGGTGTTGGTTTAAAATAGGTATTTATTACAATATCCTCACCATTTGTTATGCCACCTAAGATGCCACCAGCATGATTTGTTTTAAATCCATTTGAAGTTATTTCATCATTATTTTGTGATCCAAAAATATTTACGCTATGAATACCATCGCCTATTTCCACTGCTTTTACTGCATTTATTCCCATCATAGCGTCAGCTAATAGGGCGTCTATTTTATAATAAATTGGCTCTCCAAGACCTATTGGCACACCTTTTATTATTACTCTAGCAATCCCACCGACAGAGTCATGATTATTTTTAGCATTTAAAATAGCTTTTTTTTGACTTTCTTCCATATTTTTATCAAGTGCATAAATAACACTTTGCTTAGCATAATTATAATCAAGAGTTCGTGATTTTATACCATTTATTTCACATATTCCACTAAAAATCTCTACATGTAACTCTTTTAGCATAAGCTTTGCAATAGCACCTGCTGCAACTCTAGCAGCAGTTTCTCTAGCAGAAGATCGCCCACCGCCACGATAATCTCTGATCCCGTATTTGCTATAATATGTAAAATCAGCATGGCTTGGGCGAAAAATATCTTTAATGTTTGAATAGTCTTTTGATTTTTGATTTGTATTATAAATAATCATGGCAATTGGCGTGCCAGTTGAAATATTGTTAAAAATACCACTTAAAATCTCAACCTTATCATCCTCTTTTCTTGCTGTTTCAAATTCACTTTTTCCAGGTTTTCTACGATTTAGTTCCGACTGTATAAACTCTTCATCAATGGTTAATCCAGCAGGAACACCATCAACAACACAACCTATCGCTATGCCATGAGACTCTCCAAAAGTGCAAAAGCTAAAGCGTTGTCCAAATTGATTCACTAATTATTTCCTTTTAAATACGCAATTGTCTTAAAAGCAGCTTCTTGCTGAGCCATTTTTTTACTTTTACCTTTTGCCTTTGCATACTCTTTATTTTGTATAATAACAGCAATTTCAAACTCTTTTTTGTGATCTGGTCCACTACTGCTTATTAGTTTGTATTCTGGTGTAATTCCAAATCTCGCTTGTGTTAATTCTTGAAGAGATGTTTTATAATCGCGAAATAAAGAATCAAGCGATATTTCTTGATACTGTTCTTCTATGAGTTTTATAGTTATCTCTTGTACTTTTGTTAAACCAGCTTCAAGATATAAAGCTCCCATAACAGCTTCAAAGGTATTAGATAATAAAGATGGTTTGATGCGACCATCGTTATTTTCTTCAGCATTTGAGATTAGTAAAAATTTCCCTAAATGTAGATTTTGTGCTAACTTATTAAAACCATCTTCATTAACTAAAGAAGCTCTAATTTTTGACAATATCCCTTCATCTGAAGTCGGAAATCTTTTATACAAATATTCCCCAACTACTAAATCAAGAACAGCATCTCCTAAAAACTCAAGACGCTCATTATTGTAGGACTGCCTATAACTTTTGTGCGTCAGTGCTTCAATAAGGAGATCATGATTTTTAAATTCATATTTAAGTAACTCTTCTAATTTATACATTTTTTTCCTACCATATTTTTTTGTTTATAAGCCTCATCCTTTGCTATTATATCACAACGTTCATTTTCTTCATGTCCATTATGTCCCTTTACCCAAACAGCTTTGATTTTGTGTATGTGTGATACTTGTATATATTGTTGCCATAAATCAATATTTTTAATATTTTTAAATTTTTTTCTAATCCAACCATCTAGCCACTCATTTATACCTTTTACAACATAAGATGAATCTGATATCACTGTAACAAAGCATGGCTCTTTTATCGCTTTTAAGCCCTCAATAACAGCTGTTAATTCCATTTTATTGTTTGTTGTATATTTTTCACCACCTTTGATAATTTTTTCTTTATTACCATAACGCAGAATTGCTCCATATCCACCAGCACCAGGATTACCAAGTGCACTCCCATCACAAAAAAGAGTCAAATGCTTCATGATGTTCCTTTGATATAATTGGCTGAGCAATTATGGTATTTAATTCATGACAATTTGAGCATCTGTGGAAAGCAAATGGAAAAATTTGCTTACAATTCTCGCACATATATTCAAAATTAATTTTAGCTTTGTTATAACTATTTTTATGAAGATGAATAAGTATATCAAATTCAAAAACTTGACTATTTCTTTCAAGCGATATATATCCTTTAGCACTAAAAAGCTCTCTTAAATAGGTATTTTGTACAATTATATCCAAGTTGATTGTATTTTTTTGTAGTTTCCAAAAAAGGTCACTTAATTTTTCACATTGTAAATAGTCAAGGTTTTGCCAAGCTAATTTCGGAAAGAAGTTAAATAGATATTCAAAAATAAGATAGGCTAACTCTTGATGTTTTTTATAAATCAGTATTAATTTTTCTGCTTTTTGCAAAGATGAGAGTGAAAAATCATTTAGTATGAGTAAGCAATTTAGGTATGTTTTATCTTTTAAAATATTTTGCCCAAGTATCTCTAATGGCTCTAAAACACTTAATGCCTCTTGATAATCTTTTAAGTATTCATACACAAGGAGTAGATAACGAAGTGCTTGAGGTGTTCTTGGGCTAAGTTTTAAGATTTCTAAAAAAATACTTTTACTGCGCTCTAAAAAACCCGCCTTAAAGTATGTTTTACCAAGTAAAAACATAATATCTTTTTTGTCAATTGAACTTTTGTCTTGTTCTAGGAGTTCATGGTAAATTTCAATAGACTTGCTATATTCTCCATGTTTAAAGTATGAATCAGCAAGTAAGAGCCATGAATCAATTGAAACGGCAGTAGAACTGATTAGTTTTTTTAATTCTGTATTTGATGGAGGAGATCTAAATTTATGTAAAAATTTATCTAAATGACGATAATCCCCTTGTGCTTTAAAACGTCCCCACCAATAGCTAAACAAAGCTACAACAAAAACAATAACAAAAAAGATGATAACACCAAATAACGGATCTCTAAACTCTATAAAAATTGTATTCATACTCGTTATTATATCCAAGAATGGTATTTAGAACAAAATAGCTATGAATTATAATTAAAATAAAAAAATTATATAATAATATTTAAAATTTAATAAGTATAGAAATGATACAATCATATTTAAAATTGACAGGCCAATGGGGAAAATAGTGAAAAATAAGACTTTAAAAATCAATAAAAAACCTATTCCTTGGAGAAAATATCGAATTTACATGTTTGTATTAGCAACTATTATAACGATAATATTACCTTGGATTACGATAAACGGATACCATTTTTTCCTGCTTAGCTTTGTTGATATGAAATTGGATTTAGCTTTTGTGCAATTTAATGTAGAACAGTTTTATTTAATGCCTTTTTTAATTATGTTTGCATTTATTAGCATTTTTGGCTTAACTGTTCTTGGAGGAAGAATATTTTGTGGATGGTTGTGTCCTCAAACAATTTTTCGTGTCGTGTATCGCGATTTGATAGAAACAAAATTGCTTAAACTTAGAAAGCGTGTCAAAAATAAGCAAAATCATCCAGACATGTCCAAGCTTGAAAATAAAATAAAAAAGGTTATAGCTATTTTAATCTGGACATTTTTATCACTACTTGCTGCATCAGATTTCATGTGGTTTTTTGTACCACCACAACAATTTTTTCAATACCTTCAAGATCCAAGTAGTCATATGATTTTATTTGGTACGGTAATAGGAGTGGCAATATTTCTTGTCTACGACATCATATTTTTACAAGAGAATTATTGTATTTACGTTTGTCCATATTCTAGAGTCCAATCTGTTTTATATGATGATGATACAATTATGGCTATTTATAACCCTCATCGCGGAGGTAATATTTATAATAAACAAAAAGAAAAACAATTTACTAAACAAAAAGAACTTCAAAATATTGAGTCTGATGCTGAGTGTACTACATGTGAGAGTTGTGTAACGGTTTGTCCAACACATATTGATATAAGAAAAGGTTTGCAACTTGAATGTATAAATTGTCTTGAGTGTGTCGATGCTTGTACTACTGTTATGGGCAAGCTTGGTAAAGAAAGTCTTGTAGTTTGGTCTAGCGAACGTGAAATTTTAAGACAAGAAGGTAAAACAAGATATTTTAGGCCAAAAATTATAGGGTATGGACTTATTCTTGTTATTTTAATTGGAATTATATCTGTTATGGGTAGTAAAAAAGAGGCGTTTTTATTAAATGTGGATAGAAATGGACAGGCCTATAGTATAATACGAACTGCGAGCGGTAAACCAGAAACTCAAAATGCTTATGTTTTTTTACTTCAAAATACAAGGCAAAGACCACATAAGTTTTATTTTAGCATAATAACACCGAAGAATATACAGGGAAAAATTAAGATTAAAAGACCAGATAAGCCTTTTTTAGTACGACCTGGCATTAAAGAGAAAAAAATAGTCGTGCTCTATACTATTGGTATGTTGTTTAATAATTCAAACAATGATACTGTTGTGCCAATTACTATAAAAGCATATACAACTGATACTAAAAAGCACTTAGTCATATATAGACATACAACGTTTACATTTCCGCGTAAAGATATTTTACTAAAAGATTCAGCATCTTGATGAGTTTTTTAATGTAAAAGTTTTAAGGAGAAAAATGATAGACTTCTCATAGTGGCATCTCTAAAAATCATAATATTCTCATTATGGTTTTTAGAGATGCTCTTAAGTTAAGAAGTCTAATTATAGTAAGGATAGAGATGTCTCTACAAGTTGTAGTTGCTAACCGATTTATTAAAATAACAGGTACGATTGTAAAGACATTGTCTTATCCATTTCATTTCATTTTTCCAAAAAAACGCTTTACAATTCCAAAATATAGTAAACCTATATTTAAATCTGCAAAAATGGGTAAAATCCCAAAAATTATCTGGCAAACAAATTATACGAACAAAGTTAGTCTACCGGTATATGTTAATTATCTTTTTAACCGATTGATGTCGTTAAATTATGAATACCATTATGTGAGTACACAAGAGCGCGAAACTTTTTTTAAAAAAAATGCATCACAAGATATGTATGATTCTTATAATCAACTAACAGATGGTGCCTCACAGGCTGATTTTTGGAGATTATTTGTTTTAAATTATTATGGCGGTATTTATCTTGATATTGATGCACATTTTGTATGGCCATTATCTAAAATAATAAAGCCAAATGATACAGAATTGTTTTTAATGACAAAAAAACATTATAGTAATTATTTTATAGCGAGTGCAAAAAATAACCCAATACTTCAAAAAAGTATAGACATTATAGTAAATAATATAAAAAATAAAAAAATAGGTGGTGGTGTGTATGATTTAACAGGCCCAACTACACTTAACACCGCCATAGGTGATACAAAAGTAAATCATAGATTCTATCGTATCACGTGCGTTCAAGGTAGTTTTACAAATGAATATTTTCAATATATTGATAAACCACGAGGAAAATGGACACATGTAAAATCTGAAGATTTATTAAAAGATAGCTTAAAAAAGGTCTAAAATCATGAAAAAACGTATCTTGGTAACTGGCGGAGCTGGATTTGTCGGAAGCCACCTATGCAAACGACTCTTAAATGATGGAAATGATGTAATTTGTTTAGATAATTTTTTTACAGGAGATAAAAAAAATATAATTAATTTAATGCAAAATCCATACTTTGAACTACTACGTCTAGATATCCAACAGCCTCTTTTATTAGAGGTTGATGAGATTTATAACCTTGCATGTCCAGCTTCTCCACCACATTATCAGTTTGATCCAGTAGCCACTACAAAAACATCTGTGCTAGGTGCGATAAATATGCTAGAAATTGCTAAAAAATGTAAAGCTAAAATTTTACAAGCTAGTACAAGCGAAGTTTATGGAGATCCTGAAGTTCATCCACAGCCTGAGAGTTATCGTGGTAATGTAAGTACAACTGGAATAAGAGCTTGTTATGATGAGGGTAAACGTTGTGCTGAGGCTCTTTGTTTTGACTATAAAAGAGAGTACGACGTGGATGTAAAAGTTGTAAGGATTTTTAACACATATGGGCCAAATATGAATCCAAATGATGGACGAGTTGTAAGTAATTTTGTAGTCCAGGCGTTAAGAGGTGATGATATAACAATCTATGGAGATGGGACTCAAAGTAGAAGTTTTCAATATATTGATGATTTAATTGATGGCATGATAAAATTAATGCAATCTAATTTCGCAGGACCTGTAAATATTGGAAATCCAATAGAATTCACTATGTTAGATCTTGCAAAAAAAGTTATAAAGCTTACATGTAGCTCATCAAAATTAATATACAAGCCACTACCAGAAGATGATCCATTACAGCGTCAGCCAGTGATCGAGCTTGCAAAAAAAGAACTTAACTGGGAGCCAAAAATAGATTTAGAAGATGGATTAAAAAAGACTATTGAATACTTTAAGGGCATAAAGATTGCATGTGACACAAGATTTAAGTAAATATAAATATAAATCTTTTAATTATAATAAATATATAAATTATTGCTTTATAGGGCTTGCTTTTTCTATACCAATTTCAAAAGCACTTACGAGCATATTTACTGCTCTTATGATTTTATTATGGCTATTAGAAGGAAATTTTAAAGATAAATTTTATATCATAGCGCGCAATAAGCTTAGTGTTGCTATTTTACTTCTTGTGGGATTTAGCATAGTAGCTATATTGTGGTCATCTAATTTACATTTTGTCTTAAAATTTTTAAGAATTAAATATTGGTATTTTTCACCAGTAATTATAATGCTAACTTCTCATCGTCTTAAATACACAAAATACGTATTAGATGGTTTTTTACTTAGTATGTTTTTTAGTGAAATAGCTTCATATGGTGTTTATTTTGGATTATGGAGTTTTAATCATGCTACGCATAGTGACCCAACTGTTTTTATGGATCATATTAGTTATAGTATTTATTTAGCTTTAACAATTATGATACTTTTAATTAAAATATTCGAACAAGAAAGTTTGAAACTAAAAATACCACTTATTATTTTTTTATTAACTGCTACAACTAACTTATTTATTAATGGCGGACGTACTGGACAATTTTCCCTTATTATTACAATAATAGTAATAGTAATAGTTTATTATAAAAAGTCGTATAAGATATTGTTTTCATCTATTGTTATGGTCATGCTTGTGATACCGCTTGCGTATAAGTATAGTCCAAATTTTCACAATAGAATGGCGCAACTTCATGTAGATGTAAATAATGCTTACTATCATCATAATTTTAATGGTTCTCTCTCCACCCGTATAGCCTTATGGACTGTTGGAATTAATAAATTTATCGACCATCCTTGGCTTGGTTCTGGTATAGGCAATGAGATGAAAGATATTAAATCATATACTAAAAAATATAATTTTAATAAGAAGTTTTTAAAAACATTTACTGATTATAGTAATAATTTTATTAATTATGCGGTACAACTAGGAATTTTTGGATTGATTTTAAACATTTTAATTTTTTACTATTTGTTCGTACTAAAAATCAAAGAAAAAAGATATAAAATACTTAGTGTATCTTTTGCGATTATTTTGTTATTGTACGCCATGGGGGGTGTTATATTTCAGACAATTAATCCAATGTCATTTTTTGTGGTATTTGCAGGACTTTTTAATGCCATTGCACAAAGAGAAAAAAGTGGAATGTTCATAAAATAAAAATCATAAATCATCTCAAAAAAATTATATATTTCTTATATCTTATACATGTAATTGTATGATATTTAATCATCTAATTGTTTATTTCATGCTATATTGGTGCTATAATTTTTGCTTAATTACGCATGGAGAATAAAATGCAACTATTACAAAATGCATATGAGGCAAGAAGTAAAAAAATTAATAAAATAGAACAGATTAAGAGATTAAAAGAGCCTATGGAGGCATTTAATCAACTGCAATATTATGCCAAACATGGTTATGATAGCATCATAGATGAAGATAAAAAATATTTTTTAAAATGTTTTGGTCTTTTTGATAAAAATGGATTAACGCCTAAACAATTTATGATGCGTGTGCGTATTGCAGGTGGCCATTTAAGTTCAGTTCAAGCAAAAGCCATAGGTGAAGTTGCACGCGATTATGGACAAGATTATATAGATATAACCACCAGAGCCCAAGTTGAAATTAGATATTTGGATATCAAAAATATTCCTACAATATTTAAAATTTTACAAGATGTTGGTATTGATTCTTACCAAACAGGTGTCGATAATTTTAGAAACATAGTAACAGATCCACTAGATGCTAACTCTTTTGATAATATTTTACCATCAATAAAGCTTGTTGAAAAACTTCAAAATCAGTTCTTACACAATCCAGATTGGATATCAGCTCTTCCTAGAAAATTTAATACATCAGTTACTGGCTCTATGACAAATAGATGTAATGCTTTTGGGCATGATTGTTGTTTTGTGTTAGCTCAAAAGGATGGAGTTTATGGCTACAATCTGTATCTTGGTGGAAAGGTAGGACAAATTGCAAAGTCTGCAGATATTTTTCTATCTTCACAGGATGAAGTTTTACAAGCCTACAATTCTTTGATAGATATTTTTAAAAGATTTGGTTTTAGAGATAACAGAAATAAAAATAGACTCTATTTTTTAATTCAATCTGTATCAATGAGTGAGATATCTAGTGCTATACGTAAAAATGCAGGTGTTGATTTTCTCACTGCCGGTGATACTATGACGAGTTTAAATTTTAATGACACCGCACATGGAAAGGTTCAGCTTCGTGATAGTAGTTTTGCTTTACATGTAGTTGTTCCATCTGGTATATTTACTGGAGGTGATTTATTGCAAGCTGCTAAACTAAGCGAGGATTTCGGTAATAGCGAACTTCGTTTTAGTGTTGAGCAAAATCTTTATATTTTGGGTGTAAAAGATATAGATACCATTTTAAAAGATAGCTTTTTTCAAAAATATAAAAATATAAATACACCATATTTTAATGACTTGATCGCTTGTGCTGGAACTAAACATTGCTCTTTTGGTGTTATTGAAAACAAGCAAGATGCGATTGATATGGCTATATATTTAAGTAAAAATGTCCCATTAGAGGGACGTGTTAGATTGTATTGGTCAGCATGTGTTAAAGGGTGTGGTTTGCATGGCTTGGGTGATATTGGTTTTGAGGGATGTAAAACAAAATTAGGCGGAGTTATACAAGATGGAGTCCATATCAGTCTTGGTGGAAAACTAGTAAGCGAAGGTATTGAGGGATATACAGTTATAAAATCTGCACCACTTAAATATGCTCGTTTTTATGTTGAAAGCTTAGTGCTTGAGTATAAAAAATTAAAAATTAAAAATGAAAGCTTTGAGTCATTTCATGATAGAGTTTTAGTACAATATACATCCGCATATATAGGTTTTGTTATGCGTTTAAAAGCGTATTTAAGACTGAGAGATATAGAGTTAGAATTTGATATTGATAGCATTAAAAAAACTGGTAAAAATGAAGAATTTGAAATTTTTGAGCTTGGTAGAAAACTTTATTATAAACTTTCAAAACAAGAGGCTTATACAGCTTATGAGAGATTTAGTAATGAAAATAAACGGGAAAAATTATTTAATATACGAAAACTTGTTACATATATAGATGAAAATATAGCTCAAATGCTCGAAGCTATGATAGGATCCAATACAAGAGCAGTTGTGTTTTCAGAGCTTTTTTCCTACATAAAATTATAATTGACTTACGCACTTGAGAGTGTAAAATAAACTGTGTAAACCTTAAAAATTAGATTCAGTTGATAAAA
>CAYYRS010000019.1:0-21857 GCA_964474335.1 uncultured Campylobacterales bacterium
ATGGTTTGTCTTACTTTTTTACCAACTTCATTATGTGCTTTGTTTGCTTGTGTTTTACTCTGTATATTTTCTCGTTTTAGTTTTTCTTCTGCTTGTGTAGCACAGAAAAGATTGGCAGCTAGTTCTGTACTTCCCATATAGTCTAAAATCTTATGAGATTTTTTGAGTCCTTTTTTAGTGTGAATTGCTTTGGCATCGAGTCCACCATATAAGCCTTTATAACCATGGTTCTGAAAGATAGCAAAATCAAGATGAGTCTCAACACCTGCTTTTTGAGCCACCTCTACAAGTTGTTTGTTATGCTCTTTTAGCTCATCTCTTAAAAATAGTCGTTTCTCTTCCTCTTTGAGTTGTCTAAATGCTTCATCATCTTGTAACTCAGCTCTTCTTGTCTGCAAGGCAAAATATGTCTGCCCACTTGCTACTACTGGCTTACTTGGGTCTGCATTTTGGACTACTAGGTAACAAGCATATCTTGAGAGTTTAAAAGATGGGTAAGGATTAGAGACACCTGAACCACCTTCAACCACCTCGGTGACTTCAACGAGGTGGTCTGAAATTTCATAATTGCTATTTAAACATGCTTTTTTTGCTTTTTCTATAACTTTTAAAAAGTTCCTAAAATCTGCATATCCTAAAAGCTTTGATAAACTACGAGCATACCAAAATTCATTGCCATTCTCATCTATTTGCTTTAACTCTTCAAAAGTATGGTGATGTTGTATCTCTAAATTATTCATTATCTTTTACCTCTAACTTCTTCTGCTTTTGTAATATCTCTTTAGCATTTAAACTCGTAACCACCTTTTTACCCGTTTTAAGTTCTAGTGATTCTTTGGCTACTTTTGTAACTTCGCCACCTTGTTTTGCAACCTCTTTGCTCTCTTTAAAATCTTTTGGATTAACAGCTTGTGAAATATCTTTTGTAGATGCTTCGGCTAACATGTTTAAAATAAGTTCTGTATTTGTCATATTATCCCTTAGATTTTCCTGTTTTAAACCTTTTAGCACTTTGTACTCTTTTATAGTTTTATCTGACCAAGTTTTGGTGATGATGTTTGTAAGTGTTGCAAGCTCCAACCCCTCTTTGACTCCCTTGTTTTTCCACTCATCTGTTAGCTCTTTTCGTATCTCTATGCTTTTGAGTCTTTGGTTTATCCAGTTTTGCGAGTAGCCTAGATTCATATAATCCTCTAGTGCTTTATCGATGCCTAGTTCAGGATCTGCCATCTCATCTAGTCTTTCTTTGCCCAGTCTTGCCAACCAAAGTTTAAAAGGCTCTGCTTTTGGTGATGGGATGGACTGGATTAGTCTAAAAAGTTGTTCAGTATCTGCTACATCTGTTAGCCTCATCTTGCCATCAGGTGCTTTCATTTTCAACTGTCCGATTTTTTCGGACACTCCACTTCCTTCTTTTTTAAGTTTTGCTTTTAAATCACTCCAATACTTTCTAGGTCTATCACTTTGAGTCAAAACTTCTACCATATCAACAATAGATACAAACCATTTTTCAGCCTCTTCATTCCAAAGAGTACGAACTTGTTTATCTTCAAAGATTTTTATAGATTCTTTCTCTTTCATAGCCCAAGTTCCTCTAAATAACTACTCATTTTAGATTTTACTTCGATAAGCTCTTTTTCTATCTGCTCTATCTTTTGCTTAGTAGCCTCTATATCCACTTTTTCCTCTTCTTCAAAAGTATCTACATAACGAGGTATATTTAGGTTGTAGTCATTCTCTTGTATCTCTTCTAATGTTGCTTTGTGAGAATACTTTTCTAACTCTTTTTTGTTTTTATAAGTATCTAATATTTTTGCTATATGTTCATCATCTAAACTATTTTGATTTTTCTCTTTGTTGAACTCACGACTTGCATCTATAAAAAGTACATCACTATCCGTTCTTTGTTTTTTAAAAACCAATATACAAGCAGGTATACTCGTTCCAAAAAATAGATTTGACGGTAAGCCGATTACTGCATCGAGAAGATTTTCATCTATAAGTTGCTTTCTTATTTTTCCTTCACTTGAGCCTCTAAAAAGAACACCATGAGGAAGAACTACACCCATTCTTCCATGCTCATTTAAACTTGCTATCATATGAGATAAAAATGCATAATCTCCCTTACTTTTTGGTGGTATTCCTCTGCTAAATCTTCTATATTTATCTTCACTAGCATTTTCAGCACCCCATTTGTCAAGTGAAAACGGTGGATTTGCCACAACTACATCAAATTTCATAAGATGTTCGTTTTCTAAATGAAGTGGATTACCTATCGTATCTCCCCACTCTATAACTGCATCATTTATATCGTGCAAAAACATGTTCATCTTTGCAAGAGATACGGTTGTTCCATTACTCTCTTGTCCATAAAGTCTAAAATTATTGTTTTTTACTTCTTTACTAGCTTTTATCAGTAAAGAACCAGAACCACAAGTTGGATCATAGATTCTATCTCCCTCGTCCGCTTCTACAAGTTTTGCAAGAAGAGTAGATACTGCACTAGGTGTAAAAAATTCTCCTCCCTTTTTACCTGCATCACTTGCAAAGTGAGATATAAGGTACTCGTAACTATCTCCTATGACATCATTACCACTAAGCATACTCGGTCTTAAATCAAGTCTAGTGTCACTAAAATCTTCAAGAAGGTGTTTAAGGATTTTGTTTCGCTCTTTTGTTCTTCCAAGCATAGTTTCACTATTGAAATCTACATTTCTAAAAACACCTTCGAGTTTCTCTTTGT
Organism: uncultured Campylobacterales bacterium; assembly: GCA_964474335.1. Classification (GTDB taxonomy): domain Bacteria; phylum Campylobacterota; class Campylobacteria; order Campylobacterales; family Sulfurimonadaceae; genus Hydrocurvibacter. Next base: position 2,744 of record CAYYRS010000019.1, read on the forward strand.
TGTCCTCTTCGATTCTCTCTAGTATTTTATTTATCTCTTCTCCAAGGTTCTCTGATTCCTTGTGTTTGAGCAGATACTCAAATGTACACTTCTCATCAAGTTTGAATTTCTCACGACTTAAACTCTTTTGAATTCGTTCAGTGTTATCTCCATGCTTTGCTTTTAACTCTTCAAGTTTTTCTCTATAAAAATCAGATAAATATTTAACAAACAACATAGTAAGAACGAAATCTTTATACTGAGAGCTATCCATCTTGCCTCTAAATGTATCACATGCTTTCCATACAATAGCGTTGATTGTTTCTTGACTTGTTTTCGAGGAAACTTTTTGTTCCACAAAATCGCATTTGCTAGTTTTGCTCATTTCATTGCTCCATTTTTTAATATATTGTTAAATACTTCAGCATAGTATTTTCTTTTTTCTTTTTTTAACTCTTCAAGCAAATTCATTTCTTTACTTGTTAAGTCTAAAAATTCCACTATCTTTTTTTGTTCTTCTATAGATGGAAGCTGTATCTCTAAATCTTCTAATTCTTTTGTTTTAATCATATTTATAGCTGTGCCAGTTATGTGAGCTTTTAATGCTCTTTTAACAGTTGTAGAGTTAAGATAGTATGTTAAAAACTTGCTATTCACACTATCACTATCTATTCTTATGGTAGCCACAAGTGATGGTATAAGTAAATCAGTATTATCTTCATCTATCAAAACTGCAATATTAGGTTCTCTTAGTCTTACTAAGATATCATTGTATTGAGTTAGGTAGTTTTTATTGATTTGTTCTTTTGATATAAAATTATCCAGATGCTTAACAGATAAACAACCATTACGATTAAAAGATTTTAAAGTTACTGCTTTATAATTAAAAGTTTCCTTATCAACAGCAGAAGCTTTTTTCCTTGCAGTTACAAGCCCAGTTCTAAGATTTGATATATCTTTTAACTTCAAGTTTTAATCCTCTAAAATTGTATATAGTGAAATAGTACAATATTATTGTAGCAATGTCAAGTGTCTATTTTAGAGTATTACATATATTTTGTAGAGAAAAGTTCATGGATTGGTGAATGAAATCTTTATTATGTTGATAACTTATCATATTTATCGGCTAATAAATCTTCAAATTTTTTTCTATATTTATATTCAATAAATGGTTTAACTCGCTCTAGTTTACATCGTGGATTGAGTAAAAGCTTGAAGATTAATTTAGTTGATTATTATTTGGTAAATTATAAGAAAAAGTAAAAAAAGCAAGCACTTATTTTTACTATTAAGTCGAATTATTCAACGCTGGTACAGATTATTGAATACTATCTACAAGGGTGCTATATTGTAAAACTAGCTAAAAATATTTACTTATCATGATAATTATCTGCCAAATTCGTAAAACATTTAGATAGCTCTTTTACAATCTTAGTGTTTGGCTCAATATATATTTTATTACCTTTTTTTATCATGACAATTACACCAGCATCTTTTAGCTCTTTAAGATGTCTAGAAATAGTTGGTAAAGAGAAATTAAAATTATCTGCAATTGTTGTCACACAAGTTGCTTGAGCAATAATATCATTATTTGGTTGCTTTTCATCTATTGAACATGTATATCCGCCAGTAAATATGTTTTTAAATATACTAAATCTAGTTTCATTGCCTAATGCTTTGAAAATTTTAATTTTATCTTTCATTGTTAACACAATAATACAACCTTATAATTTTTAAAATTATACCATAAGCGAGAGAATATAAACTAAAAAGTTTGAATTAAAAAAATAATAATTTTATAAAGAAAGTGAAAATCTTTGAGTTATAAATTCACCTTCATCATTAAAAAATAGATAATATAAAAAATCTTTTTTGACACTAAGCCCAGCTAAATATCTTAATGCTAAATTAGCTTGAAATGATGCTATAGTCATAACCATGGGACAGGTAATACCAGCTGGAGCATTTTGTGTGATTTTAAACAGATCATTAAAAGAACTCTTATCAAAAAAGCAAACATATCCATGATAAGCTTCAGCAGTACCATAAATCCATGGGATTTGCATACTACTTGCATATGTACTGATTTGTGATCTTGTAAAAAGATTATCTGTAGCATCTATTATGAGATCTAGTTTAATCTCTTTTTCCATAAATGTTTTAAAATCACACTGATGTACGATTACTTTGACATACGGTGAGCGGTTTTGTATAACTTGTGCGGTAGTTAAAGCTTTATTTTTGCCTTCATCATCCATATTAAATGCTATTTGACGATGAATATTATGTAACGATACATCATCAAAATCTATAAGATGTATCTCTCCTATACCGCTAGCTCCAAGTGCAAAACTAAGAGATGATCCAAGTCCTCCACATCCAATGATGGCAATCTTTTTATTTTGCAAAGAACGCTGTACATCTTCTCCCCATAATAAAACTTGACGATTAAAGTATTCTAACATATCTCTCTCCTTAACAATATTTTGAATTAATATTTTTAAAACCCCAACTACGTCTAGCCTTTATCACTTCTGAGTGCTTAATCTCATCTATCATAAGTCCTTCACTGTTACCTAAATGATTGGTTATTTGTGCATTTGGATCTACTAAAAAAGAGTCTCCATAAAATTTCCACATATACTCGCCATCTTTATATTCACCAATTCTATTTACTCTTAATACATAACAATTATGAGTTAAGGCACGTGTTATAGCGATTGCTCGCCATCTTGATGATGACTCAAAAGTAGAAACACTTGGTATTATAACAATATCTATATTTTTTTTCAACGCTAATGTCCAAAGCTTATCCACATGTATCTCAAAACCACTAATAACAGCAAATTTTAGTCCCTCTAAACTAAAAATGAGAGGTGAATTAAGCTTTGTTATATCATTAGCAAAAAATCGTTTCTCATTCCAATGTGAGTAATTAATTAAAATTTGTTGATAATAATAAGATACAAAATCAGGAGCAAACTTAATGATAGTTTTATAAGGTTTATTTTTTTTTACTGTCACCAATGGTGCAATAATTACCAAATCGTATTTAATAGATAATTCACGTAAAATTTTTATTTGATGAACAGACTGTTCTTTTATCATCTCAATTGACATAAATTTCAACTCTTTAAAAAAAGAGTTTAAAAGATACTCTCCAAGCACTAATAGCTTAATGTTTTTATTTGATGCCATTCTTATATAATGATATAATTTCGTACTACTCATTCCAATAGACGGAAGCTGTAAAGCGGCAATTAACATTATAAATTCTTAATATCTTGTATTTTAAGCTCCGCATCTTCTAACATTTTTTGTGCAGTTTTTAACTCTTTAATACCGTCTCCATAGGCTTTTAAACTATCTTTTAAGGTTATCTCTGGATTCATTAATACTTCAAGTATCTTTTTTGAATTCTCTAATTTTTTCTCAAAATTATCATCTTTCATTGTAGCACCTCTTTTATATAATTTTCAAATTTATCAATTTCGACTAAAAAGGCATCGTGACCATAGTTGCTTTGTATCTCTAAAAAGGTATGTTTCTTATAGTCTCTATTATTTAATATTTCATAAATTTTATACATTTCGCAACTTGGAAACAACATATCGTTTTTAAAACTTATCAGATACAATTTTGCCGTAATATTTTTTAAAGCGTCCTCAAGGGAATCAAAGCCACGTGCTAAATCATATATATTGATAGCTTTTGTTATATAAAGATATGATAATGGATCAAACCATTTAGAAAAATTATCTCCATTATACTCTAAATATGATTCAACTTGAAATTTTCCAAATAATTCAAATAAACTATCATCTTTTTTATATTCTCTGCCAAATTTTTGATTCATAGAATTATGAGACAAGAAACTAATATGTCCTGCCATGCGTCCTATTGCCATCCCTTTTAAACCATTTTTTTGAATTACCTTAGCATCATAATTGCCATTTTTAAATTCTGGGTCTGCTAAAATTGCTTCACGGGCAACTTTATTAAAAGCAATTGCCCAAGGAGCGGTTGCGTAAGTCGTTGCTATTGGTATAATCTTTTTTGCAAAGCCTGGATAACTGACTGCAAATTCTAATGCTTGCATACCACCCATAGATCCACCTATGATAGCTTCAACTTGATAAATATCAAGTCTATCAAATAAAATTCTTTGTGCTTTAACCATATCTTTTATCGAAACAACAGGAAAACTATAACGATAAGGTAATTGTGAAGCATAAGCATTTGACATCGGACCACTTGAACCAAAGCAGCTTCCGATAACATTTGTACAAATAACAAAATATTTGTTTGTATCAATCGCCTTATCTGAACCAATCAAACCATCCCACCATCCAGTTTTTGTCTCATTACTATATTTGCCAGCTGCATGATGTGAGCCTGTTAATGCATGACAAATTACAATCACATTACTTTTGTCTTGATTTAGATGGCCATAAGTTTCATAAACAATATCATAAGGCTCTAATATTCTACCGCTTTCTAAATAAAGAGGATTTGTAAAATGCTGTAAATGAGTTTTTAAATTAAGCGACAATATTTAAATGCTCCGTATTAACAAAAGGTAGCCAATAAATCAGCTTTAACTACATCTTTTGTTTTTTTATCTAATAAAATCTCTATAATCTTCAAACCAAAGCAAATAGCAGTGCCAGGTCCTCTAGAAGTTAAAATATTGCCATCCTCAACAACTTGTTCATCATCAATATAACCATTATTGTTTATCTGCTGTTCAACTGATGGATAACAGGTAAATTTATTTTTTAAAACGCCAGCTTTATTTAATGCAAATGGAGCTGCACAAATAGCAGCTATATATTTATTTTTTTTATCCATCTCTTTTATAAATTGCTGAATATTTATATCCTCTGATAACAGCTTTGTACCTCCCCAGCCACCAGGAAGTGCTATCATGTCGATATCTTCTATATTTATATCGCCAATCTTTTTATCTGCAATTACAACAATGTCATGTGCCCCGCAAACCTCGCGTCTATCATTTAAACAAGCTATAATCACTTTAATACCAGCTCTACGAACAGTATCTACCATGCTAATAGCTTCTATTTCCTCAAATCCTGTTGCTAAAGGAACTAAAACAGTAGGCATAAAAACTCCTTTTTATTTAACTTTTTCTAAATATTCACAATCAACAGTATTTACTTTGATAGTATCACCTTCTAGTATATGATATGGAATTTGTACAACAGCACCAGTTTCTAACGTAGCTGGTTTTTTACTACCACTAGAGGTATCTCCTTTAAAATTTGGAGGTGTATCGGTAATTAATAGCTCCATAACTTCTGGTGGATTAACTGAGATAGCCTTGTCTTTATAAAATACAATATCAACATTTGTACCATCTTTTAACCATTTACGTGCATCTTCGCATTGCTCATATGTTAATCCTAGCTGTTCATATGTATCATTATCCATAAACTGTAACATATCGCCATCATCATAAAGATACTGCATAGTTTTATATGTAATCTCAGGAACTTCAAATTTATCACCAGCATGAACTGTTTTTTCTATCACTTTTGCATTTAAAAAGCTTTTTATTTTCATTCTGACAAATGCTGCACCTTTTCCTGGTTTTACATGCTGAAATTCAACTACTTTATATGGGACTTCAGAAATTACCAAACGAATATTTTTTTTAATATCACTCATGCTAATTATTGCCATTATCTACCTTTAATAACTTTTTTTATAATTTTATCCGAAAACATCTTACATGTAAACATTTTAATTGTCTATTTAAAGAATTTTTACTATACTTCTGGCAGAAAAAGACTTTATAATGCAAAAGGGCATATTATGATTAGATGCTTCTTACGAAATAATGAAAATGTAACCTTAATTGATACCATAGCGGAATTAACTATTGATAAAATAAATCAAATTGTTTGGGTTGACGCATTTCAACCAACTAATGAAGAGATCAAATTTATTGAAAATAAATTTTCTTTAACTCTGCCAACCAAACAAGAAACAGAAGAGATTGAAATTAGTTCTAGATATTGGGAAGAAACAAACAAAATAGAGATTAATAGCTTTTTTTTAATAGCATCTAGTGAACATCCACATAATGAAACGGTTTCTTTTATCTTATCTCATGATATGCTCATCTCTATTCGTCAAACTAAACTATCAACTTTTACTGAATTTAATAAAAAATTTTATGCCTCACCTGATAAATTTACAACTGGATATCATATCTTTTGTCAACTCTTAGATATAAGAATTGACTCTGATGCTGATTTAATAGAAATACTATCAAAAGATATCTCAAAACTACGCAAACATGTTTTTACTGATTATACAAATGATGATGAAGAGATACTAGAGAAAATCTCTGCTTTTGAAGATCTTAACATGCAAATACGTGAAAATATTAATGATAAACAAAGAATTTTAAGTGCTTTTTTAAAATCAAATAAATACGCATCTTCACTTAAAAATGATGTTGTTATTATGTTAAAAGATATTAAATCTCTTATCGATTATACAGATTTTAATTTTGAAAGACTTGACTATTTACAAAATATTTTTTTAGGTATGTTAAGTATTGAACAAAATAAAGTTATTAAAATCTTTACAATTGTTAATGTTATCTTTTTGCCACCTACCCTCATAGCTAGCATTTATGGCATGAACTTTAAGATAATGCCAGAACTTCACTGGAGCTTTGGTTATCCCATGTCAATTATCATTATGATTTTTTCTTCAATTTTACCAATATATATTTTCAAGAAAAAAGGCTGGGCTTAAACTCCTAAAAAACTAAGTATTTCGTCTTCTATCATCTCTTTTTGAATTACAGTTTTTTGTACTATCTCTTTTTTAAACAATTCTTTTACAACAGTTGGTATAGGCAAATTAGCCTCTTTAGAAATAGATATCAAAGCATCTTCATCTTTGCTATCTATTTCACTAGTTAGAGCATTAGCAATTGTTGGAGAAAATTTTGTCCATTCTGCCGTAGAATAAATAATAGTCGCGGTATTGCCATCAGTACAACTATCATAAGCCTTAAAACATGTCGCTGTATGAGGGTCTATGAGATAGTTGTGGTTATAAAATATATTTTTTATAAACTCTTTACCTTCTTTATCACTACAATAATCAGCTGTAAAATATTTTTGCAAAAGAGTCAATTCAAAATTATTTAATTCATAATATTTTTTTGTATCTAAATCTTGCATTAATTGTTTTGTACGTTTATCGCCAAATAAATCAAACAATATACGCTCTATATTTGATGATTTTAAAATATCCATAGCAGGTGACGTGGTTGCATGTATGGTAATACTACGTAAATCATATTTTCCTGTTTTTATCAATTTAGTTAAAATATTATTGTTATTTGAAGCTATTATAATCTGCTTAACAGGAAGTCCCATTTTTAGAGCATAATAACCGCCGAGCGCATTACCAAAATTTCCACTTGGAATATCAAGATAAATTTTTTCGCCAAGCTTGATACCGTTTTGAGCAACAATTCTCAAATAGCTATATATATGATAAATAATTTGAAAAATTATACGACCAAAATTTACAGAATTTGCAGCTGAGAGAAAAATATTTTTTTGTTGTAAGGCCTGTTTAAATTTATCACTAGATAATAGATATTTAAGTGCATTTTGTGCATCATCAAAAACACCTTTAATGCCTATAACTTTTAAATTATTAGCATTTTCTGTAACCATTTGTAATCTTTGAACATCACTTGTTCCGCCATCTGGATAAAGACAAACAACTTGAACATTTTCACGATTTTTAAATGTTTTTAATGCTGCTGGTCCTGTATCCCCACTTGTAGCTGCCAAAATTAAATATTTCTCAGCCCGTTTTTGTGCTAAAGAGGATAATATAACACCAAAAGGTTGTAGTGCTATATCTTTAAACGCACGAGTCGGACCATGGTAGAGTTCACTAACATATAAGTCATCTTTTACTTTAACGACAGGAATGGGATTTTTATTATCATCAAAATTATCATATAAATCAAGGGCTTTATCTATAATATCAGCATCTATATCGATATCAAAGTGCTTTAAAACATCTTTTGCTAACTCTTTATAAGTTGAATTTACATGTCTTTTTAAAAAATCTACTCCAAGTTCTGGAAGTTCTTTTGGAACATAAAGTCCACCAAAAGATGCAATGGGAGATAAAATTGCTTCTGAAAATGTTACCTCAACGGAGTGTTTATCGTCATTTCCACGTGTTTGTATAAAATTCATAAAATATCCATAAAAAAATTTAGAGTACCTCTAAGTGAAATTATAACGTAATTTGTGTGCCAACCCCACCAGAGGTAAATAATTCTAATAAAATAGAATGCTCTATCCTACCATCAATGATATGAGCCTTATCAACTCCACCATCAATAGCTTCAAGACATGCGTTTACTTTTGGTATCATACCACCATGAATTGTTCCATCTTCTTTTAATTTTTTTATATCGCTGTTTGTTAAAGTTGATAAAAGCTGTTTATTCTTATCTAACACTCCAATAGTATCTGTTAAAAAAATAATTTTAGTTGCGCCGATAGATTTTGCGATAAATGAAGCTGCCAAATCAGCATTTATATTATATCCTGGATGACCCATCTCATCAGCAGCAGCAATCGGTGCAATAACTGGAACAAATTTTTCATGTAACAAATTATTTATAACATCTGCATTAATCGCTTTTATTTTTCCAGTTAATCCCCATTTTGAGAAATCTATCGCAGATGCTTTTATAAAATGTGCGTCTTTTCCGCTAATTCCAATAGCTTTAGCGCCATGATAATTTAATAATGATACTATCTCTTTGTTTATCTCGCCACTTAAAACCATCTCGACAATACGCATAACTTCATTTGTCGTAACGCGTTGACCCTCTATAAACGTTGTATCAATATTTAAAGCATCTAGCATTTTAGTTATTGTATATCCGCCGCCATGCACTATAACGGGTAAAATACCAACAAGATACATAAGTAAAATATCTTGTGCAAATTGCTCTTTTAGCTCTGGTGATGTTTGAGCAGAACCGCCATATTTTATTACTATCGTTTTTCCTGAAAATTCTTTAATAAATGGCAAAGCATCTAAAAGTGTTTTTACGGTATTACTTTTTGTTTTCATAATTACTCCTATAAGTATCAATCAACTTAAAAATTCTTTTATCAATATCTAGACTAAGCTCTAAAATTGATATAGCAAATCCAAAATCTTTAATTTTTACATAATCCTTAAATGTTACTAATATTGAATCTGCTTTTGTTTTTTGTAAAATTTTTTCTAACTCATCTTTTGTAAAAAAATGATGATCTTCAAAACAATACTTAGCAACTACTTCAGGTAAGAATTTATCTAATCTTGATGCTCTAGCAATTGCGGTAACTAAAATCATATTTTTAGTTGGATTAATGACTCGAACTTTTCTTGTAAAATCAAGGTTTTCATATACTAATTCTACTTTTTTGGTCTGCCAAATTCGTTCACGAAATGCACCAGAGGGTAAACAATAGTTATTATTAGTTTTAGTATGTATTAATAGATCTAATTTTTTAATATTGTGTTTACTATATCCATCATCTAAAAAAATTAGTTTTGCACCCATTGATTTTGCTTTTATGATAGCTTTTTTACGATTTTCGCTTACTATAACTATTGCATTTGGTAATTTTAATGCATAGATCATAGCTTCATCTCCACTTGCATTAACATTTTTTAATATTTTAAAACCGTCAGAAATTACATGCAAGCCTTTACTGCTTCTTCCATAACCACGTAAAATAATTGCTACGTGCCTATATTTCGTTGCCAACTGAATTGTTAATGGTGTTTTTCCACTTCCCCCAATTGTTAAATTACCTACACTAATAATACTAATACCAAAATCTTGAGCTCTTAAGCATAAAAATCTTAGTTTCATAATTGAACAATATATCCAACTAAGTGGTAATAATAAAGTAGCTATAAAAGATTGCTGCCACGTTGGACTGTACAAATATCTCTCAGTCCATAAAACTAATTTTTTTTTCAAACTCTTGTTTTAGTTATCTTTTTAATTGAATCTACCACATATTCGACCTCTTCATGACTCATAGAAGCAAAAATAGGTATAGACAGTATTTTTTGAAAAGAGTTAAGGGCGACTGGAAAATCATTTACCTTTAATGAATATTTTGTTTTATAATATGTAAGAAGGTGGAGTGGCATATAATGTAGCCCACTTTTAATATTATAGTCTAGCAACTCTCTTGCAAATGAATCTCTATTTTTATCAACCTCAATAATATATAATGAAAATGGATGATCAACATTTTCCATATTCGGTAATGTTATATGCTCGGATGATTTTAATCTCTCGTGATATATCTTTGCAATTTCGCGTCTTTTTTTGATACTAACATCTTGTTTATCAATTCTAGCACTTATATATGCAGCATCAAGCTGGCTCATTGTGTATTTATTACCAATGCCCACTATATCATAAATATAATTTAGATTATTTTCATCAACAACTAAAGCATGGTTTCTAAGCAATTTTGCACGCTCCATCATCTCTTTATTATTTGTAACCATTACTCCACCGTTACAAATATTATTTTTTAGATGCGCAGAAAAACTAAAGCAAGTTATATCAGCTTGCAAAGAGCCAATTTTTTTACCTTTATATGTTCCTCCTAGTGCATCTGAAGCATCTTCAACAACTTTAATATCATAGACTTTAGCTATGTGATACAATTTATCTAAATCAACACTCTGACCAGCTATATGAGAAACAATAACTGCTTTTAGTTTTTTAGATTTATTTTGTTGTAAATATTGCTCAAGCTTTTCTAAATTAATATTATAAGTTACTGGGCAAATATCTATAAAAATTGGTTCGGCATCAAAATGACGAATAACTTCTGGAACTGAAACAAAGGCATTGACTGAACAAATTACTTTATCACCACGCTTTAAATTTAATGCCAACATGGCTAAATGCAAAGCAGCCGTTCCGCTTGAAGTTGCTAAAACATACGAAACACCTATATATGATTTAATCTTTTGTTCCAAATCTTGCACACAACTTAAATCATCACCATCAAGTATATCGGCTATGCTATCATGCTCTTTTACGTTACTTTCTTGTCTGTAAAATGGGATTTGCATCTCACTCTCCTAATATTAATTTTTATAGTCCTATATCTCTTGGATAATTAAAATCATGATTAATCGTACGTGATGTTAATTTTGCCACAATAGGCATCTTTCTCTTAAATTGATTTTTATATATTTTTGATATTATCATGTCAAGCATCTGTTTGTCAACCCCTAAGCTTATCATATCCTCAATATTTAATCTTTTTTCTACATACATTCTCAACACATTATCAATCTGTGCGTAAGTATATCCCAATTCTTCTTCATCACTTTGTCCAGCCCATAAATCAGCTGATGGTGGCTTTTTTAAGATATTTTCATTAACTCCTAAATAAGTAGCTAATTCATATATTTCACTTTTGTATAGATCTCCGATTGGATTAAGTGCACTTGCTAAATCTCCATACCAAGTTCCGTATCCGAGCATTAATTCACTTTTATTACTAGTACCAAGAACTAATGCTGAGCATTTAGCTGATTCGTCAAAAAGTGTCATCATTCTCAACCTTGCTGAGAGATTGCCTATTCTAAGACTAGTCATATCGCTATTTTCTTGCTCATAAGTCTTCAATACATTTGTAATACTTTTTTTTATACAATTAAGATTAAATTTTTCGCAAAGAGCGTCAGCATCATCAAGTGAAGAACGTGAAGAATAATGTGAAGGCATTTTTATACATATTAAATTATCTTCAAAGGCATATTTTGCAATCACTGCAACAACAGCAGAATCTATCCCACCACTTAATCCGACAACGACCTTGTCAAACCCTGTCTTTCGCACTTCATTGTCTAAAAATTTAATAAGATAGTTGGTAATATTTGCATATTTTTTTGTCAATTAAACAACTCCAATCTTAATAGTGAAAGTTTTTAATTTTTTTTGTATAATTTTAGCTAAAAGATATTGTATCATACTTAAGTTATTTTTTTGTATAATAACAACATGAATATTAAATCTAAACCTATGGGTGTGTATCAAACAAATTGTTATATCGTGACTACAAACGGACAGGATTTTATAATTGATCCGGGAGTCGGAGCAACAAATTGGGTCTTGAAAAATGTTAGTAACCCTGTTGCGATTTTAAATACACATGGACATTTTGATCATGTATGGAGCAATAAAGAGCTAAAAGAGAGATTAAATATTCCTATTTATACGCCAAAAGATGATAGTTTTTTACTGCAATCGAGCTCTTGGATACCTGATTTACCACCATCATATCCAGATATTAAAGTAATAGGCGATCAAATATTTAAGTTTAAAAATAGCATAATTAGATTTAAACATTTTCCAGGACACTCTTTGGGCTGTTCTACAATTGAAATTGAAGATGCCATGTTTAGTGGTGATTTCATTTTTAATGACTCTATAGGTAGAGTTGATTTACCATATTCGAATCCAAAACAGATGAAAAATAGTTTAGAAAAATTTCTAAAAATAGATTATGACAAAACTGTCTATCCTGGACATGGTATGCCAACTTCAATAAAAAAAGAGCAACAAAATACATCTTATTGGCTACAAAACCTCTAAGTAGCTAACTCTGCTTATTTAGTAACTCCTGCTGTTTTTAATAGTTTTAACTTTAATACATGTTTTTCAGTAATCACAGCTTTAAATAATCCGATAAAAATTTTAACATCATATAAAAAAGCTTCTACTTGAATATTTCTTTTGCGTCCATCTTTTTGATTAACTCTAGCTTTAAAAAGAATACTATCGCCAACCTCTACGGGTGCTAAAAATTGACAACTACTATTTGCTAAAATAACATTTTTTTCATTGACGGCAGCCATAGCTGCAAAATCAGCCGCACCAAATATAAAGCCCCCATGAATTAGACCCATCTCATCAACTGACATATCTTGTGTTGTAGTTAATATTATTTCTGAATATCCAGAGCTTAGATGTTGAAGCTCGCCACATAAATTATGATTGATTAATTCATGTGTTTTTAAAATATTTTCTTCGATTTCACCTTCTTGTGCTATATCTTCTACTTCTTGTGTCTCTTCTTTTGCCATACTACTTTCCCTTGTATAGTTTTACATATAATCTTTTAGGTGCGGGATAATTCTCAACGGTTTTACTATTATCGTCAGAATTTAAAAAATCATTAAGGCTTTCGCCATCTATCCATTTTGTTTTTCTTTGTTCTTTTGTAGATGTGCATGTAGTCTGTAAAACTTCAAATCTATTAAAACCAGCACGTAATGACCAATTTTTAAATGCATTTATTGTTGGTATAAAATAAATATTTGGGATTTTAGAATAAGTTTTTTTTGGTGTTAAAGCAATCTCATCATCTCCAGCAATATAAAAAGTATCTAAAATAAGCTCACCATTTTTTTCTAATGCTTTGTATAAATTTTTTAGTGCGCCAATAGGGTCACTTCTATGATATAAAACTCCTAAACAAAAAATAATATCAAATTTTTCATGATAAAATGGTAAATGTTCTATCCCTAATAATTCATAAACTATATCACTTTTAATAAAATGATTGATAAAATCAAATTGAGTTTTATAAAGTGGTGATGGATCAAAACCGACTAATCTAGTTGGCTTGTCTTCTAACATACGAAATAAATAATATCCATTATTGCATCCAATATCTGCAATTTTTTTATTTTGTAAATTAAAAAATGGACGTATGAGATTATATTTAATATTACTTTTCCATTCAGCGTCTATAAAAATACCGCAAATATCAAAAGGTCCTTTTCTCCAAGGTTTCATCTGCATTGCAATATCTTTTATAGCTTCTATATTTACCTCTTCATTACATGTAGTGGTAATCGTATCTAATAATGCAACATTACAGTCGAGATGGGGTAACTTTTTTAATAATTGTCTAAGTGGAGCTATATTTTTCCATTTCATCCATGCTTTTCTGTCATTTAATATCTTCTGTAAATCCATAAACTTATTATAACAAATAATTTACTATAATAACGACATGAGATTAGAAAATAAAGCCACTTTGGTATCAATGTCCGTTGCCACACTTCTTGTGATTATGAAATTTACTATAGCTACGATTAGTGGCTCAGTTGCTATTTTAGCTTCAGCCATAGATTCATTGCTTGATTTATCAGTGTCAGCCTTTAATTTTTTTATACTTCATAACTCTCAAAAGGGTTCTGACGAAACATTTAATTTTGGCAGAAGCAAATTAGAGCCTCTAGCAGCAGTAGTTGAGGGAGCTGTTATAACTTTATCTGCTATCTTTATCTTTTATCAAGCAGTTATTAAAATAATACATGAAAAACCGACTCTACATCTAAATGAATCAGTAATTGTGATGATTATATCTCTATTAATAACTACATTTTTGGTAATATTTTTAGCAAAAGTAGCACAAAAAACACATAATATAGTTATAAAAGCGGATTCAATCCACTACAAAACAGATCTATTTTCAAATATAGGTGTTTTGCTTGGATTATTGCTAATTTCATTTACAAAGATTGAAATAATAGATCCTATTGTTGGTCTTATGATTGCTTTTTATATGATATATTCTGCGATCCCAATTATCAAAGAGGGGTTATATATGTTACTTGATATATCTTTAGGTACAAATGAGCTAAATAAGATTAAAAACATTCTTGACAACAACCAAGATATCTCAACATACCATTTTTTAAATACACGAACATCTGGTTCAGAAATTTTTATATCAGCTCATCTAGTTTTTGATACACAAACTACTCTACTTAATGCACACACAGTCTCAGATAAAATTGAATTGCAACTACAACAGCTATTTCCTAATTATAAAGTCAGAACCATCATGCATCTCGATCCATATGATGATTCAAATATTGAAATATCGCAACAAGTATAATACTTATGATGCATATGATGTTGCTCTTAACTCGCGTATAACATTTACTTTTATATCTCCTGGATATTGTACTTTTTGTTCAATCTCTTTTGCAATTTCCTTAGAAAGTAATACCACTTCATCATCATTAACCAATGTTGCATTTACTATAACTCTTAATTCACGTCCTGCATTAATTGCATAAGCTTGCTTTACACCATCATGCTCAAAAGCTATCTCTTCTACTAAACTAACACGTTTTAAAAAACTCTCCAAAACTTCGCGTCTAGCTCCAGGACGTGCGGCTGAGAGTGAATCAGCCGCACAAACAGCACCACATTCTATACTTTTGATATCTTCATGTCCATGATGAGCATAGATTGCATTAATCACAACTAGGTCTTCGTTATATCGTTTACATATTTCAGCACCCAAATCAACATGATTTCCATCTACATCATGCGTTAAAGCCTTACCAATATCATGTAAAAGTCCTGCTCTTTTAGCAAGTAAAACATTTCCTCCCATTTCTGCCGCCATCACGCCAGCTAAATGAGCTACTTCTAGTGTATGGGCAAGAGCATTTTGACCATAACTTGCTCTATATCTGAGTCTGCCAATTAATCTCATAAGCTCTGGATTCATAGACGAAAGTCCCATAGTAGCCACCACCTCTTCACCCTCTTTTAAAATAGAGTCTTCAAATTCATCACAAACTTTTGCATAAATTTCTTCAATACGAGCTGGCTGAATTCTTCCATCTTTTATTAATAGTTCTATAGTTTTTGTAGCGATAGCGCGTCTATAAAGATTAAAGCTACTAACTACAATCGTATTAGGAGTATCGTCAATTATGATATCAACACCCAATAGTAACTCTAGTGCTTTAATATTCCTACCCTCTCGACCAATAATTCGACCTTTTAATTCATTATTATCTAAGGTAATATTATTCGCAAGTCGTTCACTAGCAAAATCGCCTGCAAATCTTGTAGTTGCCTGTGCCAAAATAAAATTTGCGCGTTTTTTTGCATTATTTAATGCTTCATGCTCATATTTTCTGACAATATGTGATATCTCTTTTCTAGACTTTTCTTCAACTTTTTCAAGTAATAATTCTTTAGCCTCATCTTGCGTCATACCTGCTATGTTTTCAATCAAACGAATAACTTGTTCTATTCTTGAATTATAATCCTTTTTTAATGCTTTTAGAGCTAATTCATTTCTTTTAAGTCTTAAGGATTCACTAGTGAGTCTGGCTTCTTGGATATTTAATTTTTTAAGTTCTAGATCTTGAAATTCTTGAAATTTTATTTCCTTATTTTCTAGCCATTCTCTTTTCTTTTGAAATTCTATTTCAACTTTTTCTTTAATGCTCTTATATTCTTTTTTAGCATCTAAGATAATATCTTTAGATTTTAAATTCGCTTGATAAAGCAATAACTGTGCTTCTGCTTCAATCACATGTGCTTTTGCATGCGATTGTTCTAAATTTATCTTAAAAGTTGAATCTGAGATTTTTTTAGAAATGAAAAAACCTATCACCCCTCCTATAATTGCTATTAAAATTCCTATTAATATTGCTGTTAACATTTTTTTTCCTCTTATGTAGCAATGTCACCGACGGTGAAATAAATATATCACATGAAATATCAAATTCATCACAAATATCTTTTTTTATATAACAGACTTGCGACTGGATAAAAATTTTATATGGATTATTTTTTGTATTTGCAAAAAAGCGATCATACATCCCTTTTCCAAATCCAATACGCCTTGCTTTTATGTCAATTCCAACAGCTGGGATTATAGCTACATCAATATTTTTTATGATTCTATTACTATTGTTTGCTTCGTAAATATTAAATTTTTTATGCGACAATGGTAACCTAAATGGTACTATTTTAAAACTGACATCTTGCATAAATGGTAAAAATATATTATTTCTTTTACGAATTTTTATTAATGATTTTTGTATATTTGCTTCTATCTCAAGTGGCCAATAAAATAAGATATTTAACCCATGTTTTTTTTTAAATAAATATTCAATTTTTTGATTTACTAAATTATCTCTATAAATTTTATTGTATAGTCTTAAATTTCTAATAACTGTTAAACAATGTTTTCTATACAAATTTTTATTAATATTCATCTATTCATCTTTTCTAGCTATAATGATGATATTATAATGCAAAAAAGGGATTTATATGCTAAAAAAGATAGTTTTGTTAAATATAATTATTGTTGGGATTTTATTGCAAGGTTGTAATCATTCCAAGAAGAATAATGTTTCAAATGAAAACAACATGGTAGCTAGTACTCAGTACACCTTAATGGGTTTAGACAATAAAACTTATACAATTATCAATCAAAGTAATCAATTTATTTTAAAGAATACAAAAGCAAAACTAGTAATACTAGATCTTTTTGCCACTTGGTGTCCTCCATGTAGAGCTGAAGCATCAAGACTTGCACAAATACAACAAGAATATCCAAATTCTATAAAAATTATAGGCTTATCTATACAACAAGACATAACATCACAAAAATTACAATCTTTTAGGCAAAACTATGGTGCAAATTATACTTTACTATACTCCAATGAAAATCAAGAATTGACAGCTCAAATAGCTTCAACATTACCAAATGTAGGACGTAATTTTCCAATTCCAATTATGGCAATTTATAAAGATGGTATCTTAGTAAAATATTTTATAGGTGCAGCGCCACAAAAAATGATTACAACTGTTATAGATAAATTATTAGGAAAATAAATTTGTTTGACTATATAAAACGTGGATTAACAAAAACAGTTCAGGTAATTAAAACAGTTATCCCCAATAAAAAAGTTACGTTAACAAAAGACGAGCTTGAAAATATTTTACTTGAAGCTGACGTAGAATATGCATTAGTTGAAATTATTTTAAATGAAATCTATCAAGAAAAAATTACAAGAAAAATTGTAGAATCAAAACTTTTAGCCACTTTAGCATATACAACTTATCAATTACCAGAAGTTCAAGCACCTTTTGTAGATTTAATTATTGGTGTAAATGGTGCTGGTAAGACAACTACCATTGCAAAACTAGCAAATCTATACAAACAAGATAATAAAAAAGTTATTTTAGGAGCTGCTGATACATTTAGAGCTGCTGCAATTGAGCAATTAACTAAATGGTCGGATAAACTAGATATTACCATTATATCTTCTAGACAAGGGCATGACCCTTCAGCAATCGCATACGATACAATTGAATCAGCAAAAGCTAAAAACTATGATAACGTTATCATAGATACAGCTGGTCGTCTGCATACTCAAATAAATTTAGCTAATGAGTTAAAAAAAATCAAGCGTACCTGTAATCAAGCTTATAAAGGTGCACCACATAGAACATTATTAATTTTAGATGGAACACAAGGGAATTCTGCTATAGCACAAGCAAAAACATTTAACGAAATGGTTGGTATTGATGGCATTGTCATAACAAAACTAGATGGGACAGCCAAAGGTGGCTCTATTTTTAGCATAGCTTATGCGTTAAAATTACCTATTTTATATATTGGTGTAGGGGAACAACCACAAGACTTAATTAAATTTGATAAATATGAATTTATTGATGCTCTTTTAAATGAGATATTTCAAGCAGAAAATTAATAATTTCAAAGGAGTACTAGAATTTTTAAAGGTGTTCATAATGATATTTTTTTGTCCAGTTTGCTTTAAAAAATTAAATAAAAATAGATTAATATGCCCATATTGTCATATAAATATTAATAAATGGCAAGAAGAAATTACTTATGAATCTCGTCTAATACATGCCTTGCAGCATCCTTTATCAGAGGTTAGAATGGGTGCTATAATAACATTAGCAAACATGCGTTCGACTAATGCCTTAATACCACTTACAAATTGTGCTTTTAAGTATCCAAAAGATATTATTCAGAATTTAGAAATAATAAAAAGTATAGAAAAAATTCCATCATGCAAAGATAAAATTGTAATAATTAAAAAATTCAAACAACATCCATCAAAAATAATAAAAAAATATATATTTAAAAAGTGAAAAATAAGTAGATAAATAAAAGAAATTCAAAAGCTAGGCAGCGACCTACATTCCCACACTTGCAAA
>CAYYRS010000020.1:0-18080 GCA_964474335.1 uncultured Campylobacterales bacterium
TGCACTTTGCAAGTGTGGGAATGTAGGTCGCTGCCTAGCTTTTGAATTTCTTTTACACTAACATGATAAACTATTAACTTTGTATTTGCTACAATACGTATTATAAAGTTAGGATTACCATGAAACACTATATTAAAAATCAAATCAAATCTTCTTACGAAACAAAACAAGCTATATATGAAAATGATAAACTTATCCAAGTTATACAAAATGTTGCTTTAGAGTGCGTGGATGTTTATAGAAATAATAAAAAGACAATGTTGGCTGGAAACGGTGGTAGTGCAGCTGATGCACAACATATTGCTGCAGAACTTGTTGGTCGATATGGTTTTGATAGACCATCTTTGCCATCTCTTGCACTAACAACTGACACTTCGAATTTAACTGCTATTGGAAATGATTACGGATACGATAAAGTTTTTTCACGGCAATTAGAAGGTATGGGACAAGCTGGAGATATTTTTATTGGTATTTCAACATCTGGAAACTCTGAAAATATTATTAATGCATTTTTAAGTGCAAAAGATAAAAATATTAGAACTATTGCATTAACAGGTAGAAGTGGTGGTAAAATGGCTGAAATTGCTGATATAGCGATAATAGTACCATCAGAAGATACGCCAAGAATTCAAGAGTCTCATATTTTAATAGGTCATATTATATGCGATATTATTGAAAAAGAGATATTTAAAGAGGGTTTTAATTATTAATGAGTAAGAAAGCACTTTTTTTAGATCGTGATGGTGTAATAAATATAGAAAAGAATTATCTATATAAAATCAAAGATTTTGAATTTCTAGACGGTATTTTTGATTTATGTAGATATTTTATTAATCATGGATATATAATTATTGTAATTACAAATCAATCTGGTATCGCAAGAAAATATTATACCGAAGATGATTTTGCAATTTTGACATCTTGGATGAAAAGAGAGTTTGAAAATAAAGGCATTATGGTATCTAAAGTCTATCATTGTCCCCATCATCCTGATATTAATGGTAAGTGTAGTTGTAGAAAGCCAAATACTGGGATGATTTTACAAGCTAAAGAGGATTTTAATATTAATTTACGAGATTCTGTGCTAGTTGGCGATCATGTAAAAGACATACAAGCAGGAATTAATGCAAATATTGGCACGACATATTTATTGCATGAAAATATAGATATGTCAGATTTGCATGTTACAAAGATTATAAAATCACTTAAAGAGATATATAAATGAAAATTTTAAATACAGGCGGAACTTTTAATAAAAGATATAATAAAATATCTGGAAAGTTAGAGATTCCATATGATGATTTAACTATACGTAAAATTGTTGATGGATTTACAAATAGTGTAGATACTGCTGGAGTAATTTATAAAGATAGTTTGGAATTTACACTTGAAGATAGAAAAACTTTAGCAAGTGTTATTTTTGAAGATAGTGAGAAAATTTTTATTATAGTTCATGGCACTGATACTATGAATATAACAGCAGAGTTCTTAGACACTATTTTTGATGATAGAATCATTATTTTAACTGGCTCAATGTCTCCTTTTGAAATTGATCCTATTGAGGCTAGCGTTAACCTTGCTATGGCCATAGGCTATACTAAACTTTGTGAAACAAATGGTGTATATATATGCATGGGTGGCGAGGTGCTACCTTGGAATAAGATTATAAAAAATAAATTATCTGGAAGATTTGAAATTGTCTGAAAAAGTAACATGCACTCACTGTCATTTAGAATTTAATAAAAATGTGATGATTATAGATAATGAAAATTACTTTTGCTGTAAAGGATGTCAAGGTATTTATCATCTATTAAAAGATGAGGGATTAGATAGATTTTATGATAAATTAGGAAAGGATAAATTAGCACCTCCTGTGGAACAGTATGAAGATTCACAAAATTTTAATTCTCCAGCTTTTTATGATAAATTTGTTACATTTGATAAAGATGGCTTTTGTGAAGTTTCTTTGGTAATTGAGGGTATTCATTGCTCAGCATGTGTTTGGTTAAATGAAAAAGCACTCCATAAAATGGATGGTGTTGTAAAAGCAGATATTAACTATACAAACAATAAAGCAAAAATTGTATGGTCTGACGATGTTTTAAAACTTTCAAAAATAATAGATATGATTAGAGCTATTGGTTATGATGCTTTTCCTTATGATGCATCTATCCAAGAAGTTCGTGCAAATAAAGAGCGGAAGGATTATTATTTGCGTATGGCGGTAGCAATTTTTGCTATTATGAATATAATGTTTATCTCTGTTGCACAATATTCTGGAGAATTTACAGGAATTTCACAAAGTAACAAAACATTATTTAATATAGCCGAGGGCATTTTGGCGACCCCTGTACTTTTTTACAGTGGCTGGATATTTTTTAAAGGTGCCTATTATGGTTTAAAAAATAAACTGATAAACATGGATATATTAGTAGCTACTGGTGCGTCACTTACATATTTTTATTCAATTTATATCACAATTTATAGTAATGGCGAAGCATATTTTGATTCTGTTACTATGATAATTACTTTTGTTTTGATTGGTAAATTTTTAGAAATTTTAGGTAAAAAAAGTATCGCAGATTCTTTGGATGTGATAAGTAAATATATACCAGATAATATTCAGATTATGCAAGACGATAAAAAAATAGTTTCTAAAAATATTAATGATGTGAAAGTAGATGACATTATTGTTGTAAGCTCTGGAGAGAGAGTTGCATTAGATGGTTGTGTGATAGAAGGGGATGGCAATTTTAATGAATCAAATTTAACAGGAGAGAGTGAGCCGGTATATAAACGAGTGGATGATAAAATTATTAGTGGTACTGTTAGTATTGATGCAAATATAAAATATAGAGCTACAAAAGATTATGCTCATTCTACGCTTGCAAATATTGTATCATTGCTTGAGGGCGCAATTAATAATAAGCCTCATATTCAGCGAATAGCAAACACATTATCTGAATATTTTTCAGGAGGTATTTTATTATTATCATTTATAACTTTTATAACATGGTGGTTTTTAACATATAATTTTGGTGAGTCTTTTATGGTTGGAATATCAGTTATAATTATTGCTTGCCCATGTGCTTTAGCTCTTGCTACTCCTATTGCAACTTTGGTTGGACTTGGATTAGCTACAAAACGCTCCATTTTATTTAAAGAAGCAGCCCAATTAGAAACTATGGCAAAAGCAACGGTTTTGTTACTTGATAAAACAGGTACCATTACGCAAGGAAAGCCAGAAGTTATTAATGAAAATATATATAAAACATTAGATGCCTCCTTGCTTTATAGTTTGGTAAAAAATTCAAAACATCCCATATCGCAGGGCATCGCACAATATTTAGAAAGTAAAAATATTTTAAAAGGTAATGTTTTAGATGATGTAAAAGAAATTCCAGCACAAGGCATAAAAGCAACCTATAATAATAAAATAGTCTTAGGTGGCAATGCTGAGCTTATGAGTAAATTTGGTTTACATGTAGATGAATATAGCGAGTATAGCGAATTTTATTTTGCATATGATAATGAAATTATTGTAAAATATGAGCTTTTTGATATTGCAAAAGATGATGCGCGTCAAAGTATAAAAGAGATAAGAAATTTAGGTATAGATGTTATAATGCTAACAGGGGATCATAAAAGTAGTGCTAAAAAAGTAGCGGATGTGGTCGGAATTGATGATATTAGATATGAATTAAGCCCACAAAAAAAATCAAATATTATTAAAACTTTTCAAGATAAAGGTAAAGTTGTAGTGATGGCGGGTGATGGGGTAAATGATATACTAGCTCTTGCCTTAGCAGATATTGCGATAGCTATGGGCAAAGGCAGTGATATTGCGATAAGTGTGAGCGATGTTGTGCTACTTAATGATTCCTTAAAGAGTTTGTCAGATGCGTTTAAAATATCGAGGCGAACATTTTTTATGATAAAAGAGAATTTAGTCATTTCGCTTATATATAATCTTATAACAATTCCGCTAGCGATGGCTGGATATATAATTCCTTTAATTGCCGCAGTTTCCATGTCCTTTAGTTCCTTGCTTGTTGTCGGTAATTCTATGAGAATTAAGATGAATAATAAAATTTAAGGTGGTTTAACATGAGTACTAAAATAATTGCTATGATGATGGGTGTATCAATATTTTTAGGATTAATCGGTCTCGGTGCATTTTTATGGGGTATTAAGACCGGACAATTTGATGACGAAGAAAAATTTTTAAATGCTGTTAAATTTGATGGTGAAGACGATCTAAATGATATGGTTGAACAAGAACAAAAACGTAAAAAACTTACGAAAAAGGTGTATAAACCAGAATAAGAATTATTTAATCAAGAATAAAATCCCTGATTAAATTATGTAAAATAGATATTATTTACCGATTTTTTGAGCTAATGCTTTTAAGTCAGCATCACTATAACGAGCAACTTGACCTTTCATAACACCAGCCATTCCTGCAACAGGGCCTGTATATGAACCATCTTTATAGCCTAAAAGTGCCTTTTCTATCTCTTTATGTGTCATATTTGCCACAACTGCTGATACACCAAGTGCTTTCTTTTGAAAGTTTGCACCATGACATCCTGCACAAGTTGCTGGATTGATGCCAGCCATTAAAGTACCACATAAAGCCAAAGTAGCTATTGAGCCTATGATTATTTTTTTCATTTATTATCCTTCATATAAAATTCTAATTAGTATTATAATGTATTACTCTTAAATTTGTGTTAATAAGCTATCTGGTATCATTGCTATAAATTAAATATAAAGAGTTGGATATGAAATATATCGATGATGAATTAACAGAAAAAATGATTTTAATTACCGGTGGAGCTGGGTTTATAGGCTCAAACTTGGCTTTTTATTTTCAAAAAAATCATCCAAAAGCAAAGGTTGTCGTGCTTGATAGCTTTAGAGGTGGTGAAGTATTATCAAATGGAAACTTAAAAAGCTTTGGTCATTTTAAAAATCTTTTAGGTTTTAAAGGCGAAATTATCAGCGGAGATATCAACGATAAAGAACTTTTAAAAAAATTACAAAATAATTATAAATTTGATTATATTTTTCATGAAGCCGCCATCTCTGATACAACAGCACTAGAACAAGACTTAATGATTAAAACCAATTTAAATGCATATCAAGATCTCTTAGAACTAGCCATCAAGCATAAAGCAAACATGATATATGCATCTTCTGCTGCGACTTACGGAAATGCTCCTTCTCCACAGCGTGTTGGACGAGAAGCACCACAAAATGTTTATGGTTTTTCAAAGCTTAGTATGGACTATTTGAGCAGTGGATATATGAAACAAGCAGAAATTTCAATAGTTGGGTTAAGATATTTCAATGTTTATGGTAAACGAGAATATTTTAAAAATACAACAGCATCAATGGTATTACAGTTTGGGCATCAAATACTTTCAAAAAAGAATCCTAGACTTTTTGAAGGAAGCGATAGAATTCTACGTGATTTTATCTATATTGAAGATGTAATCGCTGCTAATATAAAAGCTATGCATCCTAAAAAAAGTGGCATATATAATATAGGAACAGGAAAAGCACGTAGTTTTCAAGATATTGTTGATATTTTACAAAATGAGTTAGGAACAAGTTTGGAGTGTGAATACATGCCAAATCCTTTTATCGGAAGGTATCAGTTTCATACTGAAGCAGATATAGTGTCCTCAAAAAATGGACTCGGATATGAACCAACTTATGAGCTTGAGAGTGGAATAAAGACATATATTCCCGAAATTAAGCGATTGTTTGAAACAGAAGTGAAATAAATGGAGAAATTAAAAAAAGCCAAGCCAAATATTTTAGTTATTGGCGACTTAATGCTAGATCATTATTTGTGGGGTAGTTGCGAGAGAATTTCTCCTGAAGCACCAGTTGCCATTGTAGATGTGGAAAAAGAAACAACAGTACTTGGTGGTGCTGGTAATGTTATAAATAATCTTGTTAGCTTAGGCGCTAAGGTTAGTGCTTGCAGTGTAATAGGCGATGATGCTAATGGGCAAGAGTTGATTGTTATGCTAAAAAACATAGGCGTAAAAACGGATAATTTAGTAATACAAGATGAACGAAAAACAAGTAAAAAAAGTCGTGTTATTGCAGTATCACAACAGATATTGCGTTACGATAAAGAAAGCAAAGAAAATATTAAAAAAGCAAGTGAGCAAAAAATTCTTGTATCACTTAAAAAAACTTTATTTTTATATGATGCGATTATACTCTCAGATTATGGAAAAGGAGTTTTAACCCCATTTTTATGCCAAGAGATTATAAAAATAGCAACGAAGGTATCAAAAAAAGTTTTTATTGACCCAAAAGGAGATAATTATTTAAAATATAGCGGCGCATATTTATTAACTCCAAACAAAAAAGAAGCATCTCTTGCGACAAAAATAGATATTAAAGATGATAAGAGCTTAAAAGATGCATTATTAAAATTACAACAAGCATATAAACTTGATATCTCTATGATAACACTCAGCGAAGATGGTATAGCGATACATGATGGCGATATAAAGACTTTTCCGACAATTACCAAAGAGGTTTACGATGTAACAGGAGCTGGCGATACCGTGATAGCTTCAATGGCATTTGCCATGAGTGCTGGTTTTAACATAGAACAAAGTTGTAAATTTGCAAATCTTGCTGCTGGTGTGGTCGTAGGTAAAATCGGTTCAGCTACGGTAACTCTAAGCGAAATAGAAGAGTATGAAGCATCTTTGCATAAAGGTAGTTCAGATGCTCATATTAAAAATTTTAAAGAGATTGAAAATATAGTTATAAGAGCTAAAAAAGATAATAAAAATATAGTTTTTACAAATGGATGTTTTGATATTTTACATGTAGGGCATGTGAAGTATCTTCAAGTCGCTAAAAGTTTCGGAGATATTTTGATAGTTGGTTTAAATAGCGATAATTCAGTAAAAAAATTAAAAGGAACAAATAGACCAGTTAACGAGCAAACTGATAGAGCTTATATTTTGGCTGCATTAGAATGTGTGGATTATGTTGTTATATTTAATGACGAGACTCCTTATAGGCTTATTGAGCTAATTCGTCCTGACATATTAGTCAAAGGCGGCGATTATGCTAACAAAGAAGTTATTGGAACGAAGTTTGCTAGAAAACTGGAATTAGTTGACTTTATAGATGGAAAAAGTACAACAAAAATAATTGAAAAAATTGGGGGTAAGTTATGTTAAAAAAGATGGGATTATTATTAGCAATGACAGTGAGCATATTTGCTATGAATAGCGCTAGTATAAATATAAATGACAAAGATGTTGAAGTGAGTGGTCGCCTTGATATGGGGCAATTTAATTATTCCTTGCAACCAAATACTATATTTATCGGCGCTAAATATTTAAAAGGAAGTAGTAGCCATAGCAATTTTGGTCATAATGATAATGGGTATTACGAGCTTAATTTTTTAATGCAAAAAAAAGTTACAAATACGGCATTACTATTAGGTCTTGGTGTAAAATTAAATTATACTAAAGCAGATATTGCTGGGGGTAGTAGAAGCTTTACGGCAATTGCTCTTGGTATGGAAGCAAAATATAAACTTCCTTCAAATCGCTATGTTCCACTGTTTTTAAATGGGAATATCTATTATGCACCACAAGTTTTATCATTAAGCGACGCAAATAGCTTTTTTTCATATCGTGTACATGTAGATGCTGAGGTTATACAAAACGGATATGTATTATTAGGTTATAGATCTATAAACACAAGTTATAAAGCAAACTCTAAAACATATAGCAAAATTTACAATAACTCTTTTTATGTAGGCTTTAGGTTTATATTTTAGGAAGCTTTTGGAGAAAGAGTTGCTTTTAAACAACTCCTTTTTTTGGCAAGAAAACTATCTTGCCACTTTCAAAGTCACATTTGAATAAATTATTTATCTAGTTTGTAGCAAACTTATAATCTAATTGTAACCACGCAACGGTTTTATCTTTTCCATATCCAGTAGCAACATTTCCATGTTTATAAAAAGCACCACCAATTAAGCCACTTAAATTTTTAACACCTGGAATTTTATTTGTGTAAATCACATCATATTCAGAGCCTAAATCTTTTGAACCATTAGTAATACCGACACTTGCTTGAGCATTAAATTTATGATAAATTGCTATTAGTTTACCAACTCCTTTTGCTTTATAGCCTAAATGAGCATTAAAATCATTTAAACCATTTGTATTTTGACCACTACCTTTAGTGCGTCCTAAAAATACATCTGCAAGACCATTAAACTTGTGTAGTGTTGCAAGTGGAGTACTAAATCCATCAGCATCACTACTATTTTTAGCTTTTCCTAAAGATTCATAATCAACTCCAGCTAAAATACCAGATATATTTGCACCTATGTTTATATTATAATACTGTGCATCTGCTTTTGGTTTACCATTTGTTCCAAGGGCAGCTGTACCAGAATGATTTTGCAGTGTAGGATCACTTTGTTGTGCGTATTCAAGACGATAGTTTAGTTTAACGCCAGAGAGATTCACTTTACCTGTTAATGCCACGCCATAAGTATTATTAATAGATGATAACATATAGCTGTAAGCCGTAACTTTTAATGCTTTAGCCACTTTATAGTCTGCATGTAATACAACTGAACTTGTATTGCTTGCCGCATCTTGATATCCAACTCCGTTTCTACCGTAAATAAAAGAACCAAGTAGTGTAAGATTTGGAATATTTGTATTTACAACAGTTGCTGCATCAAATGTTTGAAACATTTGTCTCCAGCCAACTGGACCTACAAAACGTTGGTTATCAATACTAATCAATTGACGACCAGCACGGACAAGCGTTTTGCCAGCTTTATAATCAACATATGCTTGAGTTATACGAGCTTGCTGAGGATCAACTACAACATCATATTGCGTTTGACCATTATGTTTACTATTATAATTTGTATAACCAAAGTTATTAACCGATGTACCTTGTATAAAAGTAGAAAGACCACTAACATTTAACAATCCCGCATGAACAGCCAAACTTGTACGTGCTGTGTAAGAATTTCCAGCTTTTGTTGTAGCTTTATTTTGATCTGCATGCTCATAACGAGGACGAATTTCACCTGTTAGTTTTACGTTATTAAATATGTTTATTCCATTTGCACTCGCGCCAACAGATAAACCACCTATTACAAATGGCACAACTGCCATAGACAATACTAATCTCTTCATTACTTCTTCCTTTAAAATAAATTTCAAGAAATTATAGCATAAAAACTTTAAGATTTGTTTGATGTATATCAAGAAAATAAAAAATATTTGGTAAACAAGATCTTTAAGTATTAAATTATATTATAATCTATTACCTTTATCTATGAGATCCTTTAGTGTTGTATTTTTAAACATATTTTGTATCAGACTTTTTGGTTCATTCCATTGATCATGTAAAGCACACTTGTTTTCACTATCACAAAAGCCAATACCTAAGATACAATATTCATCATTTAGTGAATCGTTAAAGATATTTAATATCTCTATTAGTGCTATTTCTGATGCGGGTTTACTTAGTATGTATCCACCTTCTCGACCTCTAATAGACCTTATGAAGCCAGCAACAACAAGTTCTCTCATGATTTTGGTTAAAAATTTATACGGAATTTCTAGTGCATCTGCTATATTTTTTGCATTACAAAGAGATGCCTTATCTTGGTGTGTAATATAACTTAAAATTCTTATGGCATATTGTGTTGTATTGTATAATTGCATACTTAATCCTTCACTTAAAAGCATATTTTATCATAATAAAAAACAATTTAAATAGTTTTTAGAGGTATCCTTAATTTTAAAGATGCCAATATTCAAGAAATAAACCGCCAGCAAGAGAGAATATTATAGTCAAGGATATTGTAAAAAGAT
Organism: uncultured Campylobacterales bacterium; assembly: GCA_964474335.1. GTDB lineage: Bacteria > Campylobacterota > Campylobacteria > Campylobacterales > Sulfurimonadaceae > Hydrocurvibacter. The sequence continues at coordinate 9,903 of CAYYRS010000020.1, forward strand.
TATAATAAAAATCACTTAATTTATTATTTTTATCAAAAAACTCAATAATTCTAATAGATGGATAGATAGAAAAAAACAACAAAACTATAGAAAATATTAAAACAAATAAAATACTTCGCACAATTTTTAGCTCCCTTTAGTTTGAATAAAAACTTATCCTACTGATAATTAAATAAATAAAAACTTAAACGAAAACTATAATTGTTTCAAATTGTTACATTTTAATATTTATTATGGATTGTTTTATTTTAAATAGTGCAATTTCGTTATTTCATGATATGATACTCCTAGGTGGATTTAATTTTTTTAGTTTATAAAGGAGACGAAAATGTTAGCACCGTTACTTAGACCAATCATTGACACAAGTGATTTTTTAGGAGTTTTTTTATCTGGAGCATTTGTTATTATTTTTGGTGGGGCTTATGCCGTAGTTGTCACGCTTGTAAAACTAGAAAAATTAAAAAAAGGATATATGCTTTTGGCGTATCTTCTTTGGGGTCTACAAGTTTATAGTATGTTTTATCTTGGAGTTAAAATTCATTCTAAGCCGTTTACGTTCAAGGCGATGATGATTGTTATGCTTGCTTATTTAATGATGCCTCATATCTACTATCGTATCATAAGCAAATCCGAGGAGAGATATAGAGATGAAAATGAAGGAGAGTAAAAATGTCTGAAAGAAAAGTTTCTGTATGGACAGATAATCGTTTTTGGCAAAGGTCTGCCGCATGGGTTACGGGCGTTGCAGCAGTTTTGTTAATATGGTTAACGTTTGATACAATGGGGCAAATAAGAATGGGTAATCAAAAAGATATTGATGCCCATATAGATAAGAGAGTTCCATCTCCAACTGTTATAAATTATAAAATTGGTTACAAGATGAACGAAAGAAGAGGTCTTGAGGTACCAACTATTGGTGGTGATGACGGAAAAGGAAACTCTTTGTTTACGGTAAAAGAGAAGTTTTTTGGTCGTGATAACTACACTCAAAAAGAAGCAGATGCTCTTGTGAATTTGGGTAAATTAGCAGAGCAGTCAAAAAACTGTATGGATTGTCATACGCTACTCGGAAATGGTGGTTATTATGCCCCAGATCTTACAAAAGCATGGTTGGATCCAGCTTGGGCAAAAAATGGTCCAATGCAAGCAATTACTGGTAAACACACAAGAGCGGGGGCGATAGCAGAATTTTTGCAGCATCCAGGGCGATATCCTATGCATGCAAGAAGAATGCCAAATCTCAATATAACAGCTAAAGAAGCTAAGGGTCTTGTGGCGTTTTTAAAACAGATGGCTACGATTGATACAAATGGATTCCCAAGAGGTTTTGGAAAAATTAAGGAGGCAAATTATGCAGAGACAAAATAGCTTTAAGTATGAATCGCAAAAATTAGCGAGTTGGTACTTTACTGTTGCCGTTATACTCTTTGGTGCTCAACTTGTGCTAGGTTTGGTAGCTGCTGTACAGTTTATTTATCCGTCATTTTTATATGATATTCTAGATTTTTCAATTGCAAGAATGATACATATTAATGCATTAGTTGTTTGGATGGTGTACGCAATTGTTGGTTCTGTTTATTATTTATTACCAGAAGAAACGGGGATAGAAACAGTTGGAATAGGAATAGCGAAAATCTTATTTTGGGTATTAACTATTGCTGTTACTATTGTAGTTTTAGTTTTTTTATTCGTTCAAATTGGACCCGCAAAAACAAGTACAATTTGGTTTATAACTGAAGGTAGAGAGTATTTAGAAGCTCCAAGATGGGCAGACATAGGTATCGTTATAGTTATAGTTGGTTTTGTTGTAAACACTTTTTTAACAGCTATTAAAGGAAGAAGAACGGGAATTATTACAGTAATTCTAGCAGATTTGATAGCTCTTGCCGGATTATATTTAGCTGGAATGTTTTATACCGATAATATCGCTATGGATCAATACTGGTGGTGGTGGGTTATACACCTTTGGGTTGAAGCTACATGGGAAGTTTTAGTTGGCGCATTCGCAGCTTACGCGCTTATTAAAATAGTTGGAGCAAAAAGACAAATAGTCGAGATGTGGTTGTGGATAGAAGTCGCCATGTTGTTTGGCTCTGGAATATTAGGTTTGGGTCATCACTATTTTTGGATAGGAACACCTGAATATTGGTGGGAGATTGGTGCTTTATTTAGTTCACTTGAACCAGTTCCACTTATTGGTATGTTTGTTCATGTTCTTTATGATTGGGGCAAAGACAAAGGCATTAGAATTGGTGATGGAGAAAAAGATGTAAGCTCAAATAATACACCAGCTTTAATATGGCTTGTGATTAATGGCTTTGGAAACTTTTTAGGCGCAGGTGTTTGGGGATTTTTTCATACTTTACCACAGGTCAATATTTATACTCACGGTACTCAATTTACGGCAGCCCATGGTCATTTAGCATTCTTTGGAGCATACGCCACTATATTCATAGCCATGTTTTATATGGCAATACAGGGTAAAAATGGTATTAGAAAACTAAGAGCAACATTTGCCACAAAAATGTCTATATTTTTACTTTCTTTTGGAATGCTTGGAATGACGGTAGCATTAACAATTGCAGGATATGAACAGGTTTTAATTGAAAGAGCACAACTCGGAGCAACTTGGAGTGCTTATTTTGTTGCCCAAAACGAAGTCTGGATGGCACAAGCTATGGACTGGAGATTTTTTATGGGTATTGTTATGGCAGTCGGATTCTTATATTTAGTTAAAGATTTATTAACTATTAGGAAAAATACCGCAAATATATATTAAAAAAAGGAGATAAGATGTATCACGTATTGTTTCAACCATTTACAGATGTAAATTGGAGTTTTTTCGGATTTTTAAATCAAGGTCCTTTGACCTTGTCGTTTTTTCTACATGGGCTGATTGTATTGCCAATGTTTTTTATATATTTTCAAGAGAAGAAGAGGTTACAAAAAGAACATAAATTTGAGGACGAATAAGATAATTATTTATAATTTATTCTTTTAAAAAAAAAGGGGGAGAATATGAAATTAATTAAAACAGTTGGCTTTATTGCTGGTTCTATCATGATTGTTGGCTTAACACAAGCTGGTGCAACCATGAACTACGCTAAAGTTTATAAACAAGAGTGTCAAGGTTGTCACGGTAGTGCCCATCAAGGTGGAGTCGGAGCAACGCTAAAACCAAAAATTCTAAAAAGAGTAAATGCACAAATGCTCGCTAGTACTATTTTACATGGAAAACCAGGTACTGCTATGCCGGCTTGGAGTCATATGTTTTCAAGAAATGATGCAGCCGGCATGATTGAGTGGCTAATTGACTGGAAAAGTATTTATACGCCTAAACTATCGCTTACAAAAGTTAAAAAAACATGGAAAATATTAGCAAATAAAGATAAGCTATTTTATAAGTATCCAAAGCCAGTTGACGTAAAGAGCGTAAAAGATATCGTTATTTCAACAGAAAGAGATGCTTCTTTAGTTGACTTTATAGATGGAACAACCGGTAAAATGTTAAGCAGGCATAAGGCTGGTTATGCAGTACATATTAGTCAAGTAAATAAAAGAATACCACGATATGCATATTGTATTAGTAGATCAGGAAGACTTACTATGTTTGATCTAAATCCTCCAGGACAGCCAGCTATTGCTAGTGTTCAAGTAGGAACATCAAGTAGGGGTATCGCAGTTAGTCCAAACGGTAAATATATTATGACTGGTAATTATACTCCAGGTGGTGCGGTTTTACTTAATGCTCATACGCTAGAGCCGTTAAAAGTTTATCCAACATCAAGTGTTATAAATACAAATGGAAATATTGAGCCAAGTAGAGTTGCTTTTATTGCTCAAACTCCTTATGCTCCATATTTTGTTTTTGCATTAAAAGATGCCGGACATGTATATATCGTTGATTATTCAAAACCAGGATTTCCTATAATAGCAGATATATCACACATTGGTAAAATTTTACATGATGCATTTGAAAATGAAGGCAAAGATGAAGGTAGGTTCGTTTATGTTGCTTCGCAGGGGAGCAATCTTATAGGCGTTATTGATCTAAAAACTTTAAAACTTGCTGCTAAGATTTATACAGGGCCTGGTACAAAGCCACATCCTGGACAAGGCGCATCTTGGTATAACGATAAGTATGGACAATTAAATGCTACAAATAGTATGAATACAGGCGATGTTGTTATTTGGGATATGGAAAATCAAGTTGTAAAAAATGTTATCACTGCTGGTGGTGGTTTATTTGTAGGAACAAGTGAGGAAACTCCTTATATTTGGGCGGATAATGTAATTGGAGGACCATCAAATTATAATAAGATGTACTTAATTAATAAACAAACGCTTCAAACAGATAGAATTATAGAAGTTGGAAAGTATAAAGGTCATTTAATTGACGCACATACTAGAAAGATTCTCCAGACTTGGAATGCAACACAATATAAAAATGTTATGCATAAAGAGGTTAGATCTAAACTTTCAAAAGAGTTTGTTGTTCCTTACACTGCTAAGCATGGTCCAAGACTTGCGCATCCTGTTCAACCAAGATTGCTTCATGCAGAGCCTGCAAATTTTGGTAAATGGACAACTATTAGTGAATGGAATAAAAATGGTCGCATAGGTATCTATAATGCAAAAACTGGAAGATTTATAAAATATATTTATAATCTTACAACACCAACTTTTACATACTCTATTTCACATAGAGAAAAAATACCAGGTGCTTAAAAAATATTTATCCGTTATTTATACGGGTAAATATAATTATATTATCTTTTTTATATAAAATTAAGTTTTGAATAAAAAATAGAATATAATCGTGTCTGTTTACGGCATAAAATATTGCAAAGGTATAAGATATGAGAAGCAAAAATCTAATTGCAATACTGCTTATTATTGGTATTGGCTTAAGCGCAAAAGAGAGTTTGGCAATTAAAGTATTTCAAGGATATTGTTGGGGTTGTCATCATCAAACGGCTCAAGCATTTGGACCATCATTTGAATCAATTGCAAATAAACGCACACGTACTCAGATTATAGCTCAAATTCTTAGTCCTAAAACATCATATAAAAAATTGGGGTATAAGATAAATTCTATGCCTTCATTTGGCGATTTAAATACAAGCCAGCTAGATGCAATTGTTACATATATACAAAGTTTTAAGGATAAAAAATGAAAAAAATATTTATATTATGTATAATTTTAATAGCTACATTTTTAAATGCAAGAGATAAAATTTTTGTTGTTGAGCGAGAAAATTCAGCTCTTGCTGTCATAAGCCATCATCTCTTAGTTGGCTCAATTAAGCACATGCATAACTTTAATCATGCCGTAGTAAAATTTAAAGGCAAAGATGGATATGTAATAACAAGGGATGGTTATATTATCAAGTTTAATCCGATTAAAGATGTAATAGAAAAAGAATACAGAACAAGTCCAAGTGCAATTGGATTTATAATAGGTAGAAATTTTATTGCTGTTGCAAATTATGGCACTAAGACGGTTGAAGTAGTTAGTAGAAATTTAAAGCCAATTCAAAGTATAAAAACAAACAGTAGAAACGTTGGCATAAAACTGTATAAAAATTATCTTGTTTTTGAATGTATGGATACTGATGAAATTTGGGTGATGAAAAATATTCAGCCAAAAGCGAAAAAACCTCATTTTGTAGTTTATAAAAAGTTTAAACATGTAGGTTTGGTTCCTTTTGATGCACTAATAGATAAAAATCTTTATGTATCTGGCTTTTTTAATTCCCCTTTTATAGGTGTTTTAGATTTAAATACCATGAAATATAAAACTGTGCCTCTTAATTTAGGCAAAAGAGATAGAATTTTAAAAGTTCCTCATTTTGGTTTTTGGAGCGTTTCAAAAGGATACTTTTTTATTCCAGCTGTTGGTGCTAGAAAGGTTTTTGCTTTTACACATAAATTTAAACTTATTAAAGCTATAAATGTTGTAGGTAATCCAGTGTTTACATCTCTTAGTCCAAATAAGAAATACCTAGCTGTTACTTTTAGTGGTAAAGATTTTCCAAGAGTAGAAATCATTAATACAAAATCATTAAAAATCATTAAAAAATTTAAATTTAAAGGCATGGTCTTACATGTAAGATGGTCAACTAATGGAAAATATTTATATGTTTCAGTCAATGGTGCAAATGAAGTGCTTGGTATAAATACGCATGGCTGGTGGAAAAATTTCTCATGGCCAGTACCTAGATCATCAGGAATTTTTATATACAAGATTAAGAAATAGCTGTGCTAAGAATTTCTAATTTAATTGAATCAGTTATTAAGAATAAAAAAAGTAGAGTACTTGACGGTGCGATAGTGATATGGAATTTTACAAATAGATGTAATCTAACCTGTCATCATTGCTACTCTTATGCGGATCCAAATTCAAAAGATTTTTTAACAACTGAGTTTATATTAGATTCTATAAAAGATTTAAAAAAAGCTGGTGTGAGATTTGTTATCTTTAGTGGAGGGGAACCGCTCATTAGAAAAGATATTTTTAAAATTGCAGATACCATGCGAGAAAATTCTATTATGACTTATCTCTCTACAAACGGATTATTTATAAATGAAAAAAATGTAAAGAAAATAATAGATACGTTTAACTATATAGGTATAAGCATAGATGGAATTGGACAAGTTCATGATGACTTTCGAGGATTAGATGGTGCGTTTGATAAAAGTATAGGAGCGATTAAGTTAATTCAGAGAAATGGTGGAAATGCTGGTATAAGATTTACCATGACAAAAGAAACCGAAAGTAGTTTTTATGATATTTTTAAATTAGCAGAAGAGTTAAATGTAAATAAAATATATATATCCCATTTAGTATATTCAGGAAGAGGGCTAGAAAATCTTGAAATTGATATTAGTAAAGAAAAAAGATTAGAATTTGTAAATTTTATAATAGATAAGGCGCTTGAGTATCAAAGAGATACAAAGAAGATAGATATTGTTACGGGGAATATGGAAATGGATGCTATAATTTTACTAGAAAAATTTAGTTACGAGTATCCAGCACTTAAAGACCAAATGCTAAAGAAGTTGATAGCGTGGGGAGGAAATAGTGCGGGAAATAGGCTTGGCAATATAGATTTTATGGGTAAGGTTAAACCTGATCCATTTTTTCCATTTATAGTTGGAGATATGAATCGAAATAGTTTTGATACTATTTGGTTAGATAAAAGTAATAAAATCTTGGCTAAACTAAGAGAGTATCCAAGAGATATAGGCGGTAAATGTAGCGATTGTAAAGCTATAAATATTTGTAACGGAGGTAGTAGAAGTAGAGCGTATGCATTACATGATGATTTATGGGCAGAAGATCCATCATGCTATTTAAATGAACAGCAAAGAGGATTAAAATAATGGGAATAGTCTATTTAACGGGAGCTGGTCCTGGAGATATGGAACTTCTTACTCTAAAAGCTCTAAGAGTTGTTAAAGAAGCTAATGTAATTATATATGACAGACTTGCAAATCCAGAGATTTTAAAAGAAGCAAAGAATGATTGTAAATTTGTTTACGTTGGTAAAGAAGATGGCAGACATATCCTCCCACAAGATGAGATAAATAGAACGATATATCAATATGCGCTTAAATATAAAATTGTAGTTAGATTAAAAGGAGGAGATCCTTTTGTATTTGGTCGTGGTGGTGAAGAGGGTATATATTTAAAACAAAGAGGAATATCTTTTGAAATCATACCAGGCGTAACCTCTGCTATTAGCGTACCAGCATATGCCGGTATTCCAGTAACTAGCAGAGGAGTTGCAGCATCTTTTAGAGTCGTAACAGGACATGAGGCTGCGAGTAAAGAGAGTTCACAAATAAATTGGAAATCATTTAAACATGATGAAACAATTATTTTTCTTATGGGACTTCATAATATTCAAATAATTTGTAAAAAGTTGATAGATATAGGAAAATCAAAAAACTGCCCAATCGCAGTAATAAGTAAAGGAACAACAAAGGAACAAAAGACAATTGTCTCAACCTTGCAAGATATAACAGGCAAGACTAAGAACTTACCAACCCCTGCACTGATAGTGGTAGGAGAGGTGGTTAAGCTAAGAGATGAGCTTAATTGGTTTGAAGTGTTTAAATCGAGCGTGTAAAGCTAACTGTGTAAACCAACCTTTTATTCCTAAATCACTTAGT
>CAYYRS010000021.1:0-15907 GCA_964474335.1 uncultured Campylobacterales bacterium
GTTGGATGAAAAACAATGAGGTATTTCCAGAACTTCAAAGAAAGTTTCTACAGCAAAATTACACCCCTAAAATTACACCCCTGTGAGTGAATCTCCACTTTTATGATATACTGCTATCACTAAAAAGTAAAACTGGAGTTAAAAAATGCCTACAAGATTGCGAGTAGATTTAGCAGGGTATCATCATGTTATAAACCGTGGAGTAAATCGTTGTGTGGTTTTTGATAACTCTAACGATAAAGAGATATTTTTACAGATTATAAATAAATCGGCTACTATTCATCAAGTTACTCTGCATGATTATTGTATAATAGACAATCATTATCATCTTCTTATTGAGACACAAAAAGAAAACATCTCAACTTTTATGCGTATCGTCAATGCAAATTATGCAAAGTACTACAACAAAAAGTATAAACGCAGTGGTCACCTCTGGCAAGATAGATATAAATCAAGATACATCACTTCTGAGGATTATCTTTACACTCTTATTCGATACATAGAGAACAATCCCATAGAGGCAGGCATAAGCAAAAAAGTGAGTCAATACCCTTTTACTTTAGCATCACTTATCTTTCGTACAAAAGATACTTACCCTTGTTCTAATGAATCATTGCTGATAAAAGAGTTTGACATCAAAACACTTCATGAGTTTTTAGATACTTCACTCTCAGAAGATGAACTGCAATATCTTCAAAAAAAAGAGAAACATAAGGTTTTAAAAAGCAATGATGGCATAATTGTAAAATGCTCTAAAGAGTTTAAGGAACACTTTGCAGGTGTTGGTACAAAGAGTGAGCGAAACTCTGCTATAATCAATGCTTATCTTGATGGATATTCTCAAGTTGCTATAGCAAAGTATTTAAAAGTCTCGAAGTCTTTGATTTCAAAAGTAATGAAAAATGGAGATTCACTCACAGGGGTGTAATGTTTAATCACACAAAATGGTGAAGCTAAAGCTGTTATACAAGATCCAAAGAGTTATGAAGATATGAAAAATGCTCTTACTATCATGAAGCTTCTTTCATTTGCAGAAGAAGATATTAGAAATGGAAATCTTTATACTGAAGAAGATGTTTTTAACTCTGTTGAAGAACTCCTTAGTAGATGAGTAAAATTTATAAAGTTAAATGGACTTCAAATGTAAAAGAAGACCTTTTAAATATTGTTGATTATATCAAAAAAGATAGTTTAAGTGCTGCAAGAAAAATTTATGGACAAATAAAAGAAAAAGCACAATCTAGCAACTTTTTTCCTTTACGAGGTAAAATAATTCCTGAACTTCTAAAAGAAGGTATAACTATTTATAGAGAACTGATTGCACAACCTTGGAGAATTATGTATAAAATTGAAAATAACACTGTTTATATTATGGCTATTTTTGATTCAAGGCAAAATGTAGAAGAGCTATTATTACAAAAACTATTAAGAGGGCATATGCTAACAAAATAGATAGTCCTAAACGGGTCACCAACCATTTGTCGTATTTCGCTACGCTATATACAATAAATGGCAGGAGTTCCATATCAAAGTATTTTCCAGAAAATCGCAAGTGAATTTTCCGAAATATACATTAATAGAGTTCAGCTTCGCCGCTAAAGAAATGAACTCTTTAAAGGTATACTAAAGTATACTAAGTATATAAAGAAACTAAAAGATACAATTCTTTTATGATAAAATTTAATAATAAAAATTACAACTCCTCATCAGAAATATTTTTTGACGTTTTTAACGATAAATTTGACTTAATGAAAAATATGGGCTCCTGAAACATTCATAAAACTTCGGTATATTGGCAGTAAACGAAGGTTTATTTATAAATGGCTGTAAAAAACTGCAAAAATATGTCCAAACTGTCAATCTAAAAACACTATTTCTAAAGGTTCAAGAAGAGGAGTTAAGAGATATTTTTGTCATGAATGTGATAGTTGGTTTAGTTCAAAAAGAAGGCCAAAAAACCTACAAGAAATCATTTTCAAAAAGTACGTTTATCGTAGATGGGATGCCCCCTGAGGGTACAAATTTTAAAAGATTTTATCACAGAAGTATTCCATGGATCAAGAAGCAAATATTTGAATATGAATCTGTAGAAAAAACTCATAATCCGAGAGAAGTTGTCATCGTTTGTGATGCTACCTTTTATGGGAAGAAAAGAGATAAATTAGGAACCTTAGTCTTTAAAGATATTTTATTTAAAGAAATACTTATTTGGAAGCATGTTCAAAGCGAACTAGTTAAAGATTACAAACAACTACTTCAGAGACTTTTAGACTATGGTTACGTTGCGAAAGCTATTATTATAGATGGCAAAAGAGGCTTGTTCAAGGCTTTTAAAGATTACCCAGTACAAATGTGCCATTTTCACCAAAAGAAAGTTATACAGAGATATATAACAATGCATCCAAGATTAGAAGCAGGTAAAGATCTGCAAAAAATAATGTATAACCTGACATCAACAACTCAAACACTATTTACTAAAAAACTAAATGCACCCCGAGGGCATTTCCTCCCTTCGGTCAGAGCAATGGCATGAAAAGCATAGAGAGTTTCTATCAGAAAAGACAATTAATCCAGATACTTTACAAGAATCATTTACTCATCAAAAATTGGTATCTGCATACAAGAGTTTGAGGGCTCACTTACCCCATCTTTTTACATACAAAAACTATAAAGAATTTAAAATCCATAACACAACAAATGCAATAGATGGTGGAGTATTTTCGCCTATGAAAAAGCTACTTAAAATACACAATGGCTTTACTAAAAGTTTGAAGATAAAAATGGTTGATGATTATCTAGTTACTTATAAGAAAAAATGATTAGCTAGGAGCCCAAAAGTTTCATTAAGTCTTTCTTTTTAATAACATTTTTAGAACCACAATTTATACAGCTTTTAGTGTTTTTTTACAGTCATTTGTAAATAAATCCCTTTTAAGCCCCATATTGCCGAGTTAAACTTAAAGTTTTAAGCACCCGTTTTTTTCATTAAGTCAAAATTAACTATACTAAAATCATAAAAATAGTATAATAGCTTCTATATAAAGAGTGATTTATGGGCATATACAAACAAGGTCTAAACAAAAAACGGCAACTAATGTTTTCTCCAAGTTTCTTTTACGTTTTCATTCTTAATTGAAAATGAAATATCTTTATCGATACTTCTTATGTGTAAGTCTAGTTGCGGAAATGGGATTTCAACATTATATTTATAACATGCATTATAAATCAAAATTAAAAATCTTGATTTTGTTCGTTTTGGATGTCTAATCTCATCTCCTTGAATCCAAACAAATAAAGAATAATTTACACTGCTATCGCCTAAGCTAGTCATAACAACTCTTGTAAACCTTGCTGCTGTTATAACAATATCACTAAATCCACTCTCTTCAACAGCATCTAAAATAATCTTTATAATAAAATCTGGCTTTGTGCCGTAATTTACATCAAATGGAATTTCAAATCGCCTAATATTATCATTCATAGTCCAATTTATGACATTATTTTGTATAAAAGTTTGATTTGGTACAATCAGGTCAATATTATCATTTGTGCTGATTGTAGTTGAGCGCATCCTTATATCTAAAACCTTACCATGTGTACCATCTGCTAATTGTACATAATCATTAACTTTAATACTTTTTTCAAACATCAAAATAATACCTGAAACAAAATTTGATACAATGTTTTGTAGCCCAAAACCAACGCCAACAGATAAGGCACCAGCAACCAAAGCAAGCGATGAAAGATTTATGCCCAATATATTTAAAGTAATAAAAAAGACCGATACTATAATAAAATAATACCCTAAATTTGCCACAAGCGTGCGTGAATAGATGCTAATATTATATTTATGAACGACTAAATGTTTAATTTTTCGTTTATAAATGCCTCCTATAAAAATTCCAAGAAAAAAGATGAAAATCGATACTACTAATTTAAAAAAACTTATCTGTGTATCATTAAGAATAAATATTGGTTTAGTCACAATATGCCATAAATATGCAAGACTAAATCTTGTTTTTTTTACTATAAAATTTGTACTATTTTTAATATGATTTTTTTGATAGTTAGAATTATGAAGTGATATGTTTTTGTCAACTACTATATCGGTATAATTATTAGATATAATATTTGTATTAGTGGCTAAAAAACCAAATAATAGCACAAGGGCGAACCTTGCAATTCTTTTTTTCATGTCTATTCCTAAAGTTTGTTATTATAGCCACTCTTTAGCAATATTTTTCAATTCCTCTGGGTTTTCAGAAGCAAAAAACTCTAATTTTAGCTGATTATATTTTTTTGTAAATTCAAATGTCTGTTTTAAATAAGCAACAATAGCATCACCTGAATGTATAAACAGCGTATTTTTTGCGAAATAATTTTGCAAAGCATCTAAGATAAATGGAAAATGTGTACATCCTAGTATCACAACATCAGGAGTTGCTATATCTTCGAAATAATATCTAAACATGGCATCTAAAATCTCGCCTTTATAAATTTTCTCTTCGACCATTGGCACAAATAGACTAGTTGCTTTTACTAAAAAGTTTGTAAAACCAAAGGAGATCAATGCTTTTTCATAGGCTTGAGATTTAATAGTTGCTTTTGTACCTAATACTAAAATACTAGTATCTTTGCATGTAAGCATATTTGATGCTGCTAACGCACCAGACTCTATCACACCTATAACTGGGCATGTAGCAGCATCACGCATCTCCGCAAGCGCATAAGCACTAACAGTATTACAAGCTACTACAATTAAATCTAAATCAAAATTTTTAAAAAACTCTACTGCTTCAATAGCATAACGTATAATTGTATTTTTATCTTTTATGCCATAAGGAACTCTAGCGGTATCGCCAAAATAGATAATCTCTTGAAACAATTTAGCATTTATTAAAGATTTTACAACACTAAGTCCGCCAATTCCACTATCAAACACACCTATTTTCATGTTATTTACTGATTGTTCATGCTTTCTAAAAATTCTTCATTAGTTTTACTTTTTTGCATAGTGGTATATAAAAATTTTAAAGCCTCTATTTCATCATCTTGTTTATGTAGCATTGAGCGTAGAATAAATATTTTTTGAAGAATATCAGGTGAGAGCAATAACTCCTCTTTGCGAGTTCCTGATTTTAAGATATTAATAGCAGGATAGATGCGTCTATCTGAAATTTTACGACTCAATATCAACTCCGAGTTTCCTGTACCTTTAAACTCTTCAAAAATCACTTCATCCATCTTGGAACCAGTTTCTACTAAAGCTGTCGCGATAATCGTTAAGCTACCACCATTTTCAATATTTCTAGCTGCTCCAAAAAAACGTTTTGGTTTATGAAGTGCGTTTGCATCTACTCCACCTGAGAGTACTTTACCGCTTGATGGTGTTACGGTATTGTACGCACGAGCAAGACGTGTAATTGAATCAAGCAGTATGACAACATCTCGACCAAGTTCAACTCTACGTTTAGCACGTTCTATCACCATTTCTGCGATTTTAACATGATTTTTAGCTGGCATATCAAAAGTTGAACTATACACCTCGCCCTTGACGCTACGTTCCATATCTGTTACCTCTTCAGGTCTCTCATCAACTAATAAAACCATCAAATCCATATCTGCATTATTATGCGTAATTCCATTTGCGATCTCTTTTAAAAGCTCTGTTTTACCAGTTCTAGGAGGTGCAACCACCAAGCCTCTTTGTCCTTTGCCAATTGGGGCAAAAAGATCCATCATTCGTCCTGTTAGTTTGTCGGCTTTGTATTCTAATTTTATTTGGTCTGTTGCATAAAGTGGAGTAAGATTTTCAAATAATGGACGCTTTTTACTCTCTTCTGGAGGAAGATAGTTAATCGCCTCTATCTTTAAAAGAGCGTAATATCGTTCTTGTTCTTTAGGAGGTCTTACCTGACCTGTTACAGTATCACCATTACGTAAGGCAAAACGACGTATTTGTGTATTTGATACATAAGCGTCATGCACACTATCACCAAAATCTGTATCTATTGTACGTAAAAATCCATATCCATCAGGCATGATTTCTAAAACACCAGTAAAAAGAATATATCCGCCTTGTGCTACTTGTGCCTTTAAAATTTCAAAAATGATATCTTGACGCTTTAATTCATTTGGATTTTCAACTTTTAATTCATTTGCGATATCTACTAAAGAAACGGTTGATTTTACTCTAAGATCCTCAATTTTATGACCTTTTACTGGTGTGTGTGTACGACTTTTTGCATATTTTCTGTTGTGATTTATTGTTTGCTCAGCCATTGGGCTACTTACCTTATAAATTATGATTTTTGATAAAAAGAGTAATAAAAAATGAAAAGACTAACTTATTTGCAATTTTACCCTCATTTATACGCTTATGTCAAGTTTTATGATACTGAACTAAAAATAAACTTGTTAATTCCATCAACATATTCATATGCTAGCACCTGATTATGTGCTAGCAAAATAGAATCAACTAAGTATAAGCCAAGTCCAAAACTATCTTTTGATGAAGAATCTTTAGTAAATGGTTCTATATAATGTTTCAGTGGTTGTTTTAACCTTTCACCCTTACTTTCAAAATATAGTTCATAATCTATCATAGTTATCGTTACATGATGATCTGGTGAATATTTCATGGCATTATCTATCATATTTTTAATTGCAACAACGTAAAGTTTATAGTTTGCATCTATTTTAATATCGGTTGTTATATTGTTAGTTACTTGATTTGACTCTAGCATAGCTAAATCAATCGCACCATCTATCATATCTATCAAACGATATTTTGAAAAATTATCTTTACATGTAAGTGATGTAACTTGCTCAATCATAGCAAATTCATTAACTAGTATCTCAAGTTTCTTAAAAATAGAGCTAAATCTATCGCGCTGTTTTTGTGAATCTAGCATCTGAGTTGCAATAGTGCCTTTTGTAATTGGTGTTTTTAATTCATGCATGACGTTTCTTAAAAAGAGCGTTCTAGCTTCTAAAATAGAATTAATTTTAATTCTTGCAGTTTCAAGCTCATTTGCAATAGTTGCTACTTCGTCGTACCCACTAACTTTAAACGAAACATTTAAGTTTCCTTTTCCAAATAAAACAATATGCTTAAATAGCCTCCTAAGTGGTCGCAGACGCTGTAAGATAAGTAAAAAGGAGATCATAATTACAAACACTATGCTTAAATACACCGTAAAAAGATTCCAAGGATAGTATGGTTTTAGTGAATTATCTTTCATAAGCAGGGCATCCGTATTTGAAGTTAAATAAAAATAGATAGTATTTTTATATCTAAGCATCTCAATATCTATACTTGCTATTATATTTTGTCGGTAAATTTTATTATAACGAATTATAAAAGTACTTTTTTCACTTCGTTGCCCTCTATCTCTTAATATTTTTGCATCTTGTAAAATTTTTTGATTTATAGAAGCATCATGAAGAATAACTATATTATATAGTGCTAAATTAGCTTCTAGCATAGCTAATGAATCGCTATTTTGTTGATATTCATGATAGAGTTGAGTAATAATCGAATGTTTTTGAAAGATATTGTTAATGTAACGAGTATGACTTAAGGTATTGTATCTATAAAAAATATAACTTACACTAATTAACGTAACACTAAAAGCAAATAAAACTGTTAAAAGTACAGCATGGCGTCTCATTTTAACAATTTATAGCCAACACCACGTATTGATTCTATTAATGTTTTATCGCCAAGCTTACTTCTAATGCGACCCATCATGACATCTATGCTTTTATTTGAAGAATCTTCATTAATGGCTTGTACGTTATGTATTAAATCCTCACGAGATACAACATTGCCCTGTTTGTTTATCATGTGAGCCAATATTCCAAATTCTGCATTTGTTAGTTCTAATACTCGACCTTTATAACTTATTTGTCTTGAATCATAATCACATCTATAATTACTTTTTGATTCTTTTTTTTCAATAGTTTTCATCTCATATCTACGTAAAACAGAATGAATTCTAGCCTCTAGCTCTCTTGGGTCATATGGCTTTGGAAGATAATCATCTGCACCCAATTCAAGAGCTGTTATTTTATCTGTCACATCACTTCTTGCAGAAGATATAATAATAGGAATATCTTGACGCTCTCTAATTGCCTCACAAACTTCCAATCCATCCATGCCAGGCAGAGTTAAATCAAGAATAACTAAATCAAACCGCTCAAGCTTTAAAATACTAACTGCTTTAAACGGATCATCTTCTGTGATTACTTTAAAATCAAACTGCTCAAGATATTCAGTTAATATCTCCGCTAATTCTAAATCATCTTCTATCATAAGTATTTTATTCATAAATGTATTTTAACGTATTTTCTATTAATAATTATCCAATAGTGTATCTAGATACTTAATCTCAGAGGAATAAAATACGCAATTATTTTCTTAAAGTCGCAATTAATCGTTTTGGATTCGTACATAATGATAAAGCATCTGTAATATTTTTACAAACAATATCTGACGCAAATAAAGCATCTTTTGCACATCCTTCATCTCCAATAATTGAAATGCCAATACCACTACGAAGCAACATTAACCTATCATTATTTCCATTACCGATAGCTATGCATTCATTGGCGTCTAAAGATATTATGTAATCTTTTTTTTCTTTAGTATGATTATCACTTGTTAAAATTTTAATTTTTATATCATACTTTTTTAATTGCTCAAGCACGCTACCAAAAGTATCTGATGTGATTACATGTAATTGATACAGTTTTTCTATTTTACTTAACAAATGACTAATATTAGGCAACAAAATACCATCAGTTGCTAATGTCCCATTAAAATCGCAAACAATATGTTTGATAGTTAAATCCTTAAAATCTGGTATCTTAATCATCATAAGCCTTTTTTATAGATATCCTTAACAGTATATCTATAATTTAAAAATATCAGCTATTTATCAACCTAGTTATTATAAAATTACCAAAATCCTTTAATAAAGAGTAGCTATGCAACAAAAAAAGATATTATTAATCTGCTTATTAACAATAACCTCAATATTCGCTAATTCAACAGTAAGTTTGATACATGCAACACAAAAAAATGATTTTAAAAAAATATCACAACTTTTGTCAAATGGTATAAATATTAATGCAAAAAATCGATATCAAGATACGGCTTTAAATATTATAGCTTCTAGTGGGAATTTTAAAATGATTAAATTTTTAATTTCAAAAGGTGCTGATATACACAGCAAAGATATTTTTGGCAATAGTGTACTTTATAATGCGGCTTCTTTGGATAATTTACAAATTATCAAATATTTAATCGCGCATGGTGCTAATGTACATGCAAAGGATAACGAAGGCTCAACCCCGCTTTTTAATGCTGCTTATAGTGGTAATTTAGATATCGTAAAATATTTAATCGCGCATGGTGCTAATATCCACATTAAAGACAATGATGGTGACACACCACTAGTTTGGGCATCTTCTAATGGAAAATTAAATGTAATAAAATTTTTAATAGCAAAAGGTGCGAAAGTAAATATACAAAATATCTATACAGGCACCCCTTTGCAGTTGGCCATTTCAAATAGCCATTTACAAATTGCAGCTTTTTTAAAAGCTCATGGTGCAAAACAATAGGATAAAATCATGAAAAATCTACCATTTTTATCAAAAATTATTATTTTGGTAATATCAAGTGCAATCATGGCGTTAGCTGATATAAATTCTCAGTTAATTCTTGCTGCTAAAGATGGCAATATGCCAAAAGTAATAAAACTACTCAAAGAGGGTGCAAATGTAAATACTAAGAATAGTAGCGGTAAAACGCCACTAAATAGCGCAGCATTTTATGGTCATTTAAAGATAGTAAAGTATCTAATATCAAAGGGTGCTGTAATTTATGACGAAAGTCATGGACACAAAGTTCCGCCAAATTGGGCTAGTTTTTAGTTAAAACTTGTAAAATTCATTCTATAACTAATAATATTGTATAAAAACCTATTTTTTTTATCTCTTTTCCTAAAATCTTTATTTTTTTAAGTGGGTTTCTTTTGGATAGGTATTTAAGTGGTGCGCCCGACAGGAGTCGAACCTGTGACCTCTGGTACCGCAAACCAGTGCTCTATCCAGCTGAGCTACGAGCGCATATTGTTTTTAAGCGGATGAGATTGTATCTAAAAAAAACTTATGATACTCTTTACTAATCAAAATTATCTAAAATTTTCGTAATTTTTTCTTTTTGAAGATATAGCTCATATTTTGCTCTAATATAGCCTCTTAAAATTTTTTCAATATTATTATTCCCATCTAAATTCAAATCTTGTGGAGCAGTTTCTCGCAAAAAAACGGCAAAATCATCATCTACTGACAAGTTAAAATGTTTATTATTGATTATTATAGATATTTGCTTTAACATAAACTTTTCAACCCAACAAGGATTCTATCTTATTTACAATATTCTCAATCTCAATATCTTTTTTATTATTTTCATCACTTAATTTTTGTATCTCTTGGTCTTTAATTGCACTTTGTGCTTTTAACGCCACAAGTTCTTGTCTTAACATCTGGATTTCATCTTTTTGATAACTGTATGTTGTTATCATGCTCATAACTTTTTGATCTAATTTTTCTAATAATGTCAATTCTTCCACAAGTTAGCCTATTTTTAAAATCTGTAAGACATCATTTTAGCATATAAAAAATCAAAAATAGCTTTTTATACTAATCTCCTCTTACTTAAATAAAAGATAAGTCATCACTTGCTTCGTTAGAGTATTTTGAAGCTACTAGTATTTCCTGCTGATTTTCGCCTTGTACTATACATGAAATATAGTCGTTTAACTATGTAGTTTTTAGCGGGGAATTGGTATTAGCAGCGAGAGTAAAACTACAAACAACACTAAAGGAGTGATTAATAAACCAAATTTACTATACTTTAAAAAACTAATTTTAATACCTTTTTTTGAGAGTACATGTAGCCATAAAAGCGTGGCAAGTGAGCCAAATGGCGTCATTTTTGGTCCGAGATTACATCCTATGATATTTGCATAAATCAAAGCTTGATTATGTACATTTGCAAGTGAAATATCCATAATCATGACTGTTGGCATATTGTTCATAATTGCACTTAAAAATGCTGAAATAAATCCTGTACTCATAATCGCTATAAAGTTACCCTGTTTATCTAAATAATTTAAAACAGTTGTTAACAGATCTGTTAATCCAGCATTTTTTAAACCATACACTACAATATACAAACCTATACTAAACCATACAATTTGCCAAGGAGCTGTTTTAATGATTTTCCAAGCATCAACATTTTTTGTATAATTTGCAATTGCTAAAAATGTAAGTCCTCCACCTAATGCAAACACGCTAATTGGTAAATGATAATAATCTCCCACAAAATAGCCAGAAAATAAAATAGCTAAAAACAACCAACTAAAATTAAAAAGTGCCTTGCTTTTTAAAACATCTTCTTCATGTTTTAATAATGAAATATTCACCCTCTTTGGAATATCATGTCTTAAAAAAAGCCAAAGAAAACCAATAGAGACGACTATGCTTACAAGATATGGAATGAACATGTGCGTTAAATATTTAGTAAATCCAATATCAAAATATTTAACGGTTACAATATTTGTTAAATTTGAAAAAACAAACGGTAAAGAAGTACTATCACTTATAAAGCCTCCAGCTAATAAAAATGCGACAATACTTTTGGTATTTAATTTTAAGAGTTTCATTTTAGAAAGTAGTATTGGAGTAAGGATTAAAGCTGCTCCATCATTTGCAAACATGGCTGCTACAAAACTACCAAGCAAAAGTGAATAAACAAACATCAATCTTCCATTACCGTGACTAAATTTTGCCATTTTAATAGCGCACCATTCAAAAAAACCTATCTCATCAAGTACCATGGATAAAATAATTATACCAATAAATGATAAAGTTGCATCCCAAACAATACCAGTTACAATAAAGATATCATGAATATTAACAACACCAAAAAAGAGTGCAACAATTGCTCCAACAACAGCACTCGTTCCAATCTGCAATCCACGAGGTTGCCAAACAATAAAAAGCAATGTAATAAAAAATATTAAACCAGCAGTGAGCATTTGTGAACTTCTTTTTTACGAAGTATAGCATAATTAAATGTATATATCAAGATATATTGATATATTATTAGAAATAAAACAATCTTATTATAAAATCATTACATGTAAAAAGAATAAAAAAAGTGAGAGCTTAAGTGGCTTTAAGCCACTTAAGTAGAATTTATAAAGGTGTTACGTTCTCTGCTTGAGGACCTTTTTCACCTTCACCAACTTCAAAAGTTACCTTTTGACCATCATCTAGTGAAACACGACCATATCCAGGGTTGTTGATTTGACGAAAATGTACAAAAACATCTTTGCCTCCATTTTCCTGCTCAATAAAACCATAACCTTTTTCACTATTAAACCATTTAACTGTTCCGTTAATTAACTCTGCCATTATAATACCTTATTTTTTTTGAAAATCTAATTATGAAACTCACTATGGGTGTAATCGTACTGTTAATGACAATATAAAACAAGCCAAAGATGAAATTCGAACCATCTTTCATTAAGGGCATTATAGCTTAAATATAAACAAATAACAAGTAAAATTACTCCAACATTTGCAAAAAATACTATTTAGGCAATTTTATTATGATGTTACAAGGTCAAAACGGTCAAGATTCATGACTTTATTCCACGCTGTTACAAAATCATGTAAAAATTTCTCTTGTGCATTATCATATGCATACACTTCTGCTAAGGCTCTAAGTTCTGAGTTTGAACCAAAAATCAAATCCACGCGAGTTCCCATCCACTTAAGTTCACCAGTCCCACGGTCGCGACCTTCAAATAAAGCGTCATCCTTTGGACTTACTGTCCATGTCGTACCCATATCAAGTAGATTTATAAAAAAATCATTACTCAACATATCTACTTTTTTTGTAAAATTATTATTTAAAACTCTCATTCCACCCACTAAAACTGTCATCTCAGGTGCAGTTAATGTTAGTAATTGTGATTGATTAAGCAATAGCTCTTCTTGAGATACAGAATATTTTGCTTTTTGGTAATTTCGAAAACCATCTGATATGGGTTGAAGTACTGCAAATGATTTTATATCTGTTTGTTCTTGTGAAGCATCCGTTCGTCCTGCTGTAAATGGAACTTGTATATTATGTCCAGCATTTTTTATAGCCTTTTGTATTGCAACACAACCACCTAATATTATAATATCTGCTAATGAAACATATTTATTGTTTGATTGCATGTCATTAAATTCTTTTTGAATATTTTTCAATATTTTTAGTATTTTAGTTAGTTTAACTGGCTCATTCACTTCCCAATCTTTTTGCGGAGAAAGAGATATTCTTGCTCCATTTGCCCCACCACGCTTATCAGAACCACGAAAAGTTGAAGCTGACGCCCATGCGGTAGAAACAAGCTCATAGATTGATAACTCTGAGGCTAAAATTTTATCTTTAAGATTGGCAATATCTTTTTTATCAATCAATTCATATGTGACATTAGGAATAGGATCTTGCCATAACAGTTCTTCTTTTGGTACTAATGCACCTAAATAGCGTGAGCGAGGACCCATATCACGGTGTGTCAATTTAAACCATGCCCTAGCAAAAACATTAGCAAACTCTACTGGATTTTCATAAAAACGTTTAGAAATCGGTCCATAAATTGGATCCATCCTGAGTGCAAGATCTGAGGTAAACATGATGGGTGCATGCTGTTTTGATGAATCGTGAGCATCTGGCACTGCATTTGCTGCGGCTGGATCGCTTGGAACCCACTGCCATGCACCAGCAGGACTTTTTACCAAATTCCAATCATATTTGAATAAAGTATCAAAATAACTGTTGTCCCACTTGATTGGAGTTGGAGTCCAAGCTCCTTCTAAACCGCTACTAATTGTATCAATTCCTTTACCACTACCAAAACCGTTTTTCCAACCCAGTCCCTGTTCTTGTATATCAGCACCTTCAGGTTCACGACCTACAAATGCCGCATCACCAGCACCGTGGGTTTTACCAAATGTATGCCCACCTGCAATAAGTGCAACTGTTTCTTCATCGTTCATCCCCATACGTGCAAAAGTTTCGCGAATATCATGTGCTGACGCTAGTGCGTTTGGTTCACCATTTGGACCTTCTGGATTTACATATATTAGTCCCATTTGTACGGCAGCCAAAGGATTTTCAAGCTTTTTGTCATCTGAGTAACGCTTATTACCAAGCCACTCAGTCTCTGCGCCCCAGTAAGTATCTTCTTCAGGTCCCCAAATATCCTCACGTCCACCACCAAAACCAAAAGTTTTAAATCCCATCGATTCAAGAGCACAGGTACCAGCAAAAATCATGAGATCAGCCCATGAAATTTTATTGCCATACTTTTGCTTGATTGGCCATAATAACCGACGAGCTTTGTCAAGATTAACATTATCTGGCCAACTATTAAGAGGTGCAAAGCGTTGATTGCCAGTAGATGCTCCACCTCTACCATCGCTAGCACGATATGTACCTGCGCTATGCCATGCCATGCGGATAAAAAATGGTCCATAATGATCATAATCAGCAGGCCACCAATCTTGTGAATCTTTCATAAGTATAAAAAGATCATTTTTTAAAACCTCTAAGTCAAGCTTTTTAAATTCTTTGGCATAATTAAATTCTTTATCCATTGGATTGGCTAAGGAGCAATTTTGATGTAGAATTTTAAGATTTAATCGATTAGACCACCACTCTTGATTTGATTTACCATTAGCAATATTAAGATTTTCGGATTTATCCATTACTGGACATTTGTTGTCTTCATTCATTTTTATTCCTTATAATATTTTATATTAGATAATAAAAATTATTATCTAATATAAAATATTATAACAATAAACCTTAAAGTACACTCATTTTTCCTAAAACATTGACCAGAAGGGTGCCAGATTCATGCTTAATTGGCTATAAACTTTAGCCTTTTGCTTCAATCAGATAGATCCGACAATCTTCTTAAGTACCTAATATTATTCTTTCTCAAGTATATGTAGATATTTACAAGTTATATCTGATTTATAATTTCTATTTTCAGTTTTATCTGCTTTAAATCTTTGATATTTCTTTGTAATTAAACTATATTCTCCATATTTTTTCATAATTATTTCAATATCAGATTTACTCAGTAACCTCTCATTATTTTAACTTAAAAAAATATATTTAAATTTTGCATTTTTTATTAAATCTTCAAAACTATTATGTACTTCATCTTTTTGACAATAATGCGAACGATTATATTCTCTAAGTCCAGTTTTACCTTTTGGTGTAAAACTATCATATTTAGTAATTGTATTTAGCAGGTGATAGTTAGAGCTATATTGTTTTTGGTTATATGGTGGGTCTAAATATAAAATATCTCCTCTTTCTTGTCCTCTCATGTCTTTGAGCACCTATACGCTCTGCAAATTCCATTTCCAGTAACGGTATTAAGAAACTTCTCTCCTATACGTCTAAAGTCCTCTTGCTTATCTCGAAGTAGTAATGCACCAAACTCGTTCATATCAAACTCTATCTTGTCTAAATCAATCTTCATCTATCATTTCCTTTTTTAAAAATAATAGCTGATTATTGACTTTACAGAAAATTTATTACACTACCCGAAAATTTACAACCAGTGTATTTGAATTTAGAAAATACCTCTTACTTAAACGAATATAAGTTGACGGTTTTTAGACCAAGGTGTCCGAATCATTTCCGTCATCGCTGTCCGAATGAAACCATCATAGGTGTCCGATTTACTCCGTTTTTTGCAGGGTGAAAAATATCCAAATATTACAGCATCTTGGCAAACGCACTAGGCTAAATTATCTACTT
>CAYYRS010000022.1:0-15895 GCA_964474335.1 uncultured Campylobacterales bacterium
ATTTTATCAACTGAATCTAATTTTTAAGGTTTACACAGTTTATTTTACACTCTCTGAAAGTTTTTAATTTTTTATTGCATAGTTTGGGTTTAAATAGTGTTGTGCTATTAACACATCAACAATTTTTTTAAATACAGGTACCGCAGTACCAGCTGCATAATAATCTCTAACTTGAGGTTGTTTTACTAAAATACCGATAGTATATTTAGATTTATTATTATCAACAAATCCGATAAAAGTTGAATTATATTGATTTATATATTTACCATGTTTTGTAATATGAGCAGTTCCTGTTTTGCCACCAATGGTTAATCCAGGTATAATCGCAGTCTTAGCTGTTCCTTTGTTTACAACTTTTATAAGAATTCGTTTCATAATCAAAGCAGTAGATGCACTGATAGCTCGCGTGGTTGGACCCATTGGAATTTTGGTTATTTTACCATTAGGATTTATAAATGCTGAAATTATTCTAGGTGTTACCATAATGCCATGATTATTAAATGCATTATATGCTTTTATAAGTTGTATTAAAGTAATTTTTACTCCAT
Organism: uncultured Campylobacterales bacterium; assembly: GCA_964474335.1. Taxonomy (GTDB): domain Bacteria; phylum Campylobacterota; class Campylobacteria; order Campylobacterales; family Sulfurimonadaceae; genus Hydrocurvibacter. Next base: position 549 of record CAYYRS010000022.1, read on the forward strand.
ATCCATAAGATGTTGTAGCTTTATATATTTGATTGCTTAGTTGTCTAGGCGATGGTATGCTACCTGCATATTCGTATGGTAAATCTATGCCGGTTTTATAAGTAAGTCCAAAAGTTTTTAGACCATTATAAAAGTTAATTCCACTTAATCTTTGAGCTAATTGTGACATTCCGATATTTGATGAATAAACTATAACATTTTGAGCACTAAGCCAGGCAAAAGGTTCATCATCTGTAATTGTCATGCGTCCTAAATGATACACTCCATTATGTCCATTTATTAATTCGTAAGGATTTACTAAATGTTCTTGCAGTAGCAAAGCAAATGTTAATGGTTTTAGTACAGAACCTGGTGCATAAGGAAATTCTATGGCGGTATTATTAAGTGAAGCATAATCTTTTTTTAAAATATTTTGTGGTAAATATCTATTTGAAGATGCTAATGCCAAGATTTTACCGTTATTTGAAAACATAACAACAGCAACAATCTCTTTGGCTTGTAGTCTTTGTTTCATTTTGTCTAAAAGATTTTCAATTCTGTACTGTATATTTGCATTAATATTTAATTTTATATTTATACCATTTTTAAGCGGTATAGTTGTGCTTTTACCATTTAATATAATATAGTTATTAACATCTCTTGAGCCAGATTCAACTAAATTTTGATGAGGAGACATCTCTTGGTCATACTCTTTTTCTAACCCTTTTATTCCATGTACCGTTGTGTATCCATTTTTTTCAATTTTATGAGTGTAGCCAAGCACTGGAGTTAAAAAGTTTTTAAAAGGATAAACTCTAGCTTCACCACTAGCTATAATATTTAATCCTTGAATAATTTTTGCATGTGTAATAGGACTTTTTATCGCTTTAAATACTTTTAACTGCAACAACTCTTTGCCTAAATCTTTTAAATTTTGCGCATGTAGTAGATTGATTTTATAGCTAAGCACTACCACACCATGCTTCGAATTTAATCTTTTTTTAATAAGAGATTCTTTCATGCCACTATAAATACTAAAAAGTTTAATAAAAAGATTTTTCTTATTTGGTTTTATAAAAAGTGTATTTACCACAGCTTTATATAGTTTTTGCGTAACTGCTACTGCATACCCATCAGATGTGATTATCGCACCTCTTTTTGCATGAATTATAGTTTTAGCATAAAGTGAAGGCATATATCTTGGAGAAATAGCGATATGAAGCATAACGCCTAAAAAGATTAAAAATCCAAGTACTAAAATAAGATAAAGAGAGATTACTTTTTTTGTCTTAGAAGTTTGAGAGAGATTTTGCATGTAAAGCTTATATTTGAGTTCTACTTATCTCTTTATACGCACTAAGAGCTTTATTTCTTACTTCTAGCATGAGCTTCATGCTAATTTCTGCTTTATCTATCGCCAGTGCTGCTTGATGAAGATTTTTTATCTGACCTGTTGCGATACCAGCCATCGCCTTTTCGCCTTTTACTTGTAAAGCATTAACATCATTTAAAGCAGATTCTAATTTTTTGGCAAAAATATCTCCACTAGAATCTACATTTGATACGCTCTTGTTTTTCAGTATATCTAATGTACTTAAATTACCAATACCATTTATTGACATTTTAAACTCCAATTATCGCAATAGTGAAATAGCACTATTTGCCATGTTTTTAGCACTCTCAAATGCTGCTACGTTAGCTTGATATGATCTCGTAGCTTCTATTAAATTAGACATCTCAACTACGGGATTTATATTTGGATAAGCTACATATCCTTTTGCATTTGCATCTGGACTTGATGGGTCATATTTCATCTTAAATGGACCATCATCTCTTATTATTTTAGATACTTCTACGCCCATTATACCATTATTTGTATTATTTATTGCGTTTGGATTTTGTTTTAGTTGATTATTAAACATATCTTTAAAATTAACTGCTTTAAAGATCACTTCTTTTTTTCTATATGGCCCACCTCCAGGTGTTCTAGTTGTTTGGGCGTTTGCAATATTTGAAGAGATGATATTTATTCTTGTTCTTTGTGCAGAGAGACCATCTGCGCTAATATTAAAATTATTTAAAAATCCCATGATTTGTATCCTCTTATTTAACTAAGTTTTGCTGATGCATTGATAACACTAGAATAGATCATGGCATCTTTTTTAATCGCTGCAATTAATGCATTGTAAGCGATAGAATTTTTGCTAAGTTCTGTTGTTTCTTTATCAATATTTACATCATTGCCATCATTACCAGTTGCTCCACCATTAAAAATGATAGAAGCCTTATAAATATTTGATTTAGGTGCAATTGTAATATCTAAGTGTTTATCTTGCGTTGTAGCTAATTTCAGCTTATTGTCATTTTTGGTAAATATTTTATTTTTATTTGCAATAAGAACATCTTTAAAGCTAATATCTCTTGCTTTGTAAAATGGTGTATCTTGATTGGCAATATTTGAAGCTATTAAATTTTGACGTCTTGAGCGATAGTTTAATGCCTGTGCCATCAAAGAGTGAACACGTGAAATCTCAATACTCATATTTATATCCTTATATAATCCTTGCCATGATTAAGCAAATATCATTCCTAATTTATAATTTGAGTTTAAGTATAGCTGTCTTAAACCAGACTACCACATTGAATATTATGGTTTTTAGAGGTATCTTTAAGCTCTTTTTAAACATATATGGTTCATAATAGTTTTTAAGGTTACAAGCGTAACTTAATTTTTTACATATAAAAGGAGCTTCTTATGAAAAGAGCTGGTTTTACGATGATTGAACTCATCTTTGTTATAGTTATCATAGGTATTTTGTCCGCTGTGGCATTACCTAAGTTTTTGGGTGTTGCAACAAGTGCTCATTTAGCAAAAGTTAAGTCTTATGTAGGTTCATTTAACATGACATCAGCGCCGGCATTATGGTCAGAATCATTAACAGCTGGTACTAATGGGTCTATCAAAGGTATTGGTGATGCTAATGTAACAGCACAGATACAAGCACCCGCAGAGATTACAAGCGGTCCAACTGTAGCTAAGTGTACCTTAACTGAACCAACAGTAGCTATTGGTGTTAAAGATACCACCACTTTAAGTGCGACAAACTCATTTGCAACTGCTACTATAGGTACTAAAACATATTATATCGGATGTCAAGATGGTACTGCTAGTGCTGCTCCTGTGTTATGGTTAGACGATCCAACTGGTAAGGTTATATTGAAATAATTTTACTTAGCTTTTTTATAGGTAGTCTGGTGTCATAGCTAGACTACTACTTTTTTGTAATCTTTTATTTTTTTCAAGGTTGTGTTTATGCAATTAAGATCATTTAGATCTGCTTTTACTATGATAGAACTAATTTTTGTTATTATTATAATCGGTATTTTAGCAGCGATTGCTATACCAAGATTTAGTGGTGTTGAGAGTCAGGCAGTTATTGCTAGTGGTCGCTCCACTGTTATGTCCGTTCGTGCTGCGATATCTACTGAGCGACAAAAATATTTTATGCTAGGCGATAGTTCATATATAAATCGCCTTGATGCAAATGTAGCTACTAATACTTCTGATGTTAAAATATTTGACAATAATGGTACGGCAACAGATGTGTTGCTAACATATCCCATTATCACAAAGAATGCAAGTGGTGGCTGGATGAAAACAGGCTCTAGCACTTATACTTACAATATAAACGGAAATTTAAATACTTTTACTTATAATTCTACAAATGGTACATTTACATGCACTAGTGGTACTTATTGCAAACAACTCTCACAATAATATATTTTTTTAAATGAATTATTATCATGTCGCTTTACTTGGTTCTCTTTTACAACCTTTAACCTACCAAAGTTCTGATGATATAGAGATTGGCGCGATTGTGGATGTGTTATTAAATAATAAACAAACGCGTGGTGCTATTTTAGAAAAAGTAAATAAGCCTATCTTTAAAACTATCGATATCTTACAAATAACTGATTTTTATTTATCCTTAAAGCAGATAAAATTTGCAAAATTTATAGCACAATATTATATAAATTCAATAGGTGAAGCTATGTCGCTTTTTAGTCCTTTTGATGTGAGCTTTACATGTAAAGATGTTGATAAAGATTTTGATGACACAATAAAGCTTTCAGGTAAACAACAAGAAGCGTTTAAATTTCTTGATAGCAGAGATATTTCACTTTTGTTTGGCGATACAGGAAGCGGTAAAACTGAAATTTACATGAAACTTGTCTCAAAAACTATACAACAAGGTAAACGAGCCATATTTTTAATGCCAGAGATTTCGTTAACACCACAAATGGAACAAAGATTAAGTGAGCATTTTAAATCACGTGTTGTGATGTGGCACTCTAAAATTACAAAAACAAAAAAACAAAAAATTCTTCAAAAGATTTATGCAGGTGAAGTAGATATTGTAGCAGGTGCTAGATCCGCACTTTTTACCCCGCTTCAAAATATTGGATTAATTGTCGTAGATGAGGAGCATGATGATAGTTATAAATCATCTAGTAAGCCAAGATATAATGCTCGAGATATGGCAATTTATGCAGGTAAAATATATAATGCTAAAGTGATTTTAGGTAGTGCAACGCCCTCACTTAGCAGTTATAAAAAATTTGATTTTTTTAGATTGAGACAGGGCTATTTTACATCTAAAAAAGAGTACATTTATGAGGCTTCATTAGAGAGTATCACGCCACTTATCACTTCTTTGATACTTCAAACAAAAGCAAAAAATGAGCAAAGTATTATGTTCATCCCAACTAGAGCAAATTTTAAATATCTGATATGTTCTAGCTGCGGATACACCTATAAATGTCCATATTGTAGTGTTGGTATGAGTATTCATTATAAAGACAGAGCCTTAAAATGCCATTATTGCAATTTTGCCATGGCGATACCACAAGTTTGTCCAGAGTGTAAAGAGCATACATTAAAAAGTACACGTCTAGGTACGGCACAAGCAGTAGAGGAGTTTAGGCAAAAATTTTCATCTTTATATGTAGAGCAGTTTGATCGTGATACAATAACAACACAAAAAAAACTTATAAATGTCTTAAAGCGTTTTAATGATAAAAAGATAGATTTGCTTATCGGCACGCAGATGTTAAGCAAGGGACATGATTATCATGAAGTAACATTGGCTATTGTTTTGGGACTTGATAATTTACTAAATATGAGTGATTATAGAGCTAGGGAAAAAGCACTTTCATCGTTGGTGCAAATTGCAGGTAGAAGTGGAAGAAAAAAAGAAGCAAAGGTTTTAGTACAGACATATAACAGCTCTTTTTTTCAAACCTATATAGATGATTATGAAACTTTTTTAAAAGATGAATTAAATTTTAGAGAGGGTGTATATCCGCCTTTTAAAAAATTATGTCGTATAATATTTACACATAAATACGCCCTAAAAGCAAAACAGCAGATGCAAGACATGTTGCAAAAACTTCAAAAGTTTAAAGATATTGAAATCGTCGGTGCACAAGAGTGTGCTATTGAAATGATAGGTGCAAAATATAGATTTAACATCTTGCTTCGAGCAGATAAAAGTACAGATTTAATAAAAGTACTCTTTGCATGTAAAAATGATTTTGCACAAATAGATATGGATCCTATAGATTTTTCTTAAACAAAGCAGTTTTTTATACCAAAATAGATATGATTTGAATATGATAAATAGATATGAAACAAAAAAAATTTACGTAGGCGATGTGGCAGTTGGCGGGGATGCTCCCATTAGCGTACAGTCGATGACCTATTCAGACACTAAAGATATTGAAGCAACTGTGGGGCAAATAAATAGACTTCATTTTGCAGGGTGTGATATTGTGCGCGTGGCTGTGCCTGACATGCAAGATGCGTTAGCTTTAAAAGAGATTAAAAAACGTATCTCTTTACCGCTTGTTGCAGATATTCATTTTAATCATAAATTAGCTTTAATTGCTGCTGAAGTAGTAGATTGTATTCGTATAAATCCAGGCAACATTGGTTCGAAGAAAAAAGTAAGAGAGATAGTTCACGCCTGTACGGAGCGAAATTTACCAATTCGTATTGGAATAAATGCTGGAAGTCTGGAAAAAGAGTTTGACAATCGCTATGGATCAACAGCCAAAGCCATGGTAGCTTCAGCAGAATATAATATAAAATTCTTAGAAGATTTAGGCTTTGAAGACATAAAAATTTCATTAAAAGCTAGTGATGTGGCTAGAACCGTTGAAGCATACAGAATGCTTCGCCCTCAAAATAATTATCCTTTCCATTTAGGAGTAACAGAAGCTGGAACTATTTTTCATGCAACTATAAAAAGTGCTATTGGCTTGGGTACACTTTTACTTGAAGGTATCGGTGATACAATACGTATTTCTATCACAGGTGAATTAGAAGAAGAGATAAAAGTTGGTCGTGCTATTTTAAAAGATAGTGGAGTTGCACCTGATGGATTAAATATTATTTCTTGTCCGACATGTGGACGAATTGAAGCAGATTTAGTTAGTGCCGTTGCTGAGATTGAAAGACGAACAGCACATATCAAAGTACCATTAAACGTTTCAGTTATGGGATGTGTTGTAAATGCTATCGGTGAAGCAAAACATGCAGATATAGCTATTGCTTATGGTAAAGGAAAAGGACTTGTGATGGTAAAAGGTGAAGTGATAGCCAATCTTGATGAAAAAGATTTGGTTGATTGTTTTGTAAACGAAGTTGAAAAAATGGCTAAAAATGGAAACTAATTTATATAATTTAACTTTTGAGAAATCAATTCTTAGTTCTATTATTTTTGAACCAGAGCAATTTGATAAGCTGGAATCTATATTAAAATCTGATGATTTTTATCTCCCAGCACATCAAGAGATATTCAAGGCAATGACTACATTAACAAGAAAAGATGATCCAATAGATGAGGAATTTTTAAAGCAAGAACTCATAAAGGCTAAAAAATTTGACGAGAGCGTTATGCTTGATATTTTATCAGCAAATCCTATCGCTAATATTAAAGCATATGTAGATGAGATAAAAGACAAGTCCTTAAAAAGACATTTACTGACACTAACTACTGAGATAAAACGTGTAACACTTGAAGAGCAACTACCAAGCGATGAGGTTGTAAACCTAGTAGAAAAAAAACTTTATGAAATAACACAAGACTCTCAAACAAGTGACTTTAAGGACTCTTCAACGATTACATATGATACTATGGAATTAATAAAAGAGATGAAAGCACGCGGTAATTCAATCTTAGTAGGCATGGATACCGGATTTAATGAACTAAATAAAATGACAACAGGCTTTGGTAAGGGTGATTTAATAATTATTGCCGCTCGTCCTGCGATGGGAAAAACAAGTTTTGTTTTAAATACTGTAAATAAATTGATAAATGAAGGCAAAGGTGTTGCTTTTTTTTCGCTAGAGATGCCAGCAGAGCAATTAATGTTAAGACTCCTTAGCATTGAGACCTCCATCTTTTTACAAAAATTACGCGTTGGTGATTTAAATGACGATGAGTGGAGTAGACTTAGTGGTGCTATTGATAAAATGAACACTACTAAACTTTTTGTTGATGACCAAGGCTCTTTAAATATTAATCAACTTCGTTCTAAACTTAGAAAATTAAAAAGTAAGCATCCAGAAATTGAGATAGCAGTTATTGATTATCTTCAAATTATGAGCGGAACAGGTGGTAAAGAGCGGCATCTTGAAGTAAGTGAGATATCACGTGGACTTAAGATGTTAGCACGTGAATTAGAAATCCCAATAGTTGCACTTTCACAATTAAATAGAGGATTAGAATCTCGTCATGATAAGCGACCAATGTTAAGTGATATACGTGAATCAGGTGCAATAGAACAAGATGCAGATATCATTCTTTTTGTTTATCGTGATGACGTATATTTATATAAAGAGGAAAAAGAGCGCGAAAAAGCCGCAAAAAGTGAGGGGAGAGAATTCACCCCCACGTATATACAAAAAGATGAAGAAGAAGCCGAAATCATCATAGGTAAACAACGTAATGGTCCAACTGGTCATATAAAACTAACATTTCAGAAAAAATTTACACGTTTTGTAGATTATACAAAAGGATTTGAAGTAGCTTATGATAATATCGATATGAAATCAGCTGATATGGATCTAGGAAATGACACAATCTCAATGCCCACGCTTTAAGCATGATAGAGCGTGTAGAATTATTTAAAGGGCGCGATTTTTTCATTTTTTTAGCAGTTATTTTTACTATTTTTATGATATCTATTTCAATATCTTACTATCATTTTTTACAATTTTCATCTGGTAAAACAAAAACCATTGCATGTAAAATACAAAATCAATATAAAAAAAGTAAAAATAATCATCAATATTATATTTTAAAATTAAAAAGTAAAAATGGAATCGTTTTTTATACCTCCAAAAATCTATATGTTGGTAAGATTATAGGCGATATAGCAATATTTAAAATTTACTTAAATCATCTTACATTTTTACATTATTTAAGAGGCTTTTATGCAAAAAGTAAAATATTAAGTATTACAGATGATAACAGTTTTAAACAAAAATTAAATTATTTAATCACTTCGCAACATAAAGATGCTAATATGGCAGGTTTATACAAAGCTCTTTATACAGCAGCCCCACAAAGTAGAGAATTTCGTCAAAAATTATCAGCTCTTGGGATTAGTCATCTTGAAGCAATTAGCGGTTTTCATTTGGGGGTATTAAGTGCTGTTTTATTTTTTTTAATTGGTCTATTGTACAAGCCGTTACATAATAAATTTTTTCCATACAGGCATTTAAATCGTGATATTTTTATTATTGTAGCCTTTTGTTTGTTGTGGTATGTTTGGTTTTTAAATTTTACTCCATCACTGATTCGTTCATTTAGCATGCTTGTTATTGGATATTTTTTATATGACAGAGGTATAAAAATTATTTCCATGCAAACACTGCTGCTTACAATTTTACTTTTAATATCTTTTTATCCGATACTTCTGTTTAGTTTAGGTTTTTGGCTCTCAGTTAGCGGTGTATTTTATATTTTCTTATTTTTACAATATTTTAAATATCTCCAAAAAAGATATATTTTTATTTTATTACCCATCTTTGTTTATTTAGCGATGTTGCCCTATTCGCTTTATCTGTTTCATATTTTTTCAATTTATAATCCTCTCTCTGTTGTTTGGACAGAGCTTTTTACTTTTTTTTATCCAGTTAGTATTGTGGCACATCTAATTGGGCATGGAGATATTTTTGATAGTTGGCTTATAAAACTATTAGCTCTTGGAGATAAATTCACCGTTATGACGATTAGTGCGTACGTCTTATCTCTACATGTAATGCTATCACTTTTGGCTATTAGATTTAAAATTTTCTTCTATTTTTCCAATATTTTTATCATCTCTTTTTTTGTATATGCCATCTATTATGTAGCATAATTTCATGCCATAGATAAAAATAATCCAAGAGATATATATCCATAAAAATAAAAAGATAATGATAGAAAATGAACCATACATCGTTGTATAAGTTTTATTGTACGTAATATAATATATAAATGATGTTTTTGCGGCAGTAAATATTATTGAGATGACAAATGACGATATAAGAGATGCTTTTGGATTGATTTTTGTATTTGCTGCTATTTGATAAATAAGGAAAAATAATCCCCAAATAATTAAATAAGAAAAAATTTTTAAAATACTTATCCAACCTAAAAACACTCCATTTCCTAAAAATATTGCTACTTTGTTGGAGATGAAAAATGATAAACCAAGAGCAATTGGAGTAAGTGTTAGAAGTGTCCAATAAATTGTAATATATTCCCATAAAGAACGTTTTGAAGCATGAAATATTTTATTTACAATATATTCAAAATTTTGAAAAAATAGAAGCGAAGCTATCAAAACACTTACGAAACTCATAACTCCCATTTGAATAGAATTCTTTAAAAAGCCATTAATATATCCCATAATTATTTTAGAATTTCCAGGCATTAGATTTGAAAAAATGAATTGTCTAATATTTTCATATTGTTCATTAAAACTAGGCAACGATGTTATGAGGCTTAAGATTATTAAAAGTAGCGGAATAATCGCAAAAATAGTATAAAAACTAAGCGAAGCCGCAAACAGTGTGAGTTCTTTGTCTAAAAAACTAGATACTAATAATTTTAGTTCACGTACAATATATTTTAATTTTTTTATCATGACTTATCACAAGCTTGTTTGTCTGAGGAGGATATCTCAAGTGCAGGTAAGTTGCATTTTAATGTCTGTATCTCTTTTAGAGTCTCTGTTTTAAAGGGATCCAACGGTATTTTAATAAAATAATATGCCCATCTTCCATCTCTTTGAACATCCAAAAAACCAGCATCTTTTAATATTTTTAAATGACGAGATAAGCGTGACTGTAGCATCTCAAAAGAATTTTGTAAATCACATACACACAAAGGACCATGTTTTTTTATAAAGTACAACAGTTTAATACGTGTTTCATCATTTAATGATGAAATGGTTTGTAAAAATTTTTCCATATATTAATTATATCATAAATCTCATATTTAAGATTACTCATTAATTTTATTATAGTATCATGTAAAAAATTAAGAGTACTTCTTACTTAAAATGCCAATATTTTATAAAAAGCTAAATGCATGGAAATAATTAAAAGATCAGATATTATAAAAGGGTCGATCAATGAAGATACAAAAATTTTAGCACAATCACTTTATAGTACATATATTACCAATGTAAAAAATACATACATATGTGCTAACATAGATAAATTTTATAGATTGTTTGGTTTAGAAGATAACGCAGCTTCATTGAAGAAGATTGTTGCTATTTTTGTTGATTTAACAGAACCGATAATGATTGATAATTTTGAGTTTAGGAATAAAAAATATAAAAATATTATACTTTCATTTTGTACTTTTGATTTTATACAAAAATCAGGTGTACAATTAATTGAAATACAAATTAATGAGATGTATCTTGAGGCATTAAAAAGATACATCTTAAATCCATATTTAGAAGTTTGATAATGTCAAAATTTATTATTTTAGATACTGAAACAACTGGCGTAGGTGAAGATGATCGTATTATTCAACTTGGATATATTGTCCTTGAAGGCTCAAGTGTAGAGGTGTATCATGATTTTTGTTCAACAAAGACACCAATTTCTGTAGAAGCTATGGAAGTACATCATATAACACCTAAAGCGTTACAAAATAAACCCACATGTCCAGAGAGTAAGGTTTATAAAAAGCTTTGTGAATTAAATACAAAAGAAAACTATATGATAATTCATAATGCTCCGTTTGATATAGCTATGTTAAACAAAGAGGGATTTGTATTAAACATGCAATTAATAGATACTTTGCGTTGTGCCAAACATCTGTTTGTAGATGAAAAAGCTTATAGATTACAATATTTTAGATATAAAATGAAACTTTATGAAAAAGAGGCAGACGAAGCAAAAAAACTAAATATTAAGATACAAGCACATGACGCTATAGGCGATGTTGTAATTTTAAAACTTTTTTTAAGCGAATTAAAAAAAGAGATACAAAAGCAGTATGGTGATACGCATGTTATTGATAAAATGGTAAAGCTTACACAAGAGCCAGTTTATATTAAAACTTTTAAATTTGGAAAATATAAAAATAGAAATTTGTCAGATATTGCCAAAGAGGATGCAAAATATTTAAAATGGATGCTCACATCTATGAGCAATATTGATGAAGACTTAAAATTTTCTATTAATCATGTTCTTATGCCAATAAAACAGGCATAATTTAATTAAGATGATAATTGTCATATCGTATTAAATCGTTTTGTTTGATTACTTGCTTTAATCGCTCAGTATAAGTTCCCCTTAATTCAGAATATAATTGGAGTTCATCTGCTAGTTGGTATGGGTTTTTTGTTTTTTGAAGCATTTGTCTAAAATTTTGATAATGTTTGCTCGAAGAGAGCATTAATAAGTAGTCGTGTATTGATTGTTGTATAGATATATATTTTCTTACATGAATAATACGTCCATCTCTTGTTCGACTTGCTTCAATAGTCTTATCTTTGGGGTTATACGCCCATACACCAAAAATATTATTAGCTTTAACAAAAAATCTAGATGTTCCCCAACCGCTCTCTAACGCTGCTTGAGCTATAATCAAATCATTTGGAGGCATAACCATTTTTTTAAGAAGATTTTTTGCATCTTTTGCATGATATTGTTGCATTAGTTTGCCTAAAAATATTTTATCACTTTTATTTTGTATATATTTTGTATATATATTTTTTACTCTATTTCGTTTTGTATCAATATCTTGCTTTACCAATAAAATCGATGGTAGTATTAAAGATATAAAAGTTTTTTTCTTTTGTAAGACAGGAAGTTCTTTTAATGACACAACAGATGTATAAATGATAGGTTTAACAAGATTATTTTTTAAAAGCCTTATCTGCGAAATTTTACTTATATGTATATATATGACTTGCAATTTGTTATATTTCAAGCGAGCATTATAGCCCATGTACATAAATATATATATAATTATGGTTAGCCCAATAATGCCAATTATTTTCATACTTTAGATTTTTTATTTTTAGAAGTGCTTTGAACAATTTTATTTTTTCCATCTTCTTTAGCGGTATATAATAACATATCTGCCCTATTTATCATTTCATCTAAGTTGCTCTCAATGGATAAGACTATTCCAATAGAAATTGTAAAAGAAATTCTATTAGATGTAACATATGAATTTTGTATTTTTTGTCTTATATCTTCAAATCTTTTTATAGCCATATCAACAGAAATATCTTTTAAAACTACGCAAAATTCTTCCCCACCAAATCTGGCAACTATATCTTTTATATCCACATTTCTGGTTAATGTATTTGCTAAATATACTATAACTTCATCACCCACATCATGACCATAGGTATCATTAATACGCTTAAAATCATCAATATCTATCATAGCTAAATAAAATTTTTTGCTCAGTAATTTAGCATGATAAAAGTATTTTTTCATATGAGAAAAGAAAAAACGTCGATTATAAAGCCCAGTTAAAAAATCTCTATTTGCATTATGCGTAATAGTCAATATATCTTCGAGTAGTGTCATAGAGTTATTTAATCTACAAGAAAACTCTTCTTTATCAAATGGTTGGCATATATAATCAGTCGCTCCATTTTTTAAAAAAAGTGTAGGTATCTCTTTATAATGCTTAGACGACATGACTATAATTACTAATTCATTTTTTGAGTATATTTTTCGAATTCTTTTAGTTAACTTCAAGCCATCTATATCCGATATATCATAATCAGTTAAAACTATTTTAATTTCTGGGTCTAACAAAATTATTTTTAATGCTTCTTTAATGCTAGTAGCTGTAATAATTTGGAAAAATAGATATCGAACCATTTTTTTTAACTGATTTTTTAATATTGAAGAATTGTCAACAATTAAAACTTTATATTTAGTATTTTTATATAATCTATCAACGATAGATACGATATGTCGTAACTCTTGAAGATCGCCTTTTTTGATATAATCAATGATATTTTTTTGTAATATTTCATCTTGTAGTTTTTTATCAATAATTCCGCCAAGAACTATAGGAGGTATATGTTTTTCAAGTACTGCATCAACTATTCCGCCATACGGTGCATCTGGTAAATTGATGTCTAGTAATGCTAAAAAATATTGATTATTTTCAATTAATAGCCTAGCTTCTTTTAATGAATAAGCAATATCAGTTTCAAATTTTAATATATTTTCCATTTTTTTTGATAATAACTTTGCTAAAATTTTATCATGTTCTACAATTAAAATTCTCTTCATCAACCATACTTTATTTCAGATTTATTTATACAGATTATATCATTATTATATAAAATTAAAGTTACATTAGGTATAATTACACAAAATCATAATAATTTTTAGAGATATTTTATGAAAAGAGGGTGCAGTTTGAGCATTTATAGAGAGTACGACATTAGAGGTATTTTTGATAAAGAGTTAAATGAAAAAACTGTAGTTAGCATAGGCTATGCACTAAGTAAATATATAAAAGGTGCTTATGTTGCAGTTGGATTTGATGCAAGAAGTCATTCTCCTGTCCTTTTTGATTATTTAGTTAAAGGTTTAAATGCTGGCGGTAAAATAGTGTTAGATATGGGACTCGTTCCTACTCCTGTAAGCTATTTTGTAAATTTTCAAACATTTAATGACATAATTCCAAGTGCATCAGTTATGATAACTGGTTCACACAATCCAAGTGAATATAATGGATTTAAAATAACAATAGATCAACTACCTTTTTTCGGTATACAAATACAAAAATTAGCTCTACATGTAAAGAGTGTCGCTTTGCCAACAACTATAAAAACTAAAATTATCAAGATAGATGCTCTAAATCTTTATAAAGAATATATGATTAAACAATTTCAACACTTAAAGAGCATGAACTTAAAAATTGTTTATGATTGTGGCAATGGTGTAGCAGGTGTAGCGATTAAAGATATATTTGATGCATTAAAACTTAATACACATGGTATTTATATAGAGCCTGATGGAAATTTTCCAAACCATCATCCAGATCCTTCTGTTGAAGAAAATCTTAAAGATATAAAACTTCTTTTAGCTAAAGAAGGAGATATTGCTTTTGCTTATGATGGTGATGCGGATAGAATAGCAGTTCTTACGCATAAATATAACATTAAAGGAGATATGTTAGCATTACTTTATGCTATGAAAATAGACAATCCAACAATCATAGGCGAAGTAAAATGTTCACAAGTTATGTATGATGAATTAAAACGTCGTGGTATTAATGCCATCATGTATAAAACAGGACATTCAAATCTAAAAGTTAAAATGAAAGAGCTAAATGCTGATTTAGCATGTGAAGTGAGCGGCCATATATTTTTCAAACATAGATATTTTGGATATGATGATGCAATTTATGCAACTCTACGACTTTTAGAATTAATACATGATGGTGTAGATCTAGATGCAGAATTGGATAAATTACCACAGGTTTATTCAACTGATGAGATAAAAATAAAAACAACTGAAGATAAAAAATTTAAAATTATGAATATAATTAAAAAAATGCTCAAAAATCCACCAAAAGATTTTCCAAAAATTAAAGATATCATAGAAATAGATGGCGTAAGAATTATATTTGAAAATGGATGGGGATTAATTCGAGCAAGTAACACAACTCCAGTTTTAGTAACGAGATTTGAAGCAAATACAAAGCAAGAACTGAAAAATTATCAAAAAAATATAAACCTTCTAATACAAAATGCAAAAACCCCTTGACATTAACCAAAAATTCTCCTATAATTCCCCTCCACAAACGGAT
>CAYYRS010000023.1:0-12577 GCA_964474335.1 uncultured Campylobacterales bacterium
TTGCATATTTATCTATGAAATAGTTGCCGACAAATCCGCTTGCACCTGTTAATAATATTGTCATCAATAATGAAACCTACATGATGCAATACCGATGCTCTCTTCGTTCACTTCATAGACTAATCTATGTTCATCGGTAATCCTTCTAGACCAAAAACCACGCAATTCGTGTTTCAATCGCTCTGGCTTTCCTATTCCTTTAAATGGTTCTCTTTGTATATCTTTTATCAACGTATTTATCTTTTTGAGTGTCTGTTTATCAGTTCTTTGCCAGTAAAGATAATCATCCCAAGAATTTTCACTCCAAATCAGTCGCATTCGAGTAAATCTTTTTCAATAGTCTTACCGTCACGTAACTGTTTAATAGACTCACTTAAATATTCTCTATTGTTTTTATTGTTTAAAAGATAGCTTGTCTCTTTCATGGAGTTATACTCATCAAATGGTATAACTACTACATTTTCATGACCTTTTCTGTGAATGACAACTTCATCTTTATCAACATACACACTATCAAAAACTGCTTTTAAATTATTTCTTGCTTCCGTTAAACTAACTACCTGCATAAAAAATCCTTACAATATAATGTACATAACTATAGCATAAAAGAGCTTTTTTACTCTTCTCCAACCAACAACTTCAACAAAGAGTCAATAATCCTATTTTTATTAAAAACTGTGTCTGTTAAAAGTTTACAATTTTTTGTAAATTTTTCTATTTGTTCTTGATCTGTTTGTATAGCTGTTTTAAAGACTTCTGTTATCTCTATAATGTTATTTGGGTGTGCGCAGTATCCTAGTTGATTATCTTTTATGATGTCTGCTGCATCACCATTCATAATTCCAAGTATTGGCTTGTTTGCTGCGATATATGTCTGTACTTTCGCAGGAACTGTCAGAGAAAATATAGGCTTATCTATCAAAGAGACTATCAAAAAGTCACTTGCTTTGAAATATTTAAACATTTCATCTCTAGGCTTTCTTCCCCAAAACACAATATTTTTAAAATTATTTTCTTTTACCAACTCTTTTAAGTTTTCTAAATGCGAACCATCGCCAATGATATTTAATTGCGCTCTTTGTAAAAAGGTATCTTCTAAACTTCCAAATGCTTTGATGACATTGTCAAGATTTTGCACCTTTCCGATATTTCCTGCAAAAGTAAAATGAACTTTTTCATCATCACTAAACATAAAATCTTCCAAACCTGTGTTGAGTTCATCTGCCCAGTTTGGCAAATAAACTATCTCAGTATCATCTTTTACATATGGCTTCACTCTTGTTATAAAACCCTCTCCAGAGACTGCAAAGTTAGAACTGTATTTGTAAACAAATTTCACAAAGCCATTAAGTAAAAATTCTAAAACTCTCGATTTTTTAAATCCATACGCATAAACACTGTCAGGCCACACATCTTGAATCCACAAGGTAACAGGCTTTTTATAAAATTTATTTAGCAAAACGGCAGGTACCATACCTGTCAATGCCCCAACATCAAAGCCAAAAATATAGTCATATTTTTTACCGATTTTTAGGCTCACACAGCTGCCAAGTGTCATAAAAGCAAAATATTTCAACAGTTTTTTAAAAAGACTCTCTTTGTAGCCAGTCACAGCTTTTACCCTGTAAACAGTCATTCCCTCATACTTATCTTTATAAAACCACCTGTTTTGATACCCATCAAAAACTTTTCCTGCTGAATAAGTAGGGTTTTGCGTGAGGATGTCCACTTCATACCCTTTCTCTTTCCAAGCAAGAGCCACTTCATTTATCTTAAACTCTTCAGGGTAAAAATATTCAGTGACTATGAGTATTTTTTTATTCATTAATATACTTCATATATTGGCTGTATAAACCAGGATTGTTTTTTATAAAATCAATCATATCTTTAACCATATTTTCATAACTTGGTATAGTATACTTCAATTCTTTTCTAGTATCTATAAAACTTTTATCAACTACCCTACCATCTATCGGCAAGATTTCAATATCTTTTTTAGTATATTTTTTAAAAAGTTTTAAAAGTTTATATTTGTTTATAGATTTATTGTTAGCTACATGATACAAACCCGTTATATCGTTTTCAATAGCTAACTTCACAACTTTTGCAAGTTCAAGTGTACTTACTCCAGACCAGATAGCTTTAGTAAACCCATTAATAGTTCCCTCTTGCATCATAAACCAATGAAAAAGTTCTTCACCATTTTCTTTTAATTCTGGACCAACAACAGAAGTGCGAAGCGTAAGATGTTTATCACTTATAATTTCACCCAAGCCTTTTGTTTTTGCATAGGTATCTTTTCCATCTTTTTCATCTCTTTCCGTATAGGGCTCTTTTTTATTTCCGGAAAATACACAGTCGGTTGATATATGGATGAGTTTGGCATCAATATCTTCTGCTAGTCTTTTGAGCCTATGAGGCATATAAGCATTGATAAAAATTGCATTTTCAGGATTTTTATTTGCTCCATCTATCAATATGCCTATGCAGTTAACAATGACATCAGGATTAATTTCTTCAATAGTCTTAAGAAAGTTTCTTTCATCTCTTATATCTCTTAAGAGTGTATTATCTTCTAGTTTTTTTCTATAACTTATATTTGAAAGTTCATAGTTACCATTCTTCCTTAAGTAGTTATACACCTGATGGCCTATAAGTCCTGTTGAGCCTAATACTAAAATTTTTTTATTCAAAACTATATCTCTTTATGCCAAACAGTTCTATTTACATAATCAGTATATGACAAAATGATTCTAAGTATCTTTTTGGAAACATTATCCGTTGTATAATCTTGTACCGGTTTGATAGCTCTTGGCTTTAAAGCATTATGCTTTGTTGCAACTTCCACTGCTTCTATTACTCTTGTTTTATTTAGCCCTGACATGATAACAGTAGTTTCATCCATTCCCTCTGGTCGTTCATGTGCTTGTCTTATTGTTACTGCTGGAAGATTTAAAATTGATCCCTCTTCTGCAATTGTACCACTATCAGATATAACACAAAATGCATTCATTTGAAGATGATTATATTCATGAAAACCATATGGTTTAGAAAATCTAATAAGTGGATTTTTATCTTCATAACCTATCTCCTCTAATTTTTTTCTTGTTCTTGGATGCGTTGAGATTATAATTGGTATCTTATATTTATTTGTAAGTTCGTCTATAGACTCTAAAAGGTCACTAAAGTTTTTAGGAGAATCCACATTTTCTTCTCTATGAATACTCATAACGATATATTTTTTAGCTTCTAAATTCTCTTTTCTTAAAATATCACTCGCTAAAATTTTATCCATGTTAGCCTGTAAAACTTCAGTCATTGGCGAACCAGTTTTTATAATAGTCTCCGGTTTGATTCCTTCAGCAATAAGATAATCACGAGCTTGTTCCGAAAGCGGAAGATTAATATCACTTAAATGATCCACAATTTTCCTGTTTATTTCCTCTGGTACCCTCTGGTCAAAACATCGATTCCCCGCTTCCATATGAAAAATAGGAATTTTTCTTTTTTTGGCAGGAATAACACTTAAACAGCTATTTGTATCACCATAAATCAAAAGAGCATCAGGTTCTATATCTGCAAATATTTTATCAGCTTTGGCAATTATATCTCCAATCGCTTCAGATGGTGTACCTTTAACAGCTTCAAGAAAATAATCTGGTGTACGAACACCAAGTTGTTCAAAAAACAACTCATTGAGCTCATAGTCATAATTTTGTCCAGTATGAACTATTATATGCTCTGTGAATTTGTCTAACTCTTTCATTACTTGGCTTAATTTTATTATTTCTGGTCTCGTACCTACTATTGTCATTACTTTCATTTAATTTTCTCCTATATAACTTTAAATTCTTTTAAATCTTTTTCTATTTCTTTTAAGCCAAACAGCATCTCTCTCATTTCATCTTCATTCAGTCTTTTTGTGTTGTGTGAGTGATAATCTTCTGCTTCAGTGATAACTTCACCCTCTTCAAAAAATTGGTTGTAGTTTAAATCTCTGGTGTCAGATGGAATTCTATAATACCTATCCATATCAACAGCATTCACCATCTCTTCTCTTGTCAAAAGTGTTTCATATAGTTTTTCACCATGTCTAGTACCTATAATTTTGACCACATGTTCAGAACGATTTAACAAGTTTTTTAAAGCATTGGCTAAAAGTTCTATGGTAGCCGCCGGTGCCTTTTGAACAAATATATCCCCATTTTTTCCATTCTCAAATGCAAACATAACTAAGTCAACTGCATCATCCAAACTCATCATAAATCTTGTCATATTAGGGTCAGTGATGGTTATCTCTTTTCCTTCTCTAATCTGATTTATAAAAAGGGGTATAACCGAACCACGACTTGCCATAACATTTCCGTATCTTGTACAGCAGATAACTGTTTCATCACCAAGATTTCTACTCTTTGCAACAGCAACCTTCTCCATCATAGCTTTACTGATTCCCATAGCATTTATAGGGTAAACTGCTTTATCTGTGCTAAGTACTATGACTTTTTGCACTTTATGCTTTATAGCAACATTTAAAACATTTTCAGTACCAACCACATTTGTCTGCACGGCCTGCATCGGGTAAAACTCACATGAAGGAACCTGTTTGAGTGCTGCAGCATGAAATAAAAAATCAACACCTTTCATAGCATCTTCAAGTGAATTTACATCACGAACATCACCAATATAAAATTTCAGTTTTTCATTATTATATTTTTTACGCATATCATCTTGTTTCAATTCATCACGAGAAAAAATTCTTATCTCTTTTATATCCGTATCTAAAAAATTACGAAGAACAGCATTCCCAAATGAACCTGTTCCTCCTGTAATTAGTAGTATTTTATTTTTAAACATTTGCTTCCTTTAAAACTTCATCAAAGATATCAGTAATATTATGATATTTACTTTTTTCATTATTTATAAGATAGTGTTGATTTTTAAGTATTTTATCTTTTATTTCATTATAATCTAATAAAGAAACCTTCTCTATAGTAGAAATAAAAGAACTAGTATCAAACAAATCATATGTCAAAATATCATTACCATAAACACTTTTAGAATATTGTTCATTTGGAACTATTGCTAAGACACCATTTTGCACAGCTTCAATAACATGTAATCCAAGAGTCTCTATTATAGAGGTAGATACTAAAATAGTATTATCAGTAAATAAATATTTGGCTTCTTTTTTCGTATCAATGTATCCTAAAAAGGTTGTTTTACTATTTAGCTCTTTATTCCACATTGATGAGTTATTCAATTGTTCTTGCGTGAGCGTTACAACAATTTCAAAATCAAATCTAAGTTCTTGAAGTTCTAACATCATATTTGTAAAATCTATGAAATTTTTATGCATATACTCAAAATGTGGACCCACGATATACAAAATTTTTATCTTTTTTCTAAAATCATATTTTTTTGATGTGTAAAACTCTTCATCAGAGACATCAATATCACTCTTGACATAAAAGTGTTTATGCCGAACATCTATAAAATCAGCCATATACTCTTTTACATGTAAGGACTGCACTTCAAGAAACTCACTTCTGCTCACCATATATAAAAAAACAATACGCTTTAAATATATCTGCTTTAACCATAGAACAAGCTTTTTATTTTTCATATACGCTTTGTCTAGTTTTTTTGTATAAAAAAGCAGGTTATGAACTTTGACAAGTTGTGGTACTTTTAAAAATGGTTGAGATGTTCCTGAAAAGTTATATATAAGTTCAATATTTTCAGATTGTACAATTTTTTTAAAAACTACATTTTCATAATAAAGTCTACGTAAAAAACTTCTACTCTCAACCAATCTAAATTGAAAGTTTGCAATATCTTTATATTTCTTAAAAAGCTTTTTTATATTTTTATTATCATTACAAATGATTAAAAAATCATAGTCATTATCACTTTTACATTCTTGTAAAACCTTTTCTAAAACAGTAATCCCACCTGAGTCTTGGATGGCTAATGCATTTATTAATATTTTCATTATATCTTTATACAACCTCTAGAGTTTTTAATGTAAATTAGCAAAACCATTGCCATACATCACTATATTATAAAGAAAAAATACTGATTTAACTCCATAATACAAGCTTGTTATAATAATTCCCGCATTTATTCCACGATTTACATGTAATCCATAATACAAAAATATGAAATATGAAAATATATTCACTCTTATATCTCCAACAAATGAAATTACAATAAATAAAACAATATACATCATCAGGGCTTCAGTTTTATTTTTAGCATAATATAAAGCTAAGAACATAAAAATTGTACTTTTGTAAAAACTATATAAACCCCCTTTATCACTATAGGAACTCAACTTCAATAAAATTTGATTTTGCATCAAAAAGAAAATTCCAATAGCTACCATAAATAACCAAAGAAATTGCCACTTTGAAATTAAAGAAAATATTACTTTTAATTTTCCAATAAAAATTGCCCCATACAACACGAACATTTGAGCATGGGATGTAACAGATAGAAAACTATAAAAAATAGTTTTTTTCATAGAGTAGGTATTTAGAAGAGCTAAAATAAAAAATAAAACAGCAAATTTTAATCTCTCAGCTGCAAAGTATAAAACAAATAAATAGAAATTTGTTAAAACAAAGGATATAACAATCAATATGTGTACATTCCATTTTTTAAAAAGGTTAAAAAGAACATATACCAAACTAGCATTAAAAAATGCAATAAAAACTATGTGAGATATACCAATATGTGCAAATATCCATACAAGAAAGCCATACGTATATTCTCGAGATGATAACAAAGCAGGTTGAACTAAAATTATTTCTCTCAAGTTTACATATTGTGCAGTTTCATAAAAAAATTTATATAAAATCTGATCGCCATCAGTATATAAACTAGCTACGAATAAACTAACAAAAAACACAAAACAAATGATTAGATATTGAATAAAAGTATATCTTTTAAGTATCATTTATGCTTAGCTTTAATACTGTTTACAATTTTCTTAGATAATATTTTTTTCAATAAAACTCTGAAGTACTGATCTGTATATGCATAAGTATAATAAAAATAATATTTTATAGAAAACTTCTCTTGACTTACAACATCATATTTTTGTTTCAAGCATTCAACTCTGTTTGCATCTGACAAACCTTCCACATCAACTATCGCTATAGTTATTGCAATATATTCAAACTGAGTGTTATTCTCATAAAACTTATAAAAAAACTCGAAATCCCCAGCTATTTTATAGTTGAGTGAATACTTGTGCATTTTATGATAACTGGCTCTTATGAAAGAACTTTGATGAGAAAAAATCATACCTTTCCATATACCACTTAAGGATTTAGCCTTTTGAAATCTTCTAAAATCTCCATAATCAATTTCAAGGTCACCATAAATTACATTAATGTTTGTAAAGTTATAATTATTATAGAATATTTCTCTTAATGTTTCATTAATATAAAAACTATCCCCAGCATTCATAAAGTTAATCCAATCCCCACTAACTAAATCAATCCCTTTATTCATAGCATCATAAATCCCCTCATCTTTTTCACTAACCCAATAATCAATCCTATCTTCATATTTCTTAATTATATCCAAAGTTCCATCAGTAGAGCCACCATCAATGATGATATACTCAACATTATCATAGCTCTGATTTATTATACTTTTTATTGTCTCTTCTAAAAACTGCTCACCATTATAGACAACTGTGATGATGCTTATGAGTGGTTTGTCCTCATAAGACTTTTTAAAATACCCCCTAGTCCTAAGCCCACCTTCACCTTTTCGCTCTTCACCCTCCGGCAAAAATAGTACAGATTCAAACTTATCTTCTGGCTTCTCTATTGTCACTAGCTTTGTTGTACTGTAGTTGTCATCTAAACATACTGTTTTATTCATTGAAAAGTCCTATATGATATTTTGTAACTATTTCCAACAAGTCAATGTCGTCTTCTAAGTTTATAAATTTTTTAGTTAGTTGATATATTTCATATAAATCATGCGTTTTAGGAATTTTATTATTTTCATAAGCTAAAAATGATTTAAGTGATTTTTCAATTGAGTAATGTAACTCAACAGCTGTTACATCACTATAATGATTTGCATCATAAAAAATTCTTGCACCACTTAAATTGTGCCAAGATTTTATTAACCATTCCTTCGCTGATTGTTTATTCATACCATACCTTACCATTTTGCAAAATATCTACTTTATAGAAATAATCTTCTTTTTGTTCTATATATTTTGTTGGAGCGGATAATATATCTATACCATTAGTTTTATATTTTGTACGAATATTTCTAAGATATTTAAGTGCTTTTAACTCATAGTCTCTTAACTGATCTAAAGCTAAGTCATCTTTTAGCAAAAACAAGTCTATGTCACTATCTTCATTTGGAGTACCATAAGCATAAGAACCAAAAAGTATAATCTTATCAGGCTTTAAAGGCATAAGTGCTTTTATGATTTGTGGTTTTAACTCTTCTATGTCTATCATGATACAACTCCTCTTTAAGTACTTTTTTATTATATCATTAGTCACCTTTCTCCTCTCCAATTTCATCTTTCATCTTTTTTTGGTCGTCCTGCTTTTTTATTTTTATAATCCACACCTGTTAATAATTTTATTCTATCATAAAAACTATCATTTCCGCATGGTTTTCCTGTTCTTGTTTTTTCTTCTATTGTTTTATCATTTGCATCTTCTTCTAAAAATTCTTTATAATTTATAATATCATCTATTGGCTTATAATTAGAAAGTAATTTATCTTCTTTTACTAAATTTAATCTTTTTAAACAAGATGTATATTTATAATCCCAAGGGTATTTAACCATAAAAGCTTTTACTGGATTTTGCTCTACATATTTTATTGCATTGAAAAGATGTTCATCATCTAATGGGGTTGAATAAAATCTTTCTTGAAAAAGATGACCTTTTACTTTCTGTTCAAAATTTATTTTTCTTGTATATAACCTATGCGTTTCTCCAATCGCTTTAGATAAAGAATCTTTATTTTTTGGTATTGCTATTATATGTATATGATTAGTCATAAGACAATAAGATATTATTTTTAAACCATGTAGTTTTGATTGAGTTAAAAGTAACTCTTTATAGTAAAGATAGTCTTCATGTTTAAAAAATATATTCATAGACCTAACACCTCTTTGTGTTATATGATGTGGTGTATTTGGTATTACTATTCTTTTTATTCTTGCCATTTATCATTGTATCATTTATTTTCTTAATTTAATTGGTATACTGTCCCCGGAATTTCGTCCCCGGAATTTCCCTGGAATTTCTCTATTTTCAACCTCTTCATCTATCAGCATATCTAAAACATCGAAAAAAGAGTAGCTATAATCCCACTTTAGTTTAGTTTTTGCTTTTGAATTATCTCCATAAATTTCACTTATTTCATTTGGTCTAAATAGATTTTTATCAATAAGAATTAATTTTTTATCTAAATTTAACTTATCAAAAACATACTCAACGATATCTCTAAGCTTTACCGAAATGCCAGAACATATAATAAAGTCTTCTGGTTTCTTTAATTGCATCATCTTCCACATGGCTTCTACATATGCAGGTGCATATCCAAAATCTCTTTTAACATCGAGGTTCCCAACTTTTAAAAACTCTAGTTTATTGTTTTTTATAGCTATGGAGTCTTTGATTACTTTTTTGATAAAAAAATTATTACTTCGTAAGAAAGATTCATGATTAAACAAAACACCATTACATACAAATAAGTCATAAGATTCTCTATATGTAGTAATCATAAAATATGATGCCATTTTAGAAACACCATAGGGGCTAATCGGATGCATTGGAGTTGCAAGTGTTATTGGCAATTTTTCTATCCTACCATACATTTCACTACTTGAAGCTTGGTATAGTTTTGTTTTTTCACTAAACAAGCGTATAGCTTCGAGCATATTGTTTACAGACATAGTATTAAACGAAAATGTACCTATTGGCTGTTCAAAAGAGAGTCCTACTGAGCTTTGTGCAGCTAAATTGTAAATTTCATCAGGACTATATTGTTGTATGATTCGGATGACATTTGCCATATCTAAAAGGTCTAATTCTTCTAGAATTATTTTATTTTCTATGCCTAGGTATTCAAAGTTTTTAGTATTTGCACATCTATAGCTTCTAACTGTCCCTACAACTCTATATCCTTTTTCAACTAATAGTTTTGCTAAGTATGGACCATCTTGTCCACTTATTCCTGTGATAATTGCTGTTTTCATTTCATTATACTTTCATAAATTTTTTTTGTTTCTATTGCTGTTTGTTTCCACGAAAAAAGTTCCAGCCTTTTGATTCCTTTTTGCCTTAACTCATTTTGAAATGTATTGCTATTTAAAACTATTTCAACTGCATCTTTTATAGACTCTTCACTGTATGGATTAAAATACTGTGCAGCATCACCAGCAACCTCAGGCAAGGAGCTAGTGTCGCTACACACGAGAGGACATTCACAAGCAAAAGATTCAAGTATAGGTATACCAAAACCTTCATATAGTGATGGAAATACAAAAAGTTGAGCATTTTTGTAAAGATTTGCTAGTGTATTGTCATCTAAATTGTATTGTTTTACTTGCTCATCAATATTTAGATTTAAAAAGCTATCTAGTTCTTGAGCATTAAATTTTCCTCCACCTGCACAAATAACATAAAGATCTTTATCCTTATTAAGTATTTCAGATACACTTACTATAAACCTCTCAAAGTTCTTATAAGCACCCCTTGAACCAACAAAAAGCATATACTTTTTTGGAATATCAAGCTTTTCATTATCAGAATTATTTGAGCACATTGAGTTTCCTAGATAGACTACTTCAATTTTAGATTCATCTGTACCGAAAAGTTCTATCAAGTCTTTTTTTGTACTTTGCGAGATTGCTATAACCTTAGTAGCTTTTTCTACTAATAATCTTTTTTGTATACTTGTTTTATCCAAAGGAGCAAACATATCACTAAATTTTTCATGAATCATGTCATAAACAGTCAAAACAAATGGTTTATTGCCAATATAGTCTAAAAAGTACGGGTCATAATATGTAGGATGAAAGATATCAAAATTTTGACTTTTTAGTCTGTAAATTGAATTTGGTTTGTTAAAAAAATTGAAAAGTCGTTGTTTCCCTCGAAACTCTTTTTCTGTTAAGAAATTTGTATGATTTGTATATTTTTTTGTAGCTATGTAATGATTATTTGATAACAGGAGAGAGATATCAGTATCTATTCCTTCAAGTAAATCAAACTCTTTCATCAGTTCATACAAATATCTCGATATACCGCCATATTTTTGAGCAGTAAATATTTGATGGTCATAGAGGATTTTCATTTTGTGTTACTCACTTTTAAATGGTCTTCCCATGTTTTACTTTTTAATCTTTTTTGAAGTAGTTTATGCAGTCCGAACTTACTTAGTTTCATGATAGTTCTCATATAAAATGGTATTTTAATTTCCGTTAAAACTTGTAAACTTCCAAGATTATAATAATTTAGACTATACTTCTTTGCGATAAATTCAAATGTTTCAAAACTATAAAATGAGATATGTTGTCCATGCTCTAAACCATAGTACCACCATTCTTCAGGGTCTGGTATTTTTTTCTGTAATAACTCTGTTGAAAAAACAATTGTTTTTGATATGCTTAATAAATTTTCTATTTCTTCTACAGGATTAACAAAATGCTCGAAACTTTCAAAAGTTGTTAATGCTTCATAAGTTTCATTTTGCTTATATTCAAAGCCTCTCGAAAAAAGATTTGTAGTAAATTTATCATCCCAATAAAAATTAAATCCAATATCTCTCATCAAACGAACAAAAACACCATATCCTCCTGCATAATCCAAAAATTTTACATCTCTTTGAAAAAGTAAAGCAAGTAATATAGTTAGTTTTTTAGATAAATTCAAATTTCTTTGCATATAACCTGTATCAGATACATTTATAGATTCAGCATAAGCTTCATCTAACCAATAAGGTTCTTCTGTTTGTAAAAATCCACAATTTGAACAATGATAATATTTTATGTCATATTTATTTAGTACTTTTCCATTGAAAATAAATTTACTTTTTTGGTTACATATTTTACAAGTCATACAGTATTCTTTTTAGTTTATTTATCACCCTTTCTAAAAAAGATCTTTTATTAAACATAAGTTTACTTGTAAATATATCAGCTTCAAAATCTCTTTCAATAATTTCAGGATGATTTTTAAGATTCAATTCATATGCTTTGAGATTTGCTAATTCACTATCCATAGTAGTATGAGTTGCATCTGCTCCGAAACCTACATTCTCAATTAAATTCACATTTGGGAGAATAGTCAGCTGTTGAGTATTCCAAAGGGTAAAAGTCCATTGATAGTCCCAAGTGTCTATTAAATTGTTTTTAACAGTTTTAAAAGTATTTTCCCAATATTTTTTTGTATTTGTATTTGTATTTGTAAATAAACTACTTAAAAAATCTATATTTGTCATAGTTTTTAATTCAACATCATAATTTTTCCATCTATTAGCCCAACTAGCCCATCCCCAAATATGGTTATAAATAGAAAAA
>CAYYRS010000024.1:0-10588 GCA_964474335.1 uncultured Campylobacterales bacterium
GCTTAAGTTTGCTTTGGGATGGCAATACCATTTGACTTATCATGTACAGCCTCATTTAAAAACTGATATTTCTCTTTATTCATAATCTCATGAATAATATTCTCAATTTTTTAGTCCTATCCAGCTGATATTAGAAAAGTAATATACACCATGAATATCATTGAATCAGTACATAGACAATTTAGATCACTAACTAAAAATAAAGGTGGCTTTCTTAACGATAATAGCTTACTAAAACTACTTTTTATGGGTATTCAAAATGCATCAAAAAAATGGACTATGCCTGTGAGAAACTGGAGCTTGACAATCTCTCAATTAGCTATTCACTTTGAAGGGCGTTTAGATAAAGCTTTAAACTTATGATACAATTTTAGGAATTACTCGATGCTGACACAGATTACTGAACACTACCGTGTTTCAAGATATTACTTTTGAAATGATACAACGTGGTGAAACTTGACAACATATAATATCCACCTCTCTTTATGAAATTCCTTTATAAACTATATGATTTTTAAAAAGTGTATTTTACAATAATTCTCGCTATAGTAGTTGAAATGTGGAAATAAAATTCTTACCATCAAATTGAACTACTTATGGTCTCTTGCTTTTTAATATGCTTAACACTCAACATCCCATATATACCTTACTTGTATCTTTGGCAGATGGAGCGTTATTTGAAGAAATATTACTACTTGTTTTTTTATTAAACATAGCTGCAAAATTTTTTATCTGACCATTTTTTACTAATCTTTTAATAATATCATTATAATTTTCCCATGCTCGCTTACTCCAAACATTTGATTCAAGGGCTTTTTGAGCATAAAGACGAGCAAGAGAAAGATTATGCTTACCTATTTCTTTTCTTGACATAATTATATAATGTTGTGTTTGTATAGTATCTACTTTATAATATTCTTTACTCTCTTTATTTTGTGCAAATAAGGCAATATTTAAAATACAAAATATAGATACAAACAATAATATGGATAGTTTTTTAATTTTCATATTCAACTCCATTTTTTTATTCATTAATAGTTATATAATAAACATTTGGTAATGTACCATCAGATTCTTTCAATCTATTAATAGAGGTTGCTTTTTTTAATAATTTTGCAACTCTACTATTTGGATCACTTATATCACCAAAATTTCTTGCTCCACCAACGCATGTATTTACACAAGCTGGCTCTAATCCTTCATTTAATCGTGGTAAACAAAAGGTACACTTATCTACTGTTTGTCTTTGTTCATCATAATATCTAGCATCATATGGACAAGCTATCATGCAGGCTTTACATCCTATGCACATATCTGGATCTACTAAAACTATACCATCTTCTTGCCTTTTAAAACTAGCTCCAGTTGGACAAACATGAACACAAGGCGGATTATCACAATGATTACATAATACTGGTAAAAAATTAACCGTAGGATTACCTAGATAATCTTGATCTTCAATATTCCATACTTTTGTTCTATAAGCCTCTTTGCCTATTGGAACGTTCCATTCTGTTTTACATGCAACATAACATGCGTCACATCCAATACATCTATCCGCGATAATAACCATAGCAAGATTTTGATATTTTTTACCCTTTTTGTTTACTGTACTTATACTCATTTTACGCCTTTACAAGAACTACAAAACCATTATTAAATGCACTTGCACCACTAATAGGATCAATATCATCACTTATAAAAAAATTATCTCCCGTTCCCTTTTCATACCCTCTAGTCCATGCTTTTGTTCTGTGTCCAAAACCATGATTTATAAAAATAGATCCTTCTTTTATTCCTTTTGTTATTTTTAATTTTTCACAATGATTTGATTTAGTACCAGTTGTAGAATTAACTATGTAAACCATATCAGTTTTTTTTAAATTTAGTTTTTTGACATCATTTGGATGAATCCAAATTGGAGTATCGTCTTGAAGTTCTAACAAAATCCAATTATTCTGAGTTCTTGCATGCGAATGGCGAGGAGTTTTACCAAATAATAATCTAAACTCATTTTCTTTTGGCATTGGAGGATCTTTATATATCGGTAATGGTGAAAATTCATCTCCATTTTTATCATAAAAATCCTTTAAAGTAGATGCGTATAATTCCACTTTTTTACTTGGTGTTTTAAATATTAAATTAGTACCGCTAGCATTTGGATATGGATCAACATCTTCAAATACAAGAGTTCGCTCTGTTTTTAATGTTAAAATCTGATCTTTATTAAGATATTTATAAAGATTATTAATTTTTTGACGTGGTGAATCTTGGAACCATTTTTGAAGATTAAATTTTTTAGATATTCCATTGCAAATATCAAAACATCCTTTTGTGTCATATATAGGTGAAATTGCTGCTTCTCTCAAAGCAATAAACGGATATTTATCGCTTTGTATAAAAGGTGCATCATCTCTTTCAAGATAGGTTGATTCTGGAAAGACAACATCGGCATACATGACCGTATCACTAAATTGCGTATCTATAGCTATAATAAGATCTAAATTATCTAGAGCTTCATATATACCATTTACACCAGCACTTGAATGATACAGAGGGTTTGTGCCGTAAATTAGCCATGCTTTTATGGGATATGGTTTTTGCTTTAATGTTGCTTTATATATACCGTTTACGCGACCTAAAGATGGTGGAGCAAGTGGATATTTTTCACCCTCTCCAACTCCATCGACTCTCCTTGTGGTCGGTTGTTTTGGTACTTCATAATGAGGGAGATTGATTGGAACTTTTGATTTTGCCCAGATACCTCCAGGCACTCCCCAGTTTCCCATAAGTGCATTTAATATAGCAATTGTTCTTACAGTTTGCACATCATTGCCATATCTAGTTGCTCTCCTAGGAGGAATAGCTATAACATTAGGCGCATATTTTGCAAAATCCCATGCTATATTTTCAATCAAAGTTTCATCAATTCCACATTTCTCACTTGCCCATTTAGGAGTATATTGTTTAATATGATCTACTAATTTATCATATCCGTAGCAATATTGTTTGACAAAATCTATATTAATCAAATTATCCCTAATTATTACATGTATAAATCCAAGTGCAAGCGCCATGTCTGTTCCTGGATTTATCTGTAACCAATTTGTTGCATTTACACATGACTCACTAAGTCTTGGATCAATGTATGTTAATTTTGCTCCATGGGCAAGACCTTGTGAAAAATCCTCAGCTTCTCTTACTTGTACAGAACCCGCTTCATTTCTTCCAAAAATTATCATATGCTTTGTGTTTGCCATATCAAATGGTTCATGGCCACCTAAAATCATTCCAAAAGTAAATACCCATGCCATATCACGACTACCTAAGCATTGTGAATATGCTGGAATACCTATATTTGGGCTTCCGATTGCCTTTGTAAGAGCATGTACATAAGGTTCACCTGTTCCATGCATTAGAGTTGCTAATGTACGCGATCCATACTTATTTATCAATGGATTTAATTTATCATAAACATATTGATATGCTTCATCCCAACTAACTTTTTTAAATTTGCCCTCTCCTCGTTTTCCAATTCTAATAACTGGAAATTGAATACGATCAGCGTCATATGTAGAGTCAATACCAGCATTTCCTTTAGCACAAAGATGTCCATGATTATTCGGATTTAATTTATTTCCTTCAAGTTTATGTATTTTTCCATTTCTAGTATATACATTAACTCCACAATTCCAAAAACACATTTCACAAAAAGAAGGACTAAGCACACCTCTATAATAATGTAAAAATGTTTTACTTTTTTGTTCATTTGTTTTGGAAGTTTTTAATGGAGAGGGTAGTCCAGTAAATGCGGCCGTACTGGCTATACCTGTTGCACCTGCAAGTTTTAAAAATCCCCTCCTTGTCATGCTGTGTCTATTCATAGAAATTTCCTCCATTTAAATTCAAAAATCTCTCGCCTATAAAATATATAATTCCTACAACTCCTATAGAGCTTATAAATAAACTTATTTCAGATAATGAAGGGCGATAAACAGCATACCTTACATGTGGTAAGTATCCAGAAACCACTGAGACAATCTGACCAGCATATACCATATCATACCTCATAACATACATTCCAATTATTACTAAAAAAGCTGATAGTAGAATAATTTTTGATGATTTAAATTTTGAAATAAATAATAAAATAACTGGCATAATAATTCCGATTATCACTCCAAAGACCCAAAAGCTAATGGCTAAGGCACCATCAATAAGCATCATAGTAGCTTCGTATTTCATAGGAGGATGACCATATATAGATGTTAATATTTTCCAGATTTCAAAAAACACCATTATTCCTAAAAATAAAACTAAAATCTTTGCTAAGGAAATTAATGTGTGCATATTGCTATTATTTCTATTATTTGAAAAATATTGAATAAAAATAGCAAAAATACTACCGGTAACTAGTGCGGAAATAATAAAATCTATAGGTAAAAAAGGTCCGTTCCAAAAATAACGAGTAATATCGTAACTGAATTCTGACCCAAGATTTCCTAATGAAAAAATTGCAAGAAAAAATGTGAGTAAACCAAATATAAAAGTTAATTTGTAATGTTTATTCATTAAAAAATAAAATTCGATAAACAGCAAAAACATATAAACAGCAAGAAAAAAACCCATCCACCAAACAGGTGATGTGTAATGAAAAGGGTAAAAATATTTAATAAATCTTAAAATTTGTAACTTAAAAGGTCCTCCTAAATCCCAAAAAAGAAGATAAAAGCCACCTATTAGCATAGCAATAGCAAGCCAAAGAGTTCGTTTTACTAATGGATTAAATTGTTTAAACCCCCATATAAATCCCAAAGATGAGATAAGAGTTAATCCAGCACTAGTAGCAACAAGCAAAGCATATCCAACAATTAAAAGTCCCCATGGTATCTCTCTTGTTACTCCATAAGAGTATTTTTGACCATAAAGAAACACATGTATCATACCAAATAATCCGACCGCGATAAAGACAAGTGAAATAACTATCCACTTGTTAGTTTTTATGCTTATTGTATCTATATTCATACATCCTCCTCGAAGGAATTTATAATAATATAAGAAGACCTTATGATACTTTGAAAAAGTTGTAAATTTGTAACTTTACTTATTGAATCGGCAAAATCATCTAACCAAATAAAAAAAAATGAAAATTCCATAATATCACTCAATCTATGCTCTTCTGCCAAAATCGCAACAAATCTAATCATAAAAGAGATATGATCTGCTGGTTTTTTCATCTTCTTTTTATCAAATTGATATCCACATTGCATATAAAATCTCTCTATTTTAGATAATGTAAAGCCACACATTTTACCATCAATCCACCATGAAGCATAAGGAACACACTTAAACAAAGTAGAATTAACTAAAAAAACTCTTATATACTCTGCTTGTATATCATTGATATCTAATGTAGAATCAATATTTAATGTTAGTTTAGATATCTCTTTTATTATAAAAATATCGTCTGGATAATCAAAAATATCTGCATATGCAAATAATAATAAAATCTTATCATCCAAAGTCAAGCTCATAATTTTATTAAACTCCTCTTAAAAAATATATGCTACTATGATAATTTATAATAACTTAAATATAGTTGAAATTAAAAATTATTCAAGTTCTAATTGCATTAAAAACATATCTTCACCATCAATTACATCCAAATCTACACTTTGGCACTTTGGGCAATTATATTGCTTGTTATTAAGCTTGCTTTTAGTATTGCATATACTGCATCTAATTATTATTGGTTGTATATTAATAATAAACTCTGCGTCATGACAAACTGTTTTTTCTTTAAAAGTATTAAAAGCAATTTCTAAAAGGTGGGCTTCTATTTCACTCATTACGCCAATCTTTACCACTACTTTTATAATTTTAGTGACTTTATTTATTTTTGTGATATTTTCGCACTGCTCTAGCAAAGACTGCACCACACTATATTCATGCATAATTTCCCTTTAATCCTTTGAGGTGTACTAAATGGGCAAATCTTGTAAACAAATTCATGCCTTAATTTATGAAACTCACTATGTTTATTCCAAAATTCTGGATACATTTTACTTAATTCCATTCTTTTTAAAGCTTCAATAAAATCAATATTCTTTTCTAAAAAATCTTGCTTACTCCAAATAAAATCTTCATTATATAAATTTTTACAAAATTCATGTAAAGCATCATTTAAAAGTTTATTTGCTATCTTTTTGCCTACTTTTTTTGGGAGTGTACATGTATGATATTCGCTTCCGCTAAGTCCTAAAATTTTATAATGCGGATTTATAACAATATTGTCTCTAGCTACAACATAATCACAAGCAAGACCTAAAAATACACCGCCAGCACCAGCACCTCTAGAAAATGAAGCAACTGTTACAATTTCATCAGCTTCGATGATAGATTTAATTAAATCATTTATAGCATTTATATTACTCCAACCATCTTCACCTTGCTTCTTAGAATTTTCTAAAATATTTAAATGTATTCCATTGCTGAAAAAGTATGGCATCCTTCAAAGTATGAGTAAAAAAGGTAATTGTTGGGATAATGCTGTTGCGGAAAGCTTCTTTAAAGCACTCAAAAGTGACTTAGTATATCAAACATATTTTTATACAAAAGAGCAAGCTAAAAGGAAGATATTTGAATATATAGAGTTTCGCTATAATCGAGTTAGAAGTCATAGTTATTTGGGGAATTTATCACCTTCAAAATTTGAAGAGATTAATTCAGTGTTACAAATTGAAATAGCTGCTTAGAATTATTAAAAAAAGTGTATGAATTTAAGTTACCACTCCAAGTGCTCGATTTACTTCGTTTTTTGCATAATAGCAAATTTCTTGGACACAACATTTATTTTTAGTCCTCTTATCTGCTATAATAAGGTATTTTTATAACTTATCTAAAAGGATTATTTATGGCTGGTGTGAAATTTCCATTTAAAGAGATTATTCCTTTACTCACTCTTAGCATTGGACTAGCGAGACGTATCGATGAAAATAGAGCTGAGAGCATGACTGTGTTATATTGTAACTTTGAGGGCTTTTCAAAAGAATTAGTTAGTGCTAGCTTGGAACAAGTGTTACGTTCTTGCGACGCAATAGCAAATTATGAAAATCATTACTTCTTCGTTTTACAATACACAGATAAATATGGCGCAACCATTGTAAAAGAGATGTTTGAAGAATTTTTTTCCTCCTATATACAATCTCACACCGCAAGTTATCCAATAGATGGTGAAGATGCCTATACGCTCTTAGAAGATATACAAACAACAGTTAGTAAAAATCTGTCGCTAGACTTGCTTTTTTTAGATAAAGACAGGCTATTTGATTATTAAGTAAGAGACCATAAATAACTTCATAGTTAATAAAAGAATAAGCTATGAGACAAGGCAAAACTTTGTAGGACTAGCCTCTAAAAATCAAGATATCTCTCTTTGTGTTGTTTAGAGTATGCTTATAGTGCATGGTCAGTTGATAAATTTGTAATATTTAGAGTGTCTATAGAATCGTATTGCGGAGGCTATTTCAGATTGTCTAGTTCGACTTTTCTTACATAAAGATATGCAACTAGCTACTACTGGAGCAACTATATCTTTTATTTTAGATATATCTTTATTTACAACGCCATGTTTTAAGATTTTATTTTGACGCCTACTAGAAGCTAGTTTAATTGTTACTACTTTAGCTCTTGGTATTATACTTATTTTTTTATTTTTTTTTATTTTATGAATACTATATTTTGTAACAAAAGCATCCTTTGCAACATAGTGTTTAAAAAATATGTTAGCTATTTTTGCCCTTTTGCTCGTTTTAAATGATCCAATTAACACTTTTTTATATCCACCATTATAAATAGTCTTATATCCTTTTTTGCTCTTTTGAATTTTTTGTAAAAATGCATGAGTTATAGAAGATGGATGCTTAACTGCAATCACTTGTACCCAATAAGCAGGCTTAGCGTATATTAAAATACTTAAAAATACAATCAATATAATCTGTTTCATACAAACCAAATCGGCAACTTTCTTTTTTACTAAAGTTCAGTTTTTAAAGTAGCGCCATGTGATGCATTTGAAACGAGCAAACTATAACGTTTAAGCCATTTTGATGTAATCTCTTTTTTATATGGAATAAAATTTTCACGTCTTTTATTTAATGTAACTTCATCAACATTTAACTGCAATACATGTGTATCAACGTTTAATTCTATCTCATCACCATCAACGATTAGACCTATCAATCCACCTTCAGCAGCTTCAGGTGAAACATGTCCAATGCTTGCACCATGAGTTGCACCAGAAAAACGTCCATCAGTAATAAGGGCAACACTCTCTCCTAGTCCCATGCCTTGAATCAATGCCGTAGGAGCTAACATCTCTTGCATACCTGGACCACCCTTGGGACCTTCATAGCGAATGACTACAACACTATTAGCTTTTACTTTATGTGCCATGATGCCATCAATTGCATCTTGTTGAGAGTTAAAACAAATAGCATTACCTTTAAATGCTCGCATATTATCTGTAATACCAGCGGTTTTAATAACTGCGCCCTCTTTTGCCAAATTGCCAAATAAAATTGATAATCCACCAACTTGTGAAAAAGCGTTCTCGTTTGTATGAATTATTGTAGTATCTTTGATTACAGCATCTTTTATACGTTCACCAATGGTCTCTCCAGTTACAGTTAGTGCGTCTAGATTCAATGTACCTCCGCGGCGACTCACTTCTTTCATAACAGCATTAACGCCACCTGCCGTATTGATATCTTCCATATGAACTGTAGATAGTGAAGGGGAAATTTTTGCAATATTTGCAACATGCTCTGATATTTCATTTATTTTATTAATATTAAAATCAACCTCTGCTTCTATTGCAATTGATAACATGTGTAAAACTGTATTTGTACTGCCACCCATTGCCATATCAACTACAAAAGCATTATGGATAGCCTTCTCATTTAAAATATTTTTCATGTTCCATTTACTATCTTGCGATTTTGCCATCTCGACTATACGTTTAGCAGCAATTTTTACCATCTCAATGCGCTCAGGAGTCATAGCAAGTACTGTGCCATTTCCAGGTAAAGCTACGCCCATAGCTTCACATAAAGTATTCATGGAGTTGGCAGTAAACATTCCAGAACAACTTCCGCCACTAGGACATGCCTCACACTCTATTTCATAAAGTTCTTCATCACTCATATTTCCCTCTGCATGTTCACCGACAGCCTCAAATGCAGTAGATAAATCAATCGGCGTACCATCTTTTTTATGCCCAGCTTTCATAGGACCACCAGAGACAAAAATTGTTGGAACATTAACACGAAGCGCACCCATGAGCATACCTGGAACGATTTTGTCACAATTTGGAATACAAATCATAGCATCTAGTTTATGTGCATTCATAACAGTTTCAATACTATCTGCAATTAATTCACGTGAAGGCAATGAATACAACATGCCATCATGTCCCATCGCGATACCATCATCTACGCCTATAGTATTAAATTCAAAAGGCACACCACCAGCTTCTTTAATAGCATCTTTTACGATACGTCCATACTCTTGTAAAAAAAAGTGTCCTGGAATAATATCTATATATGAATTTGCAACTCCAATAAACGGCTTATCAAAATCTTTATCTTTTAGTCCTGTTGCACGCAACAAAGAGCGGTGAGGAGTTCTATCAAAGCCTTTTTTTATAATATCACTACGCATATAAATCCTTTTATAATATCTGAACGTGATTATATCATTTTAAAAAAAATATTGAGAAAACTCTTTACATAAATCCTTTTTTTCGATATACTTCCGACCCTAAAGAAGTAGATATGCGGGAATAGCTCAGTGGTAGAGCACAACCTTGCCAAGGTTGGGGTCGCGAGTTCGAACCTCGTTTCCCGCTCCATAAATTGTAATGCCCGGATGGCGAAATTGGTAGACGCAAGGGACTTAAAATCCCTCGGTGGCAACACTGTGCCGGTTCAAGTCCGGCTCCG
This sequence comes from uncultured Campylobacterales bacterium, assembly GCA_964474335.1. Classification (GTDB taxonomy): domain Bacteria; phylum Campylobacterota; class Campylobacteria; order Campylobacterales; family Sulfurimonadaceae; genus Hydrocurvibacter. The sequence continues at coordinate 10,002 of CAYYRS010000024.1, forward strand.
GGCACCATAATAATAAATATAGTCGAACTGGTGCCATCGCCAAGTGGTAAGGCCGAAGCCTGCAAAGCTTCTATCCCCAGTTCAAATCTGGGTGGCACCTCCATTGTTATAGTTTTATAAATTTAACGGACAGGTGGCAGAGCTTGGTTGAATGCACTGGTCTTGAAAACCAGCGAGGGTCATACCTCCGTGGGTTCGAATCCCACCCTGTCCACCACTTAAATAAAAAAATATGGATAGATGGGTGAGTTGGCTGAAACCACATCCCTGCTAAGGATGCGTACTGGTAACGGTACCGAGGGTTCGAATCCCTCTCTGTCCACCACTTCAATACATTCCGGATTAGCTCAGCGGTAGAGTAGGTGACTGTTAATCACTTGGTCGCTGGTTCGAATCCAGCATCCGGAGCCATTACAAATCCCCATACAATCGACATCCTCTTTAAATTTAATTTTAAGATATAACAATCACTTCCAATCTATTTCCATAAAAAAATCCTATAATTTTAACTTTTTATAATCAAAACAAGTAATATAATACCCTCACAAAAGCAAACAATTTTCTCTAAAGTTTAATTCCAAAAATGC
>CAYYRS010000025.1:0-7793 GCA_964474335.1 uncultured Campylobacterales bacterium
GGTCGCAAATTGCGACCGGTTTAAAACTCTTAAATATTCAACATCATTGCCTTATGCTTTTACAGAGCAAGGTGTGTCTATGCTAAGTTCCGTGTTAACGAGTGATATAGCCATCGAAGTTAGTATACAAAGCATAGAATCTTTCGTAAGTATGAGAACTTTAATCTCTTCAAATAGTCTGTTTTTTGATAGATTTGAAAGAATAGAACAAAAATTATTTACACATGATAATAAATTTAATGAAATTTTTAATGCCATAGAAGAAAAAAACACACCAAAAAAACAACATATCTTCTACGATGGACAAATCTTTCGAGGAAACTTTTTTGCTAAAGCAAAAACCGCATTTGCTAGTTTTGATGCATATCTTTTTGTAAGTGATATCATAAAAAGTGCTAAGAAATCTATAAAGCTCATAGATAACTATATAGATGAGAGTACATTAGTATTGTTTACTAAAAGAGATGCAAACATTAAGACAACTATTTACACAAAAACTATCTCTAAACAGTTACAGTTGGACTTAAAAAAGCATAACGAGCAGTATGAAAAGATAGAGGTAAAAAATTGGCTGATGGGACTGGTGAGTTTGTGAAGTGGTATAGAAAATTTTATGGAGAGAACCAATGTTAGATAAAATAAACTTAAGTGACATAGAAACAATAGCTAAAGAAGCCGGTAAAATTATAATGGAAATTTACCAAAGAGACTTTAAAATAGATTACAAAGATGATAAGTCTCCACTTACAGAAGCCGATACAAAATCAAATGAGATAATTTGTTCCAAATTACAAGAGCTGTATCCAAATATTTCAATTCTTTCAGAAGAGAACAAAATAATAGACTATGAAGAGAGAAAAGATTGGAAATATTACTGGTGTATAGATCCCATAGATGGGACTAAAGAGTTCATCAAAAAAAATGATGAATTTACAGTAAATATAGCTCTTATAAACAAAAACACTCCTGTACTCGGTGTAGTATATGCACCAGCTATAGACAAGATGTATATTGCTAAAAAAAATGAAGGTGCATTTTTAAATGGTGAAAAATTACCTTTAGCTAAAAAGAAAAAAGTTTTTACGGTTGTAGCTAGTAAATCTCATCTCTCAGAAGAGACACAAATATTTATAGATGACTTAAAAGTTAAACATCTAAATTTGCAAGCAGATTCAAAAGGCTCTAGTCTTAAACTCTGTATGGTTGCTGATGGAAGTGCAGATATCTACCCTCGTATAGCTCCTACTATGGAGTGGGATACTGCTGCTGCACATGCTATAGTATTAGAAGCTGGAAAAAATGTATACCAATATGATGAAAATATAAGTGCACTTTACTACTTAGAAAAAGACAAAAACTTGAAAGTAATGGCTTACAATAAAGAAAATCTTTTAAATCCATACTTTGTAGTTGTTTGATAATGAATACAAATATAGTCTGGCACAATGCTCAAATAACAAAACAAGATAGATCAAATCTTACATATCAGAAACCGTGTATCTTATGGTTTACAGGACTTAGTGGAAGTGGTAAATCTACCATAGCAAATGCACTTGAAGAAGTTCTACACAACAATAGAAACTTTACTTACTTACTTGATGGAGATAATGTAAGACATGGTTTAAACAAAGATTTAGGATTTGATGATAAATCAAGAGTTGAAAATATTAGAAGAATTGGTGAAGTTGCAAAGCTATTTGTAGATAGTGGTCTTATAGTTCTTAGTGCTTTCATATCTCCATTTCAAAGTGATAGAAAATTAGTTAAAGAATTGCTGGAAGATAAAGAATTTATAGAAATATTTGTAGATACTCCCCTTGAAGTATGTGAGCAAAGAGATCCAAAAGGCTTATATAAATTAGCAAGAGCCGGAGAGATAAAAGATTTTACTGGTATAGATTCACCTTATGAAGCACCAATAAAAGCAGATATTCACATAAAAAATGATAAAATAACTATAGAAAAAGCTTGTGAAACAATTATAGATTATTTAGTGGAAAATAATTATATAAGATGGAGAGATACTAAATGATAACTAAAGAAAGATTAACCCACCTCAAACAACTAGAAGCAGAATCTATTCATATTTTGCGTGAAGTTGCAGCGGAATTTTCTAACCCTGTAATGATGTACAGCGTAGGAAAAGACAGTTCTGTTATGTTGCATCTTGCCATGAAAGCATTTGCGCCAGCTAAACCACCTTTTAAATTCTTACATGTAGATACCCTTTGGAAATTTCATGAGATGATAGAGTTTCGTGATAACCGTGCCAAAGAGCTAGGCTTTGACCTTGTAGTTCACTCAAATCCTGAAGGAATAGAGATGAATATTTCTCCATTTGAGCATGGAAGTAAAGTTCACACCGATATTATGAAAACAGAGGCACTAAAACAAGCTCTTAATGCCGGTGGATATGATGCTGTTATAGGTGGAGCTAGAAGAGATGAAGAGAAGTCCCGTGCCAAAGAGCGAATTTTCTCTTTTCGTGACAAGCAACACAGATGGGATCCTAAAAATCAAAGACCGGAACTTTGGAATGTTTATAACACAGCCATTGCTAAAGGTGAGAGTGTAAGAGTGTTTCCTATAAGTAACTGGACAGAACTTGATGTTTGGCAGTATATCTATCTTGAAGACATCTCTATTCCATCGCTTTACTTTGCAAAAGAGAGACCAGTTGTAGAGTATGAGGGTACAAAGATACTTGTAGATGATGAAAGAATGCCAGAGAAACTCCGTAAAACTGCAAAAAATGAAATGGTTCGATTCCGTACGCTTGGATGTTATCCGCTAACAGGTGCCATCAACTCTACCGCTTCGACACTTCCCGAGATTATAAAAGAGATGTTACTTTCAACTTCAAGTGAAAGAGAAGGTCGCCTTATAGATAAAGATAGTGAAGGCGCTATGGAGCGTAAAAAAATAGAGGGGTATTTCTAATGAGCACTCAAAATGAAAAAATAGCACTTGATATAGAAAGTTACCTCAAAGAGCATGAAAACAAAGATATGCTGCGCTTTTTAACATGCGGGTCTGTTGATGATGGTAAAAGTACGCTTATAGGTCGTATGTTATATGACTCAAAGATGATATTTGATGATCAGTTAAGTGCAGCTGAGAGTGAAAGTAAGAAGTACGGTACAACAGGTGAGAAGATAGATATGGCTCTTTTGGTTGATGGACTTCAAAGTGAAAGAGAACAAGGTATAACGATAGATGTAGCTTATAGATTTTTTGCCACTGAAAACCGTAAGTTTATCATAGCAGATACTCCAGGACATGAACAGTATACTCGTAATATGGTTACAGGTGCTTCTACGGCTGATGTAGCTATTATACTTATAGATGCTAGAAAAGGAATACTTACCCAAACAAGAAGACATAGTTTTATAGTGAATCTACTAGGCATTGAACATGTAATAGTAGCTATAAACAAGATGGATTTAGTCGATTTTAGTGAAGATGTATTTAATGAGATTAAACAAGCATATTCTGAATTAGCTAATGAGCTTGGTATAAAAAACACTTACTATATTCCTCTGAGTGCATTAGATGGTGATAATGTTGTTGATATTAGTAAAAATACACCTTGGTATAAAGGTAAAGCATTGCTGAATTTACTTGATACTATGGATATATCAAAAGAAATAAAAGAAGAAAACTTTAGATTTCCTGTTCAGTATGTAAATCGTCCAAACTTAGACTTTAGAGGTTTTTGTGGAACTATTGCTAGTGGAAGTGTAAAAGTGGGTGATGAGATAACAGTACTACCATCTGGAAAAACTACAAAAGTAAAAAGTATTATCAATGCCGGAGATATTACAGAAGCTAATCGAAAAGCAACTACAAATAGTGCCTATGCTCCAATGGCAATTACTATTACAACAGAAGATGAAGTAGATATAAGCCGTGGAGATATGATAGTTCATACCAAAAATTTACCGAGAGTATCAAACTCCTTAAAAGTCATGCTTGTTTGGATGGATGAGACATCCATGCAAATAGATAAGAGCTATGATATCAAAAGAGCTACATCGGTAATATCTGGTAGTTTCGAGCATATTAACTATAAAGTAGATGTAAATACATATAAGCGTACGCGAGTAAAAAAACTAGCGTTAAACGATATAGCATCTTGTAAAATGATGCTTACGCAACCAATAGCAGCAGATAAATACATAAATAATCATGAAACAGGTAGTTTTATAGTAGTAGATAGAATGACAAATAATACTGTAGGAGCCGGAATGATTGTAAATGTGGCTAAAAGAGAAGAAGAAACAAAAGTAAAAGTTCATAGAGAATATACAGAAGCTGAGATGGCACTTAATAAATATATACGAGAGAACTTTCCTGAGTGGAATTGTAAAGTTGTATAATGTATAAAGAAACAAATAAACGCTCAATTGTAAAAGGTATAAGTTGGAGAGTAGTGGCAACCACCACAACTATACTTATCGTTTATTTTTTCTTTGGAAGATTGGATCTTGCTATTGCTGCAGGAATGATAGAAACTGTTTTAAAAGTTGGACTTTACTGGGCACATGAGAGAGTATGGTTTAAAATTCGATGGGGAAGAAAAAAGATAGAACCTTTTAACCTTTGGTTTACAGGACTTCCTCTCTCAGGGAAAACAACAATAGCAGACAAAGTGTATACAGAATTAGAAAAACTACAAATTCCATTGGAAAGACTTGATAGTAAAGATATAAGAGATGTTGTTCCAAATATTGGATTTAGCAGAAAAGATAGAAATCGACACATGAAAAGAGTAGGACACCTTATAAAAACTTTGCAAAACAACTCTGTATCAACAGTAGCTTCATTTGTAAGTCCATATAAAGAGTCCAGAAAAGCTATCAGGCAAATGGTTAAAAACAATGTTGTCGTATATGTTAAAGCTGAGATACAAAGCTGTAAAGCTAGAGACTATAAAGGTGTGTATAAAAAAGCAATTAAAGGTGAACTTCAAAACTTCTCTGGAGTAAATGATGTTTATGAAGAACCGCAACATGCTGAAATAATTATTGATACAGATAAAATAAGTATTGATGAAGCTGTAAATGTAATCGTTAAATATATTAAAAAGAAGTATGTGAAATAGATGATTAAAAATTTAACATTAAAAATTAAAAATTTGCGACAGCACCATGGTTTTATGAAGTACTTTAAAAACACTTCGTGGCTTTTTGGTGAAAAGATTTTGCGAATGGTTGTCGGTCTTTTTGTAGGTATCTGGGTCGCTAGATATTTGGGTCCTGAAAAGTTTGGTCTTTTTTCATATGCAGGGAGTTTTGTAGGGCTTTTTACTGCCATCGCTACTCTTGGGCTTGATGGCATAGTGGTGCGAGAGTTAGTCAAAGATGAAAGTAGAAGAGATGAGCTTATTGGAACTGCTTTTTTGTTAAAACTTATGGGGGCTTTAGCCGTTTTGGCTATATTGGCTATTGCAGTAAACTTTACTTCAAACGATATTTATACAAATACTCTAATATTTATAATCGCTTCAGCAACAATATTTCAAAGCTTTAATGTAGTAGATATGTATTTTCAAAGTAAAGTTATGAGCAAGTATATAGTTTATGCAAATATTATTTCACTTCTCTTTTCAAGTATAGTAAAAATTATACTCATATTAAATGAAGCTCCTTTAGTAGCATTTGCATGGGTGGTTTTGTTTGACAGTATAGTTTTAGCTCTTGGGTTTATATACTTTTTTATAAAAAATTCAAAATTCAAAATTCAAAACTTACTATTCAAAAGAGAAACAGCTGTTTCTCTTTTGAAAGATAGCTGGCCGTTAATTTTAAGTGGAATAGCCATATCTATTTATATGAAAATAGATCAAGTTATGATAAAAGAGATGCTCGGAAGCAAAGATGTCGGATATTATAGTGTGGCAGTTAAATTTAGTGAAATATGGCTTTTTATAACTGTGGCTATAACAAATTCTCTTTTTCCTGCCATTATTAATGCGAAAAAAGAATCTGAAAAAATATATATATTGAGAATAGAGAATTTATATAGATTACTTGTATTTATATCTTTGAGTATATCTATTTTTATTTATATCTTTGCTAAACCTATTATTTTATATACTTATGGTTCCGAATATAAAAATGCTATAGTATTATTACAACTTTATGTATGGTCTATAATCTTTGTATTTTTAAATAATGGATCATGGAGATGGTATATTAGTGAAAATTTGCAATACATTGCAACTATACGATTATTTATAGGAGCTGTCGTTAATGTGATATTAAATCTTATATGGATAAAAACTTATGGGATGGTTGGAGCGGTATATGCAACTTTAGTTTCTTATGCAGTTGCAACATATTTTGGAAATCTTTTTTCTAAAAAAACAATAATAAACTTCAAAATGCAAACCAAAGCAATTTTAACATTTTATAAAATAAAAGGAGTGGTTTAGATGATAAAAACAGCTGTAAAACAAATATTGCGAGATGGAAAAGAATATATTAGGTATTTGAATTACAAAAACACTTTGCCCAAAAATCCTATGCATGATGATATATATATTGTTGAATTTCCAAAGAGTGGTATAACTTGGTTGCAACATATTTTAGGTAATATAGAATTACAATTAGCAGGAAAAAAAGATGAGTATATTACTTTTTATAACCATCATAAATATTTACCAGATATTCATCAAGTGAGGGGAGCAAAAATAAATAGATTTTTAGAGCGTACATTTATTAAATCCCATTCAGAGTATAATCCATATTATTATTTTGTTATTTATTTAATAAGAAATCCATTTGATGTTATGGTAAGTTATTATAACTTTTTACTAAATCATGGTCAAAAACTTACATTTGAAAAATTTGTAAAAAGCAGTAGAGGTATCATACTTTGGAAAAGACATATAAATAGTTGGAATTATAAAAAAACTGATGCTCAAAGAATTCATTTTATAAAATATGAAAATCTTGTGAATAACACTCAATTTGAAATAAATAGCTTATATAAAAATTTAGGTGTTACAATTTCAAATGAAATTATAAATACTTCTATTGACAATTCCAGCATCAATAATATGTCTAATTTGGAAGATCATTATAAAAAGTATAATGTAAATTATACCATGTCGTTTGTTGGTAAGAAAAATAAATTAAAGAAAGAAGAATTATTGACGACTGAAATAAAGCAATATATATATGATATTTGTATAGATGAAATAAAGCAATTTTATCCAGATTTATTAAATGAATGAAATAACATTTACGCATAAAGTAAAGTAAAATATCGACAATAAAAAAGGAACAAAATAAATGAACTGCCCGCTCTGCAAAAATGAAAAAATGAAAAAATTAGAAAAAATAGACAAAGGTGAACTATCAATATTGTATAAAAAAATGCTAGATATAGATTTTTCGTATTTAATAAATGAGGATATACATTATTGTGAATGCAATAAATGTAAACTTAGATTTTATGACCCATTAATAACAGGTGATGAAAACTTTTACAATGCACTTCAAAAGTTTGATTGGTATTATATGGATGAAAAAGAAGAGTATTTATATGCCAAAAAGTATATTAAATCTACTGATAAAGTTCTTGAAGTAGGAAGTGGTAAGGGTGCATTTGCTAAACATTTAATAACAAAATATTATATTGGATTGGATTTCAGTAAAAATGCAAAAAAACTAGCATCAGAAAATGGAGATAACTTCCAAAATGGCATCAAGCGAGGGGATGCTGATTATTATTTTTCTATTTATAACCATATTTGGGGATGGGCTAGTTGGGCTAATAGATGGAAA
>CAYYRS010000026.1:0-7328 GCA_964474335.1 uncultured Campylobacterales bacterium
GATGAAGAATATAAATTTGAAAGATTTTTAATTAATAAAAATACACTAAGAAATGCTACTTATAGTTCAAAAGGTGTATGGTCAAGAGCTATTTTGTCTCTTTATTCAAGCAAAAGACCTAAAGATTGGAAAAGTATAGATAAAGATGTAATTAGTCATAATCTATTCACTTCTACTGATAAGCCAAATCTTCATCATATATTTCCAACAGATTATATTGAAAAAAATCCAGGAAGAAATAATTTCAATAAAGATAGCTTAATGAATATAGCTTATTTAACACAACTTACGAATTTAGATATCAGCAATAAGTCACCCCTAGATTATATTGCAGAATATGATAAAAATGATAAATTTGAAAATGTATTAGATATGCATATGATTCCAAACAATATCTTAGAATGGGTGAGACAAAAGAATATGCCTGATGATGCACTAGATAGATTTATAGACTTGAGAGTTAATGCTATAATTAGTGAACTAAAAGAAATTTTAGAAGGTATTTCTTTTGAAGTCATTGATACACAAGAAAAAGAAGAAGAGGATAACTAAATGCCAGAAATAAGTAGATTTTATGGAATAGCAATAACAATGAACTTTAGAGAGCATAACCCACCACACTTTCATGCGACTTATCAAGATTATGAAATATCTGTAGATATTAAGACAGGTTTAGTAAATGGAAAGATGTCAAAGAGAGCTTTAGAAATGGTTTTTGAATGGTTAGACTTACATAAAGATGAGTTAATGGAAGATTGGGACTTGGCTCAAGATAGAAAAACTTTACTAAAAATAACACCATTATCATAAGGATACAAAATGTTTTTACATGTAAATGAAGCAAACTATATAACTGATTATCAATTGAAATTGAAATTTAATAATGATGAAATAAGAACTGTAGATTTAAAAGATGAGCTTTTTGGAGAAGTTTTTGAACCTCTTAAAGATAAACAATTTTTTAAAGATTTTTTCATATCTCACAATACTGTAGAATGGAAAAATGGTGCAGATTTCGCTCCTGAATTTTTATTTGAGATTGGACAGAAAGTATAACAAATACGAGGAATGAATAATTTACCTAAAGGAAAATTATCGCTCACGACAACCGTTGTCTGAACGCTTCGCATTCAGACAACGGCAGCGCGGGTTGAACACCCGCACTGCCGTTATGCTCAGTTTTCGAACTCTACAGAAAATTGAACACAGCTATATTTTATAGTTAGTTTAAAATAACGGGAGTCGAACATGAAAGGAAAAATACTAGATTATAGTATTCAAAATAGTTCAGGAATAATCTCTGGCGAAGACGGCAATAGATATGAGTTTTTAAATGCTGAATGGAAAAGTGACAAAGCACCAAAAGCCAATCAAAATGTAGATTTTGAAGCTGATGAAAAAAATGCTAAAGGTGTTTACCTTGAATCATCAAGTTTAAAGTTTGATACTGATGGTTTAAAATCAAAATTTTCTGATGTTAAAAACTCAGAAATGGTAGGCAATATCACCTCGCAAGGTGTTCAAAATAAATTTGGATTTATTTTATCATTAATAACAGCATTGGCACTATTTTTTCCAATTATTGAAATACCATTCCTTGGAACAGGTGCTTTAATTGATGGTAGGATAGGTAAACTTCTTTTTGTATTATTGATAGTATCGGCTTTTTTATTCTATTCAGGAATGCAACATAAATTTGTAAAAATTTGCGTAAGTGCAATAGCTATAATAGTTTTATTCCAATTTTACGACCTATTTTCAGGCTTAAACTCTGCTGGAGACATGATGAGTGCATTTGGAGGTAGAAGAAGTAGTAATGTGAATCTATTTGGACTACTACGATTTGGAACACCTATTCTAATTTTATTAACTTTACTTTTAACATATACTGGCTTTAAAAAAAGCTATAAACAAACTTTAGTTAAAGCATAACAATTTTATATCTAAGCCAATGGCTTAGATATCTCTTCAAAAATTTCTATAATTTTAAAAAAATGCTATAATACTCTAAATAAATTAGAGATTTTAAAATGGCAATTATTTCAATGTTTTATGGAATTATCATCTCGATGTACTATTTTGACAATAGAAAACATAAACTCGCTCACATACATGTAAAATACCAAGGAGAACAAGCTATCTTTACTATTCCAGATGGGAAAATGCTTGAGGGTAATATGAAAACAAGCAAAAGAAAACTTGTTGAAGCTTGGATTGAAATTCATCAAGATGAGTTAATGGCTGATTGGGAATTAGCAATCAGTGGCGAAGAGATTTTTAAAATTGAACCTTTAAAGTAGGAGTGAATCATGACACCAAATATTACAGATGTAAAAGCACAAGATAATTATGAAATTTTACTTTCTTTTGAAAATGGAGAGATAAAAGTTTTTGATATGAAACCATATATTGATAAAGGTTTTTTCAAACAACTACAAGACAAAACTTACTTTAAAACAGTTAAACCTCATTTTGACTCTATTCAATGGGCAAATGGACAAGACTTATCTCCTGACACATTGTACCTTGATAGTCACTTAGCATAACAAAACAGAGTAGCCAATAAATTACCGTTAGGTAATTTATTGGCTATCTTCAGTCGTTGTGTGACAGATGAACATACAAACATAAAAATCAAACCTGCCCAATAAACTTAAAATAACTACATTTTAGATAAAATACTTCTTAATAAATTAAAGGTGTTTTTATATGAGACCAATCTTTCAAACGAGAGTATTACAAAGCTATATTGATAAACAAGATGAAAAACTTATTGCATCAAGATGGCAGAAATTTCAAGCGTTTAAAGATAAGATTTTTTCTATTAAGAAGATGAAAGAAGAAATTTATCAAGATGGATTTTTAAGTGATATATTTGAAAACTGTCTTGGTTACACAAAAAACACAACAAACCCAAACGATTTTAACTTAGAGCGTGAAAAGAAAAATGAAAGTGATTCTAAAAAAGTAGATGGAGCCATTAGTGTAGAGGGGAATATTGTAGGTTACATAGAATTAAAAGGGCAAAATACTAAAGACTTAGATAAAACTCCATCAAAAGGGGTTAGCCCAGTTGATCAAGCCTTTGGCTATCTTTATTCAAACTCTAGTGAATTTGGAAAATATGTCATCGTTTCTAACTTTGATGAATTACGCTTTTATATCAAAGACAAAACAAGCTATGAAGTATTTTCACTTTTTACAATGGATGAAAAAGAGTTTAAAAAACTACACACTATCCTAAGCTACGAGAGTATAAAAACTGATTTACCACTAGAAATAAAAGAAAAGTCTGTTAACTTTGAAGTGGAAATATCTAACAAGTTTTACAAAGACTATGTAAGTTTTCGTACTGAACTTTTTGGCAACATCATTAAAAACAACTCTCACATAGATAAACTTAGTTTACTAGGCCTTACGCAAAAGCTTATTGACAGAATCGTCTTTATTTTGTTTGCAGAAGACACAACGCTTTTACCTTTAAACACAATCTACAAAATTATTGAACAACATAAAAATCAAGATTTTACTAACTTTAGTCTGTATAAGATGTATGATATCTATTTTGAAGCCATAAACTCAGGAAATGAAAAGCTAGGCATAAATAAATATAATGGTGGACTTTTCGCCGAAGATGAGACACTCAGTAGTCTTGTTATTGATGACTCCGTATTACAAGAAAAAGCAAAAATACTTTCCGCGTATAACTTTGGCTCAGATATATCGGTAAATATTCTAGGGCATATCTTTGAGCAAAGTATCTCTGACATTGAAGAACTTACAGCAAGTATAGAAAACACGGACTTTGATAAAAGCAACTCAAAGCGAAAAAAAGATGGTGTTTTTTACACTCCTGCGTATATAACGAGCTACATAGTAGATAACACCTTAGGTAAAATGTGTCAAGCTAAAAGAGAACAACTTGATGTAGTAAGTGTTGACAAGCTAGAATCAAATAAAAAACCTACCAAAAAACAGCAAAAGCAAAAAGAGAATCTAAACCTTTACAAAAAGTGGTTAAGTGGTTTAAAGATACTCGATCCTGCTTGTGGTAGTGGTGCTTTTTTAAACCAAGCCTTAGAATTTTTACTAGCTGAGCATAAAAAACTTCAAAATGAATTTTCAGAGCTAGGCGACCTTCTTTCGTGGTACGAAATAGACAAGGTCATACTTGAAAATAATCTTTACGGAGTAGATATAAATGAATCTGCTGTTGAAATAGCTAAACTTTCACTTTGGCTAAAAACAGCGGACAACAAAAGACCGCTTACTAAACTAGCCGATAAAATACTTTGTGCTAACTCTTTGCTTGATATGCCTTTTGATGAGGGTAGTTTTGATGTCATCATCGGCAACCCTCCGTATGTTAGAGTACAGGGCTTAAAGTCAAACTATAAAGAGGAAGCCTTGCTTTATGAGAAGAAATTTATGAGTGCTACGGGTGCATATGACCTTTATGCTCTGTTTTTAGAGATGAGTTTTAAGATGTTAAACAAAGAAGGCAAACTCTCTTACATCTTGCCTCATAAGTTTCTTATTTCAGATTTTGGCATTGGATTGCGAGAGTTTTTTGTGCAAAATAGAGCTGTTGAGTCTTTACTCCACTTTGGAAGTGAGATGGTTTTTAAAGATGCTTCGACTTACACTTGTATTATCAATCTTTCACATAACAACAAGCAGATGAAATTTAAACATATAAAACCTAAAAACATATCTCAAGTATTTGAGTTTGATACTATCGACTATGGGAAACTCACCAAAGAGAAGTGGACACTAACAAACCAAGAGGTGACTAAAGTTTTAGAAAAACTTCAAACACAAGCCTTGAGGGTTAAAGATGTTTTTGCAAGGATATTTCAAGGTATCGCGACAAGCGGTGATGATGTGTATTTACTTTTAAAAACAAAAGAGGGTTTGTACTCGAAGTCACTTGATAAAATAGTGGAAGTCGAAAATGGATTTATAAAACCTATGCTTAAAGGTAAAGATATTAGTCGTTATAAAAAGCTAGAAAACGAATATATGGTTATTTTTCCTTATCTTATTAAAGAAGCTAAGGCTAAAGCTATGAGTGAAGCCTACATAAAAGAAACTTTTCCTAAGGCGTATGTTTACTTGCAAGAGAATGAGGCTTTTTTAAGGGGGAGAGAGAAAGGTAGATTTGACAATGATAAGGAATGGTTTCTTTTTAGCAGAAAGCAAGGAATAGATGGGGTTGAACAAGAAAAAATCATAGTCCCAGAGATAACGATAAAAGCACAAATGAGTTTAGATGATGGCACCTTTTATCACAATACAAAAGCCTATAGTTTTATAAAAAAAGATGAATGTAAAGAAGATTATAAGTTTTATTTAACACTTTTAAATTCATCATTAATGTGGTTTTTTATAAAAAATACAGGTTATGAATTAAATGGTGGATATTTTACATTTAAAACAGCTTATTTAAACCCATTCCCCCTCCCAAAACTAAAAAGCCTACAAGACCAAGACCCCTTTGTGCAAAAAGCAGATGAGATACTTTTACTTACAAAAACCCTTCAAGAAACAAAACAAAACTTCATCAACGATTTGGAACTAGAAAAAGTAAGCAAAAAACTACAAAACTTTGAAACCCTCTCTTTTGATGAGTTTTCCAAAGAGCTTAAAAAAGCTAAAAAGCTAAAGCTTAAGGACAAACTAGAAGAGCGAAACTTTAAAGATGAGTGGAAAGCCTTGTTTGAGCAAGATGCTAAAAAAGCTCAAGAACTACATGTAGAGATACAAAAAACAGATGAAGAGATAGACGCAATGGTTTTCGAGCTGTATGGCTTGAATGATGAAGAGATAGCTATAGTCAAAGCGTCTTGCAAATGAGTCAGTTTTTAATTTATAAGTCAAATAATGAGAAGGTTCAAGTCGATGTACTTATAGAAAATGAAAACATCTGGTTGACTCAAGAGCAGATGAGTGAGCTTTTTGGTAAGGCTCGATCGACTATAAATGAGCATATTAAAAATATTTATGAAGACAAAGAACTCGAAGTAGAAAGCTCTATGAAGAAATTCGGAAAATCCGAATTTGCTAAAAAGCCTACTAATTTTTATAATCTTGATGTCATTATATCTGTGGGGTATAGAGTAAAATCTATCCAAGGGGTGCGGTTTCGTCAGTGGGCTACAAGTAAGCTACATGAGTTTATCATCAAGGGTTTTGTGATGGATGATGAACGACTTAAAAATCCACAGCAAGTGTTTGGTAAAGATTATTTTCGTGAACAGATTGAGCGTATTCGTGATATTTGTTCAAGTGAGAGACGCTTTTACCAACAAATAACCGATATTTATGCTGAGTGCAGTATAGACTATGAGAAAGATTCACCTCAAACGCAAGAGTTTTTTGCAACCATGCAAAACTGATCTGGCTACACTAATTCATACAAAGAATACAAGCAGTTCTTTGATAAAATAAATATGAAAAGGTGAAACAATATAAGAAACAGTAAATATACAAGAGAGTTCAGAGACTCAACAGTACAGTTAGTTGTTAATGGGGGAAAATCAGCTCTGCAAGTTGCAAGAGAACTCGATATAAATTCAAAAACTTTATACAATTGGATCAGGTTATATAAAGAAGAAAATAATATAAAAATAGACGGTAGAAGAACTGTCCAAAAGTCGACAAGTAAAGAAACTACTGATGATGAAAACAAAAGACTAAGAGCTGAAAATAAAATACTCAGACAAGAACGTGATATTCTAAAAAAGGCGGCAGCATACTTTGCGAAAGAAATTCTGTAAAGTATGCATTTATGAAAGAGAATAAAATGAGTTTCAATATAAATATAATGGGTAAAATGCTTAAAGTTGATACAAGTAGTTACTACCACTGGGCTAGATGTGGATGTGTAGTAAAGAAAGTTGATTCGAAGCTCAATGAGCTAATAGAGATAATTTTTATGCACTCTAGGCAAACGTATGGCACAAGAAGAATCAAAGATCTACTTGTAAGAGAGTATGGTTTTATAGTCTCAAGAAGACGCATTAAAAACATTATGAAAGATTTGAATTTATTTGTTAAAATGAAAAAAAGATTTAAGGTAAATACTACTGATTCTAATCACAATTTACCAATAGTTCCAAATCTCTTAAATAGAGATTTCTATAGCCCTTTTCCAAATAGTAAATATGTTGGTGATATAACCTATATTCCAACCAAGGAAGGATGGCTCTATCTCGCGACTGTCATTGATTTATATTCAAGAAGAATTGTTGGCTGGTCTATGGATGAGCATATGAAAGTATCTCTAGTTAATGATGCACTAAAGATGGCACTAGCGTGGAGAAAAC
>CAYYRS010000027.1:0-6001 GCA_964474335.1 uncultured Campylobacterales bacterium
TATCTCCTCAAGCAGTGAGGGCATTCGTATATAGTAAACTTTGTATGAATGATGAATTGCATGATTTGCAAATGCCTGTGCCAGATGACTTTTGCCGGTTCCGGTTTTTCCTGTAATGATAATGTTCTGTTTGGCAGCAATGATAAGGTTGTAACAACTGCTATACTCGATAGAGTATTACACCACTCTCATATTATTAATATTCAAGGAGATAGCTATAGGTTGAAAGAGAAAAAAGAGTCAGGTTTAATCAACTCAGATATATTTAAGAAACAGGAGGAATTGACTCAAAAGTCTGATGAAAATTAGATAAAAATAGAGGTGGTTTAAGTTTCAAAGTGTAACATTTTTTGAAATTTAACTGCCCAGTTTTAGAGTTCGCTTGACAGCCGGATGTCAAGCGACATGGGTGGCCGGATAAAAACGCGATGGGTGGCCCGTTTGGTGCGTTTTTTGCACTTTTATATCACGAGCAAATTGCTCTACATCTATTTCTATATTCATCTGTGTTTCCTTGAGTATTTGTTATTTTACCTGATTGACACAGATTTTTGAACAGTCCCATTTGAGGTTTTAAAAGTTGGGTTTTCTTTTGGATAAGTACTTAAAACATAAACCATCCAAGTAGATAAAATGTATTATTATCTGAAGCATTTCGCCCTTTGCCATCATAGTTATGTATTGCACCATTAAATCTATTATAATTTATATATTGTGCTGTAAATTTAATATTTTCAATAGGTAAATAATTTAATTGTACTATTTCATAACTACTATCTGGAGTGAGCTTATTGTATGTACCGTATCTTCGTTTGTCAGCTGTGCCGTAGGTATTCTTGTAGCCAAAAGATATACCATATTTATGCTTATAATAGTAACCTAGCTTGGCCTGTACTGTTGTTAATAAATCATTAATATTATTTGATAATCCTAATTGCTTACTACCATCAAGTGATGTATTTTCCCAAATACTTGTTGCTGTTGCTGTGATAATATGTTTACCGTGTATATATTGGTACTGTGAATCTATTGCCCAATCATGATAAGTATCAAGTGCACTAGTCCCATTTTGGGTAAATTGAGTAGTCATACCATAAGCTCCTATCATGGCAAAACTATTGCCAAAATAATGCTGTAAAGCTATACGAATATAAGGTGCAGTACCATAAACTCTGGGAACTCCATCTCTATTGTGTGCCCAACCAAATGATTTTAATATATCTTGACGATATGTACTTTGATAGCCACCAATCGTAATATATAATAAGCGATCATATAATCCATATATATTTAAACCAACAGCTTGTCCACTCAATCCTCCATTGACCAATATAGAAGCAGCCGATGCTGGAGCCACTGTCGATAATGCCCATGGAAAGCTCCAGCCAGGAGAACTAGCATATATATCTACCATATTTGGACTATTATTTAATGAAGCACCATAAACAAGTTGTTTGCCTGCTATTAATGTGCTATTAGCATAACGAATATCTACCATACTAGCACTCAATTGAGTCATGATGCTTTTATTTTTAGGTAAAAGAGTCCCATCATAAGCTATTTGAATAAAGGCACCAACATGCTTGTATATTTTACCACCATAATAAATACTAATTGCTGGAATCATTAATTTATTGTTTTTATTTTCTCCTGCGTCATTAATGACAACTGCCTGACCTGAATTATTTATACTCTTAGATATGCTGGTTGCATCAATCATAAGTGATGCGGACAACGGAAGTGATATTTTAGTATCTCCTCCACTCATCGTATATCCATTTAGTTTAAAATTACGTCCAATTCTTGTTAATTCTGGAAAAATAGTATGGCACGCTGCACAAGACAATCCTGTTTGACGTGCAAAGCTAGGAATTGCATATATATTAGAAGGAATGATCATACTTCCTAATATAATAATTTTAAATAAACTATTTTGTTTCAAAAAACCATCCTTTTTTAGACAATATCATGTTTTGTAACGAAACCGCTGTACAATTAAAAAAACTTAATAATTCCATATCTTTTCCTTAGCTTTTTATTGTTTAATTTTACTCTTTTGAGAATTAAACTTTACAATAGGAGTGTAGCCACATCAGTTTTTAGAGATATCATAAAATAGTAAAAGGTTTTATCTCTTGTCTTGATGATAGAGCTGATGAAAGAAGTTCTTCATCAGTAAAACTAATTGTATATTTTTGATTTTCCTGCGTTTTGCAATACGTTAAGATTATTTTTGCTGCTAATTCTTTGTCTTGTTTTGAGGTATTTTTAGATAAAAGTGAATATGGACCCATGATTTCTAAAACCTTTGCATGTAAAAACTTATCGTTATTTATTATCTGTAATTTTTCATTTTCTTCCTTATTTCGTCCGATCACAAGCTTAGCTCCATTTGGTAAACGAAGATGACGTCCATATTTTAATACTGGTATATCTTTGATTTCAAATATATCGTATGTTATAAAATCTCTTATTTTTTTTGCAAAATTTTCATCTGTTAATAAACATCCGCCACCTGGACTTTCAAAATCATTAAGACCTATTTCGTCTGCTAGCTTTAATTGTCTATTGCGACTTCTGCCCATAATTGCCTCTAGCTTCTCTCTATCGACCAATCCTTCTTGCTCGGCTATAGTTGGTGCCAAAAGTTTTGCTGACATTGGGCGTAGTAGTAAGCCGTCACAATTACTTTCATTTAAAACAGTTTGCAAGGCATCTTTGTTTTGGCTCATTGGACGTTGACCTAAAACCTCCCCACTAATTAAAAAACTAGCGCCTTCATCTAACATGATACGCTTAGCAACTTCAAACATTTTTGCATGACAATCAATACAAGGATTAAAATGCTTGCCATATCCATGTTTTGGACTAAAAAGTACATCTTGGAGATATTCACTTTGAATATCTATAATGCGTAGCGTTGCACCTACTTGTTTACACATGTTTTGCATATGTGCTTGCCTGTCTTTTGTTGAGCCAAAACCAGTGTTTATATTACATGCTATAACTTCTATGCCTTGGTCGATAATTAATTTCATAGCAAGTGTTGAATCTAAACCGCCACTAAAGAGTGCGATTGCTTTTATTTTTGACATTTTTTTCCTTAACATTGATTAGACTTGTTACACTATAATGAGCAAGGCACTCGCGTAACAACGAAAAAATACTGTTTTTGAGAAACAAGATGTTCCGCCCACTTTTTATAAAAGTGCATAAGATCAGTTACTTAAGTACAACTAACTCGCCTTTTTTCAATTTTGTAATTTTACCACGAATTGAACGTATTTGAAAAGCTTTTTGTTCAAATGATATATTTTGCTGAAGTTGTATCTTTTTATACTCTTTATTATAATAATTAATAAGAAATATCATAAGTTCTTTTTTTAACTCATCATCATTTTTAAAAGAGATGATTTTATCATCTATCATAATAGCCATTAGCTCAGATGATTTTATTTCACCTTTTATAGCTAGCAATAACTCCTTTGCATGAAATCTAAATTGTATCGGATCTATCACTTCAACAATTTGATCAATAAATTTGGGATACTCTAGTATAGTTTTAATAATTGAAAGTTCCCAAATATCTTTATGTATATAATTAATAGTAGGCTTATTGCTGTTTTTAGTTGAGATTTTTACAAATGATGGATTTATGCCTAGCTTTGATGCAACATATATCTGATATTCTTCTTGAAGAAATGGCGAGAGAGTTTTTAGATAAGTTAATATTTCTAGTAAAGCTCTTTCTTTTGTCTTTGGTTCTCGTATATTATATAATGATATGATTTTGTCAATTATAAATTCAATTAATGGTTTTGCGTGTCTAAAGAGATCGTTTAGCTCCTCTATTTTGCCCTTTTGTACCATGTCAGCTGGATCCATATTTTCACTAAATATAGCGACGCCTCCATCTAATCCTGCCGTACTTAGCATTTTAGCAGCTTTTATAGCTGCATTGATGCCAGCATTGTCGCCGTCATAAGCTAGTATTATTTTTGCATTTGATTTGCGTATGAGAGGTATATGCTCATTTGTTAAAGCGGTGCCTAGCGTAGCTACTGCCTGAGTAAAGCCTGCTTGATGAAGCATAACAACATCGAGGTACCCCTCAGTTATTATCATCTCTTTCTTAGAATAAATACTTTGTTTTGCCAAATGATACGCATATAGTAATTTTGATTTGTTAAACACTTTTGTTTGTGGCGAATTTACGTATTTTGCTTGATGTCCGCTTATGGTTCGCCCTCCAAAGCCAACAATATGTCCATTTGTAGAGTAGATAGGAAACGTGATACGCTCTATAAATCTAGCATATATTTGTGTGTTTTGTTTACCAAGTGTGCCTAATTCAATCGCTTCATTAATATTAAACATTCCATTTTGTATAAATGATATTGTTTGGTTTGATGATGGTGCGTATCCTATTTCAAATTTTTCTATACTTGATTCAAAAATACCGCGCTTTTTAAGATATAAAAGTGCTTGATTATTGTGAGTTAGTAGTGTTTGATAATATTCATTTAATTTTTCTAAAAGTTTTGAGTATTTTTTTTGCTTCATTGTGTCTGTATATTGAAGTGAGAAGTTATACTGGCTTGCTAACTTTTCTATCGCTTCTGGATAATTTAATTTTTCATAATTCATAATAAAATTAATACTATCGCCACTAGCTCCACAACCAAAACAATGATATATCTGTTTTACTGGACTCACTACAAAACTTGGTGATTTTTCATCATGAAAAGGACATGGTGCTTTAAAATTAGCTCCGCTTTTTTTTAATTCTATATAAGAACTTATAATATCTACAATATCTAATCTAGTTTTTAGCTGTTCAATAGATTCATTTGATATCATTTTTTATCGCATATTTTCATAAACTAATGGTGCTTCCCACTCCATGGATTTAATTTTTTGTATAATTTTTTGTAAATCATTAATCTGTTTTGATTTTATTCTAATAGAGTCGCCTTCTATGGTAGCTACTGCTTTTAATTTTAGTTTTTTAATCTCTGCAACTATTTTTTTTGCTTCTTTGGTTTCTATATAATCAACAATTTTATATGTCACCTTTCTTGTGTTGTTGCTTGCATTTTCTACTTTTAGCTCTTCACATACTTTTGAAGAGAGTCCACGCTTTAAAAGTTTTGAGATTACTATATCATAGAGAGCTTCTAGTTTGTTGTCACTAGTTGCTATTAATATTAAGAGTTTTTCTTTTTCTTTATAGTTAATCTCGTAAGGTGTACCTTTAAAATCATATCTATTGACAACTTCGCGTTCAACTAAATTGATAGCATCTTTAAATGACTGTAAATCTATCTTAGCTGAGATATCAAAAGAGTGCTCTTTTGCCATTTTCCACCTTTTAATTGGACTTAAAACATAATTATATCAAGTTTATTCACCTATTATAATATTTTTTATTAAACCTTTCGTATCTTGTCCTTTTTGCTCTAAATTGTATATATCTTCATAAGTCTTAGCTATCTCTTTTATAGAATCTTTATGTACTAGTTTATACATAGAAGTGTATCCATCGCCTGTTGGTTTGGTGCTAACATAAGCAATAGACCAGTAAAAATCACCATTACTTTTTAAATTTTTAGAATACCCCTTCCATGTTTCGCCATTAGATGTTGAGGTTCGCATGCATTCAAATAAAGTACGTGGCATTCTTGAATCTAATATTTCTGTGTAATGAGCCCCTATTAAATCTTTTTTATCAAATCCAATAAATTCTATAAAAGCTCTGTTTGCATATGTAATATAGCCTTCATTGTTAATTTCATATATAAAGTTGCCTTCTTGCAAATCGGCCTCTCTACCTGTTGGCTCTACTCTTAGCATAAGTTATCCTTATATTTTTAAAGTATCTTATAATAATTTGTCTTTGAAATAGATAAAAAATATTAAAAACTAAGTCCGTTATTAAAGATACTTCATTAAATCCAAATTATGCAATAGCGAAAAATTAAGGCAATAAAAAGTATCATAA
>CAYYRS010000028.1:0-5842 GCA_964474335.1 uncultured Campylobacterales bacterium
AGCGGGTGTTCAACCCGCGCTGCCGTTGTCTGAATGCGAAGCGTTCAGACAACGGCTGAGTACAAAAATATGTACCCCGTTCCTTAAACTTTTAATATCTGATATGATAATCAAATTTTTAAACAAGTTAAAGTTTTTCGCGCCCGAGGGTACATATTTTTGTTGCTACGTTTTGTTGTACTTTTTACAGCCGAGCAGTTTCAATTTTTGCTCTTGTATGACTCACTTTCTTTTTTCTGAAAATTGAACACAACCATCTTAGGTTGTGTTTCGTTATATCCAAGATTCCTGTGGAAACTTAAATATGCCTATTTATTTAATAATTGGTATTTGTTCAGTTGTGATTTCTCACAACTCACCATATTAAGATTTAGAATTATTTCTAATTTTATTACAATTTGCAACTAAATTATATTTTATTTTTCTAAATCTTAATTTATTAAATAAATGTTTGAACACATTATCTTTCTGATAATATGTTCATTAACATTTATAATTCAATGAACCTCATAAAATAGGTGTTTTCAGCTGTCCCAAGTAGCTTTAGTGCTACTTTTAACTTTCTCTGTGTGAGTACAACGGCAGCGCGGGTGAGTGGCGACCGAATATGAAAATGTAATTTTCAGATTTGGTTGTCCACTCCTCCCGGTTGTTGTCTGATGCGGATGCAGCAGATAATAAGCGGGTGTTCAACCCGCGCTGCCGTTGTCTGAATGCGAAGCGTTCAGACAACGGGTGACTTGAGAAATATTTGAGCCGCTAGGGTCAAATATTTCTCTCCAAGGTTTTGTTAGCATCTTATATGCTGGACAAAACCTGAACTTAAATTTTCTGTAACTAAAATAGGGCAACTGTTTTGAGCCACTATTTCTGATATTAACTTATAAGATGGATGCCCATAACTATTTTTTTCTCCAACAGATATGGGACACCAATAGTATTTATGATCAAGTATAGCTTTATCAAAACTTTTTATATCACCATGATGTGGAATTTGAATTGTTCCAACACTTTTCCAAAAATTCCCAAAAATTGATTTTATTTTAACTACATTTAAATCAGTATCACCGGTATATATACAACTTACTCTATGTCTTTGTCTTGCCATTCTGTGCCATCGAATATGATGAAACTCTTCATTGCAACTAAAATATCTATAAGGGTAGTCAAAACAAAATGCTTCTTGTTCGCAATCTCTATGCAAACAATTTATTCCAGAATAAAGTAGCATAGAATTTTGATTTATATTACCACTGACTTTAGTGTAAATATCTTTTATTTTTTTACGGTTCAATATAACTTCATTGATAGTATATTTTGAATCTGTTTTTAATTTTTCAACATCAAATCCACTAGTTATTAATAAATTTTCTAATTTGGTATTTCTATCTTTATACTCATAATTAAATGGAATAAATACCCACTCATAAGTGTTGAATTTTTTCCTTAAAATTGAACCACTTTGTATTGTTGTATTGCTTAGCTCATCTAAATCAATCGGTTCTATATTATCATTGATTGACTCATTGTTTTCTGATGGTTCAATAGTTATTATTTGAGTTTCTTGACCAAAAAACTCTTGGGGATTTTCAATTAAAGTTAAAATTGAAAAATTTAAAGCTCTGTACAAATTGATTAACAATGTTTTTTCGCCATTGTGTAACAATGGCATAATAACTTTTTTTATTTGAGTATGTTCACTTAGTGTCTTAATTTTATTAACATGGTCATAATCAAAATGAGAAATGAATAATATATCAATAATTTCATCTTTTAAAAATGCTTGTTTAACAACTTTGTCAGCTAATTTGGTATTTTTCCAGTTGCCACAGTCGTAAACAATATTAAAACCATCGTGTCTTTCAGAATAGAAAGCACCTTGTCCAATTGGATGAAAAATTCGTTCTATCATAAACATTCCTTATGTGATGCTAACGGTCGACTTGAGAAATAAATGCCTTTTAAGCAGTTTCTCAACTCTTGTAAATTTCTTTTACAAGTATATCTCAATAGCTCTAAAAAATCGCCGAGGGCATTTATTTCCTCTCCAAGGTTTTGTTAAACACTACAGCTTTCTTAATTTTTTTATGTTTTCATATGCTTTATTGATTTCTTTAAATTTTGTTGTTGCTAAATCTACAAAATCTTTATCAAGATTTTTGCCTTGTATTATATCAGGATGATATTTTTTTGCTAATCTTCTAAAATTACTTTTAATTTGTGCATCTGTATTGTCTGAAGTAGATTCTAAAATCTTATACCATTCATCTTCTTCTTTTGTAAATGAAGTGTTTTCCTTATTATAATTTTTTTCATTTTTCTCTTGTTTTGTATTCTGCTTCTTTTCTTTCTTGTTATTATTATTTGTTGCTTTAGATTTCAATGGTTCTTGTTCATCAAAATCTCCAAATGAAATTAGAGGAATTCCAATTACAAATGCTGTAAAAATGGTAGTAATAATTAATAATTGGTCATCGTTTACCTTTATTGGTGCATAAACCAAAAAATACATATATCCTAGCATTATTGGCAATAATATATAAATTAAGTTTTCTCTGTTTTTTGTACTTATCATAAGTGTATTCCTTTGTTTAACGGCAGCGCGGGTGAGTGGCGACCGAATATGAAAATGTAATTTTCAGATTTGGTTGTCCACTCCTCCCGGTTGTTGTCTGATGCGGATGCAGCAGATAATAAGCGGGTGTTCAACCCGCGCTGCCGTTGTCTGAATGCGAAGCGTTCAGACAACGGTCGAATAGAAGCATAAATTACCGCTAGGTATTTTATTGACTTCCTATGTTTTGTTATCTGAATTATCTAGCGATGCTGAATATTCTAAAGATTTTATATAATTTTCCATATATTTAAAATCTGGTTTATTATTTTTAGTAGGCAATTTTATACTTATAGTTTTCATTCTTGTTTGACTACACTTTCTACCATAATTATATCTATATTGTTCAGTATTAATAATTGTTGTTAAAAACAAAGCAATATATCTATTTAATTCAAAATTTGGTATTAGTTTTTCTACATGATCACTTGCAGAAAATGGTAATTCTTGATAAGAGCAATAGCCTAAAACAGCACTATCAACTGTTAAAACATTTCCTTCTTCTGTATAATAATTATAAAAACCATCTATTCCATTATTTGTTGCTTGAGTTGTAACATATGGATATATTCCTTCCCCATAATCTTCTAGTTCCCACAAAGGTGTAGTTTTACTACCACTAATTTCAAATAAATCCGTTAATTTAAAATTCTGCCAATTATTTGTATTTAGGTCTATTCTCTCACTATTTAAGTTTTCTTTTGATATAACATTTAACGTATTGTTATAAAAAATAGATAATTTACTTTTCATTTCATTAGATATATATTTTGGTATTAAAATGTCTTTTAATGTTTTATTTGCTTGTCGTCCATAATTATATCTATATTTATTTAGACTAATAACCTTAGCATAATATAGCATTTCAATAATACTTAATTTTTCTCTTGGTAATAAAATATAGATATCTCTACCACTATAATATTCTAATGGCTGATAAAAAGTAGATAAGACAGAGCCACCACCTGCAACAGATAATGTGTGTGCTTGATTTGGCTCAAGATCAATCTCTTTTTCTACAAATGCAGAAACTCCATTATTATTTTCTGTTCTTGATACAAAAGGAATAGAATTATAATCTTTACTTGTACACTTTAGCATATTAATTAATTCTAAATTTATTCCATATTTTACATCAAAAATATCAGATATTTTTACTAAATCACTCATTGCTATTAACTTTATAAACAAGTTTATTTTTATGTAAAAATGTTACATAATTCAAAATTGAATCTTCAAAATTAATATTTTTAATATCTGAATAATCAGTTTTCATATAAGCTTCTGCAACCCATTCCATATCAGCAGTAATTACTTTATTTACACTAAAACCTGCTTCATCTTTTTTATTTATAAAATTTGACAACCATTTTTTCTTCGTATCTTCCCATAGTCCTAAGCCATCAAATCTACCTTTACCTTTTCTTTTTATAAAATTATCGTTTTTATAATACCCAAAATATGTTTCTTTGAATTCTGAATGTGGTTTATGAGCAGTAAAAATCATAATACAAGATACTACACCAACTTTTGAATTGAAAAATAGTTCATCAGGCATTGATAATACTGCATCTAAAGTGTGTTTTTCAAGAATTTTCTTTTTAAATTCATAAACTTTGCCTTTTGTAGCTAATGCACTTTGCATTGGAACAATAGCTATAGAAGTTCCACCATCAACTAAACATTCTAAGTTATTTAAAATAAATTCTAGTTCATCTGTATCAGTTTTTTTATTTGATTTATAAGGTGGATTTAAAAAACCTACAGTAGGTTTTTTTTCGTTTACTTCTTTTATAACTTCCTCATCAAAACAACTACCATTTATAATATTTGTTTTTCCATCTTGATGAATATACATATTCGATACAGCTAATGCAAAAATATGAGACTGGTATTCTGTTCCAATTAATTGTTTAGATTTTATCTCTTTAATTTTTTCTTCATCGCCTTTTGCATCATCAATCATTTTTTTCATAGCACTAATTAAAAATCCACCTGTACCTGTACAATTATCATAAACAATAGAGTTTTTGTTAACTTGTGCTAAATCTGAAAATAGTTGTGTTATATGAGGTGGTGTTAAAACAATTCCTAAGCCTTTATCACTATTGGCATATCGTAAAAACTCAATATAAAGTTGTCCTAATACATCAAAATATTTATGTGTTCTAATAAATGTATTAATATTTTCTTCTATATCATCAATAACTTCTTTTAAAACTTTGTCTTTTTGAGATAAAGAAGTATCTGTTTGAATAAAACTAAATTGAGTATTAAGATTTTTTAATTTTTTACCACCAATATTTGCACTTTCTAATTCATTTGAAACTGTTTGAATTAAAGAGTTAGCTAAATTTTCAGGTGTCTTATGCGAAGCATAAGATTGCTTAAATGGTTGGCTTTCAAGGGCAATTAATATAGCACTTATTAATAAACTTCTTTGACTTTCTAAAATCTTATGTGTATGTAATTTATCATTTAAATCTTTTGTAAAATCTAAAAGTTTATTATAATCTTGTCTAAATTTTTCTGGACTTTTTAAATATCCATTTAAATAATCTTTTGCACTTAGTAATTTGTCTCCAAAAACTTGTGTTGCTTTTTTTTCATCTTTAAGATGTAAAAAATGTGAAACTTTTAAGTTACTTTTCTTTTCTCCACTAATTGCTATTGCTAATACATCATAACTTTTTGATAGATATGATGCATATAACAATACTCCATCAACAGCACATTCAGAGTATTTATTTTTATTTTTGCTTTCATGTTTTTGTACATCAGCTTTACATTCAATTACAATTAATAAGTCTGAATTAGTTTTATAGGTAATTAAAAATTCTGGATACCCTTTTCCATTTCCTTTTTTTGAGGCATTTTTTAGTAATTTGTCAATTTTAATATTATCAGAACTTTGTTCTTCAATTTCTATATCATTTAGATATTGATTAAAATGATTTCTTGTAATAATTTCAGTTTTTCTTTCGTTTGCCATTGTGTAACCCTAGTTCAATTTTTCTAATTTTAGCATTAAAGTTTCATATTCTTTAAAAATATGTCATTTTGTAATATTTTTTGTATAATTCTTACTTTTAAAGATGCATTATATTTTAAACACCTATTCTAGCTAAAACTTACTATCATTTTGATAATTTTTGTAATATTTATTTTTCAGATAACGGTCGAAGATAGCGGATGAATTTCCGCTAGGGAATTTATTCGCTACTCTGT
>CAYYRS010000029.1:0-5777 GCA_964474335.1 uncultured Campylobacterales bacterium
ATCATCTTTATTTTTATTCATAAAATATATATGGGTATTAATATCTGTTGTATTGCTTAGTAAATCATCATTATGCATACTATAAAACCAAAAATATTTTTTTAAGAAATCATAATCAGGCTTTTTATTTTCATAAAAATAATTTGTAATGGTTAAGTAAAAATATCTAAAAGGAATTAATTGAGGTGTTTTGATATTTAAATAATTTTCAAAGAAATCAAATGTTTTTAATATAGCTTTTTGAGTATTTTCCCAAATAGCTTCTATTTGTTCAGTTTTTATGTCATTTAAATATCTATTTATAATATTTTTAACTCCTGAATTTTCAATATTCTCTTTAATAAGAATTGCAATTATTTGCAAATAATCAAAATTACTAATATTAAAAAACTGACTATTATTACCTTTATCTATTGCATCAAATTTAAAATTATCAATTAGTTCTCTAAGATAAAATCCATCATTATTTTCATCAGGTCTAAATGTTTTTGCAACAACTATATCAAAAATATCTAGTGGCTTTCCAGCTTGATTAATTCTCTCAAAAATTTGACACACTTCTGCGACTTGAATGCCTTTTAACTCAATGAATGAAATTCTATAATTATCTAAGACTTGCTTCATCCTACCTAATTCTTCAATATATGGATGGTCAAAATTTAAATCGACATTAGGATGTTTGATAATTTTTTTTGTAGATTGTTGAAATCTTCTTTTATGCTAATAAGCTTAACAATAAGTCCGTCATCAAACTTTTTTTGATTAGGAGTGTTTCTTCTGTATTCTCCATTTTTATCATTAATTTCATCAACATATAAAAATCGTTTTTTATAATGTTCATCATCTGTTTCAGTATTATTTTCTATTGTTAAATCAACATACAAAGATGGGTCGAAATTATTTTTGCCATCTATGCTACCACCATATAAAGAAGTTAAAAGAGAAGTGGTTCGTTGTTGTCCATCTAAAATATATTGATATTCGCTTCGTGCGAAGTGATCATCTGAAAATTTGTGACCTCCAATTTGTCTATGGTTCTGTAACTTAACATCTGTTTTCCATACTAAAATACTACTAAGAGGATAAAACTTGTAAATACTATCCCATAGTTTTTTAACATTTTCTTTTTCCCAAACAACTTCTCTTTGAAATGTTGGAATTTGATAATCTGAATTTTTTAAGTCATCAAGATAAGTTGTAATACCCTTGTCTGTTGGTTTTATTCTATCAGTAAAGTTCAAGTTGTATCCTTTTGTGTTTTTGTGCGTATAACTATTTATTATGTAACTCATGTTTTCTACTTTTTGCACTTTCAACGGAAGTCAGTTGAGCGTGTTAGCTTTTTGACTTTTTACTTTTACTAAACTTTGTAAACTTTTTCTTTGAAAGAGTTTAGTAGTTTAAACTTTAGAGATAACTTTTAAGTTTCAGGCTCTACTTGTAGAGTATGAAAATCTAAGTCTTTTCACTTTTGTGATACTGTGCTTTAGTTGGTACATAACGACTGAAGATAGCCAATAAATTGCCGCTAGGTAATTTATTGGTTACTCTGTTTTGTTATCTATTAGACACTTAATCTGATTTTATCAGTAGTGAATTGATGGATAAGCATTTGAATTAAATTTTGATATGGGATTGAACTCTCAAGTGATTTTCTCTTTAGTTCATATAAATCATTTTCAGAAATTCTAATAGAAATAGCTTTTTTCTTTTGATGTTTTATAATTGATTGTAATTCAACTGTTCTAGCATCAATATTTCCCTTACTTTCCCATTCTTCATTCTCAACACTTTGCAAAATATCAAGTTCAAATTCATTTAAATTAGCCATTTTTGACTCCTTTTGAGTATTTTTTATTCATCTTTCTTGATGGAATAATTGTTTTTAAAAATATTTCTTTTTCGCTCTCAACATAAGGGACTAGGTAAACATAATCTTTTATGCGAATGAAAATAATAAAAATATCTTGATTGGGATATTTCTCTTTGTTTGGATGAGAAATATCATCAAGTAAATCACCATTTTCTAGTGATAATAGCACATCTTCAAAGCCAATGCCTCTTTCTTTTTTTAAGAGTTCATTTTTTTCATAATTAAACATTAAGCTTTTATTTTTAAACATTTATTCTCCAAAACATGTATATACTATGTATTCTACAATATTTTAGAAGTTTTTGCAAGGAGATAACAACGACTGAAGATAGCCGATAAATTTCCGCTAGGTAATTTATTGGATACTCTGTTTTGTTGTATCTGTGCTTTTATGACGGTTTGTTCTGGTTGAATATACTAAATATAAATATTGTGTTTTTGTTTAAATCTATTTCATAGTTTATGGTATATGTTTTAAATGTCATATCTCTGATATTTTTATCATCAAAATAATACGATAGTCTATATTTATATGGAAAGTTTGGAATTTCATCGATTTTAATATTTAAGTCTTGTTTGAATTTTCTACTTGCAGTTATTTTATCTTTAGCAATGTGTTTCAAAATTACTAAGAGTTCTTTTTGATACTCTTCAGTTCTAATGATTTTCATTAATTTTGTTCTAATTCTTGAAAGAATAACTCAATTTCATTATCTGATTCTTCTTGAGTTAATAATCTCATTTTTCCATTTTTTACATCATCTCTAATTTGATGTAATTTCTTTTTTCTCTCATAAAAATAAGGGTCTAATTCTAAATTTTTATCTTTTGAAATAGATATATTTTCACTATTCCTAGTAACATATTTCATAAAATCTTGAATATAGCTATCTTGAATTTGTATTGCTAGTGTTTGCACAATAAACTCCTCAGTATTTTTATTACAATATTATAGCAAAACTTAAATATAAGCTCATTTAAGTTTTGCTAATAGTTTTATTTTGCTCTTTCTTTTATCATTTGAAAAACATAAGCTATTTGACCTGCGATCATCTTATTGATTTCACTGAGGTTAAAACTAATTTCGTTATCATAAACATTCCTCAACTGTTTCATAGGCTTTTGCGAATCTGAAAATTTCTTACCATCTGCCCATACTGTTTCAACTTGAACATTATCAATCTGAAAAGTATCATCTTTGTTAATTGTCCATTGAAATATTTGTTTATTAGATTTTATATCTAAATAAGAAGCTTTTGCTTGTTCTTTTTTAGATAAAAAACTTTTCACTTTTTGCAAATACTCTTTGGCGTTTTTCTTTTCACATGTAAATTGAACAACTGGAGTGCCATTGTCTGTTTCAAATGACTCCCATTCGCTACTTTTACAATCTTTCCAATTGTCAAATGCTTCGCCAACGGTGATTGTTTTATTGAAATTCATAATACCTTCTTTTACCAAATCAGTATTATTGCCACAACCTACTATAAAAAATGATATAAACAATCCAATTAAAAGTATTTTGAACTTTTTCATTTTTGACCCTTTTCAAACTTTTCTAAACAATCCTCAAATTTATCTCTTGGATTATTTCCTAAATCTTTTTTACAGCAATGCTTAATAGCATCGAGAGAATAACTTTTTTTTGTAAATTTTCCAATTCCCATTTTTGGTTACAATTTACAAAATCTCTATCTTTAACAATTTTTGATAAATCATCATTTTCAAATATTTCATTCATATCTACCACCAAAAATTCCCTTCATCTAAAACTTTAAAACGATAAAAATCGTTATTTGCCATACTTGCTGCTAATCCTGCGATTCCATAGCTAACAAATTGAGCTAAATTTGGGTTAATCATGCTCACCACTATTACAAGCACAATATTTAAACCTAAAATTGCTAATGCTTTTTTCCACATCCCTTTGATTACATAATAAATTATACTAAAGAAAAATGCTAAAAAATTAAATTTAGCACTAAAATTTAGTTCTTTGGGGTTTTCAAATTTTGGCATCAAACCAAAACTGATTGGCTTTGCCCTGTCTATAGTTAACAATTTAGTTTTCCAATTATCACTAATATCTAAACTGTTTATTTTGTCTTCATTTTCCATGCAGACCTCCTAATGATTTTTTTAGACTAAAATAAATTAGCCATATTTAAAATCACTTTGGAATGTATGATTTTAGATACAACGGTCGAAGATAGCCGATAAATTTTCGCTAGGGAATTTATTGGATACTCTGTTTTGTTGTATCTGAACGGCTATGACGGCTTATTTTTCTTAAAAATTCTTAAAATTTCTATCTCTTGTTTTATAGGTCTTACTCTGTAAATTATTGTATATTTTTTAAAAGTCATATTTCTAATGTTTTTATTATCGAAATATTTTGATTGTTCATATTGATAAGGGTTATTTGGAATGAGGTTTATATTTTCTTTTAACTTATTTTTAAAGTTCATACTTGCACTAGGTTTA
This sequence comes from uncultured Campylobacterales bacterium, assembly GCA_964474335.1. Taxonomy (GTDB): domain Bacteria; phylum Campylobacterota; class Campylobacteria; order Campylobacterales; family Sulfurimonadaceae; genus Hydrocurvibacter. The sequence goes on from CAYYRS010000029.1 coordinate 4,358, forward strand.
TCTTGTGCAATGTACTCTATAATTTGTTTTAGTTGTTGTGAAAAAGTTGGCTTATGTATGATTGTCATTTTTGTAAAGATTGAGTGAAACTATCTATGTCATCCCAAAAATCTTCATTGTTAACCATTTTGATTTTATTATTATCAATATCATCCATATCTTTTTGAAGTTGTTGTTTTCTTTCATAAAAATATGGGTCATGTTCTAGGTTTTTATCTTTTTTCAACTGTACCTTATCCTTATAGTGTTCAATAATTGTTAAAAAATCTTGCACAAAATTATCCTGAATATTTACTGTTAAAGTTTGCATAATAACTCCCTATTTATACTATTATAGCAAAACTCAAATAAAAATAAATTGAGTTTTGCAAAATTTAATTAACTTAACGGTTTGTCATTGTATAACTCTTTCAACATATTATTAAATTGAAGAATCGATATTTCACTTCCTACATCAACTTCTTTAGTCTCTCCATTCATTCCAACAACAGTAAACCCTATTGCTGAGACTTCAAATGTATTATCTTTATTAATCTTAAATTGAACAGTTAAAGAAGCTTCTGAAAATTGTTTTGTCCAACCCATTAATTTAATGTACTCGTTATTAAAGTCTCCCGTAACTTCAACAATTTTTCTTCCATTTGAAGTTTCAAAATCTTTCCAGCTTGTTGATGTAAAGTAGCTATATTTATCAAAAGCTTGACCTACTGTAATAGAATTATCAAAATTTAATGTTCCATCTTTTACTATATCTGCATCACTACAGCCATTAATAAATAAGGATATAAATAGCCCAATAACTAATATTTTTAATTTTCTCAAGATTCTTCCTTGTTTAAGAAACTTTCTTTTCTCTCAATCTCTACTAGCTCATTTACACAATAATTGATATAGAATATATTGAAGAGTACAAGATAAAATTTGTTAAATTTTAAATCTAACTTGAATTTCTGTGCATAAAAATCTTCCATAGTTTTTGAAACTTTAAATGACATCATTATTAACATAATTCCCCAAGCTAAATCAATTAAAGAAGCGAATAAAGCTATCGTAGGATCACCTAAAGACCCTAAAAGTAATGAAATACCCATTAAAATGGCAATGCTTACAATAAAATTTCTCGAAATAATTTCACTATTTGCCATTTCGTTGAATACTTTATATCTGTCAAGTAACCATATAATGTAATAAATACCAAAAGTAACCATTCCTAGTGCTAGCACATGCCATGTTTTCATTCCAATTTTGTCTGTAAGACTACTAATTTTATCTTCGTTCATATCGAAGACCTCCAAAAATTTAATTTGCTATTCATATTCATAAATAAGCATATTTAAATTTTAGGATTCTTTAAAACTTAGATACAACGGCAGCGCGGGTGAGTGGCGACCGAATATGAAAATGTAATTTTCAGATTTGG
>CAYYRS010000030.1:0-4842 GCA_964474335.1 uncultured Campylobacterales bacterium
ATTTTATCAACTGAATCTAATTTTTAAGGTTTACACAGTTTATTTTACACTCTCACCAAATAGTAGCTACATAAATATTGACATAGCCAATACAATAGTTAGTCATTTCCCCTCTCTTCCTCATCGATAAAATGCTTGACATACTGTTTAAAAGTATCAATCTTATCAAAGTCAGATTTTCTAATTTCACCACTCTCTTCGTAGTTCTCGATTACTGAAAACAAGTCCTTTAACTTGATATGTAGTTTGTCTTTTAAACTCACATTTTTCTGTATCTCTTCGGATTCTTTTATAAATGTATTTAATGTCATTTTCACTCTCCTTTTGCTTTAAATTCTTGTGTAATTCTTTCGTGTTTATCGTTATTGTTACTTTTGACATAATCCTGAAAGTAGTGCTTATACTCTTGCTTAGAAAAATCATACTCACTTAAAAATTTATCTAACTCAAATTTATCAATGATAAGTTTGATAGTTTGTAAGGTGGTGTACTTATCCCAGTCGCTTACGAAAATATCTTCTGATACATTGATAGACTCCAGAGTGTTGTTTAGTATTTTATTCTCATACATTTTATGCTCCATTTTTTAGTTTATACTTTTTTTAAAAGATGGAGAGAAACTAACCTTTGGTACATGTTTTGAGCCTATACTCCACTCTTTACCAAAACTCTTACCACTTTTTGCACTTACAAGTTGGGTTCTAAATGATATGAAGCCTTTTAGGATTACTTTCTCTTTGTTTTGTAATGCCTCTTTGATAGTCTCGATAAAAATATCGATAACACTCTCCACCTCATTTTTAGATAAATTATTTTGTAGTTTGTTTGCTACAACTGTTGTTATTTCGCCTTTGTTCATGTGAACTCTCCTTATGTTGTATTTGTTATATTTTTATTTATACGGCTATACGGTTTTTTTTGATTAATAACTTTGTGGGTGGGTAGTCTTTGCAAATTTCATAGTTATAGTAGATAAAAGTGGTGTATATCTTGGCGACACGAGCTTTATTGTTAAATATGAGTATTGATATGAGGCAAATTAGTTTTTACTCAGATGAGGGCAAAAAAAGATTCAATGACATATATTTGATATTTTTTGATTTGTCAGTATAAATAAAAGTAACTTACATTAGTTAATTCACAATGCGAGACAGCCTGTCTCGTATGATTTTCATATAATAACCCAAAACCTCCTATCTGTTTTTTTGTTCTCTTAGATTCTAACACTATATTTTAAAGGTCATTCCTCTCAATTATAAAAAAGTAATAAAAACTCATTTTCTTACATAAATAAATATGAATTAAAACTAAATGTAAGGAAATCAAAATGCAAGTACACCACCATATCGATAGTATCACTATCCAAGTAATCAACCTACAATTAAATAATCAAGAGGATTTTATATACTTTTATGACATGCACTCTTTGGTATTTATATCAGCAGATATACAATCAAGGGATGATCTTTACAAGCCAGATATTATCACTTTTGCCACAGATACAAGACACCCTATAATCTATTCATATCATAATGGTTCAATAGATGGAACTACCTATACAACATTTAAATTTGTGGGTCTTAAATCATACAATCAAAAGTTAGACAAAAGAAAATACAGACTGTTAAATAAATTTATAGATTTTCTTATAAAAATAGAAATTGAGTATAGGTTAAAGAGGTTTGACATCGCTTATGATTTTCATATAAATAAATCTATCAAAAACTTTTTACCAATAATGGTCAATAGAATAGGATTAAAATCAAAACCAAATGACCCATTTAACTACTATGAAAACACTACTCTTTATCTTGAAGATAATAGTGTTAAAAATCCATCTCTTAGAGCATGTATTTATGATAAGTCTGTGAAAAATGATTTAGATGAGAGAATCATAAGATTTGAGATAAGCATTAGAAATATTAAAAATGAGTGCAATAGTTATGAAACGATTGTAAGACATATTCAACAACAGTTATCTAAGTACAGGTTGTTTTATTTCCCCATTATCGCAGAGTGCAACAAAAACAAGTGGCTTTATAAATCAAACTATAAATTTTCAAGAAAACTAGAAAAGTCTATAGAAAAGTCTAGTGCTGTAGCCATAGAATTATCATTATCCGATGAAATTTTAGAGTTTCTGGCGAAGTTTTTTTGTAAAGATATTATTGAGAAGATGATTGCCGAAAATATTTAAAGACAGTAGGATACACACTTGTCATATGCTTCTTTTCAAAAGAGATAGATTCTACTTTTGATTGAAAGTTACAGTTATGTTTTAGCATGAACATTATCAACTCTGCTATTTGTGTAGGTGAGAATGGAAAATCTTTTATGGAGTCTATCATAAACAAAGTAGGCTCATAAAAAGTCACTAAATCTCGTATGATAATATGATTTCGTTCCGTAATAATTTTTATGCTATCTATTTCTACAAAAAAAATATCGCACAAATAGGAGAGTGAATCTACCCTTTGTTGATATTGAATGGAATCTAAATCTGCATTGATGTAGCTTATAATCATATTTTGTTCTTTTCACAGATACTATCAACATCGACAAAAAATGTAAAGAATCTGGGTTTGTATGATGGCAGAAAAGCCTATTTTAGTACTTTGTAGTAGGGAAAATATCTCGTTTTAATACTGAAGCATTTACAAGCTATTGTGTGTCTTCAAGCCAAGCTTTGAGCTAAGTTGAACAACTTTTTTATAACTTTACCTATATTCAAATTGAGTATAAATAATAGTATAGATTAACTATGGAGTAGATTATGAAAATTAGAAATAAAGAGATAACTTTTACATTAGAAGATGATACACATTTACATATTGCAATTGGAATGTTGATGAAAATGGGTGATGGGATAAAAATAAGTAAGTCGGAATATATTAGAGATTCTTTACTAGCAAATTTTGAAGCTTTTGAGGATGAACTAAAGAGTGATAATATAGAACAACTTGCCAAACTTTCAAAAGTTTTTGTAGGTACAAAACCCCTTACTGTAACTCTGCCAATAGAGGTTATAGAGAAGCTAGAGTATTATAGTAAAAAACTAGGTATGAAGAAATCACACCTTGTTATGTGTAGTCTTTTGTTGGATGAAGAGGAAGATTAAATTTAAAACTTTCATATAAGTAAGATTAAATCCAGAAAAAGATATACTTTTTTCTGGAAAAAATAAAAAGGAATTACTCTAATGAAGCTCTATGATAAGGTGTTTTACTTCATTTCTGGTCATGGTAGGGGGTGGGCATTCTCTCCAAGTGATTTACTTGAAAAATTTACTAGACAAGAGGTAGATAGTACTTTATCAGACCTAACAAAAAATAAAAAAATCAGAAGAGTAGCAAGGGGTATATATGATTATCCTAAATATAGTGATTTTTTAGAAAAAGAGCTTAGTCCAGATATAGAACAAGTTGCTCGTGCATTTTCAAGAAAGTTTAACTGGCAAATAGAAGTTAGTGGTGAGAGTGCATTAAATATTTTGGGGCTATCTACACAGGTAGAGGGTACATATGTTTATCTTAGTAATGGTCCAAATAAAACCTACACACTAAATAATGGTACAACTGTCAAGTTTAAAAAATCTGCTTTAAAAAATATAGGTTTTAAGCATAGAGAAAGTTCACTATTAGTCCAAGCACTTAAAAGTCTTGGCAAAGAACATATTAACGATGAAGTTATTTTGAAAATAAGAAAAAGAATTGATGAAAAACTTTATAGTAAGATTTTAAAAGATACAAAAAACTCTACGGGTTGGATATATGAAGTTATAAAAAAAGCTTTAAAAAAAGAGCAAGAGCATGAATAATATCGCAAAATTATCTCGCCAAGCCAGACAAGAGCTATTTTCAGAAACAGCTAAAATGATGAATACTACTAGTGCAATTATTGAAAAAGATTTTTGGGTTGTTTGGATTCTTGATAAAATATTTTCAGATGAAAAGTTAAATAAAATCTTAATGTTTAAAGGTGGTACAAGCCTATCTAAGGTATTTAATCTCATTGGTAGATTTTCTGAAGATATAGATTTAATCCTTGATTGGAATATTGTTACAAATGATAATCCAAATGAAAAAAGAAGTAAAACAAAACAAGACAAATATAATAAAGAAGTCAATGAGAATGCAAAAGCTTATATTAGAGATGAACTTTTACCGATAATCTCTGAACTAGTTGCACCGTTTTGTGCATGTGTGGTAGATGAGCATGATGAATTTAATATCAATGTTTCATACCCAACAACATTTGATGATAAGTATTTAAGACCAGAGATATTATTAGAAATTGGTCCATTGGCTTCGTGGTTACCATATAGTAATTTTGAAATAACTTCTTATACAGCTGAGCACTTTCCAAAACATTTTAAAAAAGCTAAAACAAATGTTAATGCAATTGTTGCTTCAAGAACATTTTGGGAAAAAGCAACGATACTCCACCAAGAAGCAAATCGGAGTGCTGAAAAGCCATTACCTACTAGATACTCAAGACACTATTATGATTTAGCAATCATGGCAAAATCAAATGTTAAAAATAAAGCATTAGCGGATATAGAACTTTTAGATAAGGTAATTGATTTTAAAAATAAATTTTATCCAGCTTCTTGGGCAAAATTTGATGAAGCTAGACCTAAAACATTAAAACTTGTACCACCAGAATATCGATTAGGTGCATTAGAAAAAGATTATAAATCAATGGAGCATATGATTTTTGATAAAAAACTTACTTTTGAAGAAATTGTGAAAATATTAAAAGAGTTAGAGACTGAGGTAAACAACATTTAGAGAGTGTAAAATAAACTGTGTAAACCTTAAAAATTAGATTCAGTTGATAAAA
>CAYYRS010000031.1:0-4330 GCA_964474335.1 uncultured Campylobacterales bacterium
ATTTTATCAACTGAATCTAATTTTTAAGGTTTACACAGTTTATTTTACACTCTCCACCATCGCGTAACTGCTTAATAGACTCGCTTAAATATTCTCTATTGTTTTTATTGTTTAAAAGATAGCTTGTCTCTTTCATGGAGTTATACTCATCAAATGGTATAACTACTACATTTTCATGACCTTTTCTGTGAATGACAACTTCATCTTTATCAACATACACACTATCAAAAACTGCTTTTAAATTATTTCTTGCTTCCGTTAAACTAACTACCTGCATAAAAAATCCTTACAATATTGTTCCCACTACGGTCATGACTTTTATTTTTTTCATATTTATCTTATTTAAATAATTGTGAATGTGTGCCGATGCGAGCCAATCTCAATATGTCATCTGCTACCATATAGATTATTGAGAGATCACCGCTAATATGGAACTCTCTAAATCCCTTATATTCACTACTCAATTGATGGTCTCTCGCTTCTTCAGGAAGTATTTTTTCTTCCAAAAGAAGCACTAGATATTTTAAATACTTAACATATTGAGTATTACTCATTTTAACTTTAGCATACTCTTTTATAAATGTTTTAGTGCGAAAGAGTTGCATGTTCTCTCTTTAGATCATCTAGCGTAATATACTCACCATCTAAATCCATCCCCTCTTTATATCACATTTTCTATTTTTTCAATCAACAACATATACTTTTCTTCAAAACCATCCAAAAAGGAAGCATCCACAAGCAAAATATTTTTCAAAAGTATAGTGGGAAATGTCTTCAACCGAATAATCAAATCATCATTGTTAAAACCAACTTTTTCATGTGCTATTTTTAAGATTTCCACATAATCAAAATCATAAAATGCATCTAGTAAAAATATATCAAAAATATCCTTTGGATTATCTCTACCTATAACAGCTGTCAATTTATTTGCTAATATATTTTCACAATTATCTATGATATACCCATTCTCTAAATGCACACTTTTTTTGTACCTCATAACCCTATCATTTACAAAATCAACTTGAAGTAAATTGTCTATTTTTAATCGTATAAAATCTTTTGAAGTCACCTCTTCTTCAACTTTATACTTTTTAGCCAATGCTATTTTTATCTCTCTTATCGCTCTATTAAAATCATCTGAGCTATGTGTAAAAAAGTCCAAGTTATCTGAGTAGCGTTTCTCTTGGTAAAAGCGACTCAAGCATGTTCCACCAGTCAAATAAAACACTTGCTCCGTTGCAAATACTATGTCAAGAACTTCATCTTGAAGTGCATAAAGCTTTTTATAATCTATACTACCCATTTTAACTCATTCACTAACAGTGGTTTACCTAAAAAATAGACTTGTGCAATATTCTTTCTTTTAAATATATAATAATGGTTAAATGCAGGAACTTCATAATTTTCCAGCAATAACTTTAGATCTTCTTTTTTAAAAATTTTCAAATCATTAAAAAGGCTTGTACTATTTAGTAATATTTTTTGAAAAAGAAAAGATCTTTCTCTAGTATCTTCACTAGATGCCATCTTCTTTATCTCTTTGGCAGTAAAATTATAATCCCAAAAACAATCTTTTAAAATTCTTTCATAATTTACCATTTATATAACTCCAAATTTTTTTAATGATATGTTAACCCTGTTTCAACTTGTAACTTCTTATATGTTTGGCCTCTGGTCGATATCCCTATTCATCAATTCTTTTTGCAAAAAATCTCTTATCGCCTCTTTGTCTAGTTTCTCTTTGGGCTCCAAATACCCAATATCGTCGTCTTCTATATCATCAACATAAACCAATGCAGTAACAAACAGCTTATAGGTAATTCCATCAAGTATATTTAAGCTAAATTGAAACATTTCTTTTAAACTCATACCGCTTTTTACTAAGAAATATATATCGTAATAATCGCGAAATTTTGCCCTTAAAAACAGAACATTTATTTTCATAGTGGCTATCGATTCTAATGTTGCGAGATTAAATTTTTCTAAATTTTTGGGTTTTAAAAAACCCCATGAAGCGTTAAAAAAAGTTACTTTAACGCCATCAAGAAGCAAATCCATCTGATCGTCCGTTTGGTTCAAAACTTCTTTGTTATCAAACTGCCCAATAAATTCAAATATCTCTTTTTTTTCAAAGCTGTCCTCATAAGTAAAAAAATCCAAATCTTCACTCTTTCTATGACAAAGATGAAGCGTCAATGCACTACCACCAACCAATACATATTTATCTAAAAATTTACATCTATCAATCATCCAGAGCAACAAAAATGCGGTTTTAGGAAGCAAGCAATTTAAGTTTTTCAAATCTTGCATTTTTTACCTTTTCAAAATATTCACTCTCTACTTCCATTTTAAAAAACACTCTTGCAATCATGAGATTTAACTTTATAAATCGTTTATCACTCATCATAGTTTTTTCCCAAACAGCTTTTACTCTCCTTTTTCCAAAAAGCTTTAAAAGCAAAATAATATCATCAAAATCTGCGTATTTTAAAGTGTGCTCTATTAGCAACTCTTCATGATAGCTCATCTCTTGGCTATAACTCCAAAAAATCCCTTTTCTTTTTAACTTATCAAAGAGCGCTACTTTTTGTCTAAAAATCTTTAATATCTTAGAAATAGCTACATGGGAGAGATTTAGATATTTTGCTATTTCACTTTGTTTATATCCACCCTTGATAGCTTCATATATGGCAACTTCCCTACTCTCTTTTTTAAAATATTTATCTAAATTAATCCTCTGTTTTACTAAAATCTCTTCATCTTTTATATCTATCTTTGTATTTAAAAACTCATCAAGTCTCTTTTGCTCTCTATCATCAAATTCTTTATCAAAATCAACCATCTTGATTAATTCAAAATTTAACATTGAAAATTCACCATTCACTACACCACTCATAGCATAAGGGTACTCACCTATCTTTTTTGTTATTTTCGCCTTTATGGGATTAAATTCGATATATCGCACCAATGTAGAGAGGTAGTTTGTATCATAAATGAACCAAGACTTAAATCTTCCCTGCCAGAGTGGTCCAACTCTTTTGTATTTTTTATTAAAGTAGATACTATATCTTGAATTTATCTTTTGCATAATCTGTGAAATATTCTCTTGTGTAGTTTTTAAGAGTAAATGGTAATGATTGTTCATAAGACAATAAGAGTATATCTCAAAAGCATACTCATCGCTTGCATCTTGCAAAAAAGTTAAAAATTTTATAAAATCATCTTTATCATGATATATACTATTTTTATTAACACCGCGATTTATAATGTGATAAAATCCCGCTCTTTCGACCCTCGGTTTTCTTGGCATTTCCAACTCTTTTTTAGCTTATTGTATCATTATTTTAGTTAAAAGTAAACCTCTGACCCGCTATTTGTGACCCGCTATTTGTGCGCCATTTGTGACCCGCTATTTTTAAAATCTCTAAAAACTTTTTAAAATCATCATCTTTTAAGAATATATTTTCTCTTGCAACACCTCTATTTATAATATGATGAAACCCTATTGCTTCAATTCTTGGTTTTCTTGGCATGATTAACTTTTGCTATCGTAATGATATTTACAGGAGATAATTATTAACTGATTTTCTTCTATTTTGTAAACTAACCTATGTTCATCATTTATTCTTTTTGACCAATACCCTTGAAGATTGTTTTTTAAAGGTTCAGGTTTGCCAATACCGCCAAATGGATCTCTGATAGTATCTTTTAAAAGTTTTTGAATTTTTACAAATACTTTTTTATCATTCTTCTGCCAAGAATTATATTCATCCCAACTTCTTTGTACAAAAGATATAATCATAAATTCAGTTCTTGGGGAGTTTTTTGGATAAATTTCGCATCAGACACCTCTTGTATTGCTTCATCTAAATATTGTTTATTAATTTTTGAACTATTTAAATATTGAGTTTCATCTCGCTCTTTAATTACGATGTCAATACTATGGTTTTGAAATTGATTTTTCAGATATTCAATAAAACTTGTTGTTAATTCATTTGTGGTGATATGATATATCGCTTGCATCGTCTATCCTTACTTATTTTTAAATTTTACCATAATAAAACTTAAGTATAGTTATTCCCAATACCTGACCCTATTTCTATCCCATAATTTCGCCCATTCAAAAGGCAAGTGCAATTAAAAATTCAATAAAAAAGTAGGTTAAGGCTGATAAAGTATAGTTAAATCAAATATGCCAATAAAGGATTTAATTTGAAACAATATCACCACTTAACCCAAAGAGAAAGATACCTGATTGAGTTGCATTTGTCAATGGAGACATATCCTAAATGTTGTGTCCAACAGTAACACTCTAACTAATTTTCCTCCT
>CAYYRS010000032.1:0-2759 GCA_964474335.1 uncultured Campylobacterales bacterium
TTATCCTCAAAGGTTTCATCGACTGTCAAGTTGGATTCTTCTCAGAAAGAGTCTGTGGCTAATAGATTTTCATTTTTCACTTCCGGACAGGATTAACTCTGACGGTTAGGTTTATAAAGAAAAGTTCATTTGCAGAAGTTAGCGGTTTTGATTAATTGATTATGCATCACTTTATTGAGACAATGTGCAATGGATTTGTTTTTTTTGTTGTTGCAAGGCTACGTGAGACCTTTTGGGGTATATTTTTAAAGAAAATCTGGAAAAGTGTTTGTATATTTTCAAAATGCACATTGTTATCACAATATAATATTGAAATAGGTGATTTTGTGAATATTAATAATAACACTTGTATGGCATCAATGAATATGGAAGGTAAAAAATTAAAGGACTTTTCATTAGCATAAGTTGTTTTTTTTGAGCATTTCTTCGAAGTAATATGAAATTTTAAAGATTTTACATAAATATAAAAAAATGAAAATTATATTTTTAGCAATCAACAATAACGGTGATGTTTTAAGTGGTGGAGATAGGATATGGATTGAATTTATAAGAAATTGGAGCAAGAAATTAGATATCACCGTATTTGAGTGTGAAGAATCATATAATTTAGCTCATAAATATTGTGTGACAGATGGTATAAATGAAATTATTGTAGATAAGAAATTTGATAGGAATGTCGGTTTTTTGTTAAATTTAGCAATGTTAAATATAAAAAGGTCACTGAAAAGCATATTTAGTATTATTAATAATATTAAAATCATTAAAGAGTCTGAATACATTTACTCCGTATCGGATTTTTATCCTGATTTTTTACCGGGATTTCTGTCTAAGATAATAAATAAAAAATTGATATGGATTGCGGGTTATTATCTGGTAGCGCCTTTTCCTTTCAGCAAAGAAACGCCTTACAAGGGGAGACATAAGTTGAAAGGTTTATTGTATTGGTTAATGCAAAAACCTTCATTGTTTATTATTCGTCGTTATGCCGATTTTGTATTTGCTACAAGCGATTCGGAAGTAGAAAAAATTAAACCAAGAAAAAAAAGTCCATTGAAGTTTATAGTTGTGAAAGGTGGCGTCGATATTGCCAAATCAAATGAATATTTAAGCTATAATAGCCTAATTCCTATAAAAGATAGAAAATATGATGCCTGTTTTGTAGGAAGATTTCATATGCAAAAAGGCGTGTTAGGACTTATTGACATTTGGAGTAAAGTTGTAAAAAGAGATAATCAAGCGAAGTTGGCATTAATCGGCGACGGAATACTGAAAGATGAAGTGAAATATGAAATCAACAAATATGGCTTAAATAATAATATTACAATTTTAGGATTTAAAGATGGAAATGAAAAATTTGATGTTTTTATGAACTCAAAGATAATCTTACATCCTGCAATTTATGATAGTGGCGGAATGGCCATGGCGGAAGGTATGGCTTTTAGTTTGCCGGGTATAAGTTTTGACCTTGAAGCATTAAAATCATATTACCCAAAAGGTGTCATTAAAATACCCTGCTTTAATAACGAAGCTTTTTCTGATGCGATTATCGGTTTATTGAAAAATAAAAAATATTACCAAGATCTTTCAACGGAAGCTTACGAGTATGCTAAAACTTGGGATTGGCAAGAAAGGGCAAATCATATTTATAGGCAGGTTTTTGAAAAATTTAATGATGATAATATATAATTAAATCATTTGTCTCAGGTTCTTAATGAAGTGAGATGTAACGGGTCAATTGAATTAAAAAAAATTAATAATTGATTGATATTAACATTAACCCCGCAATAAACTGACAAATATGGCTCAGATAGAATTTACTAAATGCGCAATTTGCAATAAAAACAATGAAAGCCCAATAGCAAAGGCTAAAAATACTCACGGCTCATATTGTATTTCAGATGAAGAGTTTAATTTAGTTAAATGTAAAAAATGTGGATTAGTTTATGTAAATCCAAGACCTATTGAAGAAGAAATTCACAGCTATTATAGCGATAATTATTATCTTTCTAAGGGCAGTATTAAGTCTAAAATTGAAAAATTCATATTACGACCTTATTATATGTCTTTGAAAAGGGCGCATATCAAACAATTTAAGAAGAAAGGAAAAATATTGGATATCGGGTGCGGCGGCGGTGACTTTATAAATTTATTGCCAAAAAACAATTGGGAAGTTTATGGAATTGAGCCGAATCAGACGGGTTTTAATTTAAGTTCGGACGGCAATAATAAGAAAATGAATATTTATGATAAAAAGTTACTAAGTTGTAAATTTCCAGATAATTATTTTGATGTCATTACTATGTGGCATGTGTTTGAGCATATTCATAAGCCAAATAAAGAATTGCAAGAAATTAAGAGAGTTTTAAAAGATGATGCCATATTTATTTTAGCAGTACCGAATATAAAAAGTTTTGGTTTTAAAATTTGCAAAGAGCATTGGTTTCACCTTGATGCTCCAAGGCATCTTTATCATTATGATTCGGCAACAATTAGAAAAATATTAGATAATAATAAATTTGAAGTTGTTAAAATTGTCTTTTCTCTCACAGAGTACCCCTTAGATCTTTATCATAGCATTATGAATTCTATGAATATAAATAAGTATAAGTTTTTTAAGATATTATTTATCCCATTAATTCTTATTTTTTCATTATTTTTAAAGGTCATAGGGCCTTTATTTCAATCTTCTGAAGTTATGACAGTAATCAGTAAAATAAGAAAAGGAGGTTCTTAAATGTCGATAGATATATGTTTAGTAT
>CAYYRS010000032.1:2876-4030 GCA_964474335.1 uncultured Campylobacterales bacterium
TTGCATCAAGTAAATCAATTTAATCCGATAGTAGTTGGTATTTCTTGTTATACTCCTGAATTCAATGATGTTCTAAAACTTGCAATAAAAATTAAAGAAAAAAATATCGGCATTAAGATTATCATAGGCGGGGTTCATCCAACACTATTTCCTAAAGATTTTTTCTTTGAAAACAGTCCTGTGGATTTTGTTGTAATAGGCGAGGGAGAAATTACGGTATATGAATTGGTTGATGCAATAAAGAAAGGTAAGAGTTATAGCGGCATATATGGAATAGGGTATTATGACAAAGTAACAAAAAGATATTGCCAAACTAAACCGAGGCATTTAATCGAAGAATTAGACAAAATGCCTTTTCCAGCTTACAATAAAATTGACATGAAGTATTATACTACTCCAAATCCATATGCTGTAAGGGGGTTATTTTTATCTTCATTTTATATACTTGCCGGAAGAGGGTGCCCTATGCAGTGCACCTTTTGCGTAAGCGCAGAACTCAGCAAAGTTGTTGAATCCAAGAAGTATTTGCGCTTGAGGAGCGCCAATAATGTGGTTGATGACATAGAGTTGCTTAAGAAGCAATATTTAATAGATTCCTTTTACTTCATCGATGATAATTTTACCTTAAAAAAGGATTTAGTTTTTGAAATATGCGATGAATTAATTAGTCGAAAATTAAATCTGTTATGGGGTTGTTCTGCCAGGATAAATAACCTATCCGAGGAACTTATCGTTAAAATGAAAAAAGCCGGTTGCATGCAGATTGATTTAGGGGTTGAATCTGGTTCCGATACTGTCTTGAAAAGACTCAAAAAAGGAATTACGACAAAACAGATAAAATATATTTTTAAAATTTGCCATAAGGTTGGAATGCGAACATTCGCTAATATTTTAGTTAATGTTCCGGAAGAAACTGAAGAGGATATTGCGGATACCTTAAGGCTTTTAGACGATATACAACCTTCCGTTACCTCTTTCAATATATTCACGCCCTATCCGGGAACAGAAATTTATGAAAAAAGCGGTTTAAACCTGAGTCCTGATGAGTATAGTTTAACAGGAGAAGCACCTTTAAATCTCATTAAAGACCATAGATTCAGATTTGCTAAACATTCTATTGATTTTGACAAATTTTACACAGTTAATCATAAAAA
>CAYYRS010000033.1:0-3756 GCA_964474335.1 uncultured Campylobacterales bacterium
CACTAAGTGATTTAGGAATAAAAGGTTGGTTTACACAGTTAGCTTTACACGCTCTATGGCTATTTTAAATGGATAGTGGGAATAAGTCCAAAGATTATGCAGGCAACTCCAAGCGCTCCTTTCTCTTCTTCCAGTCAGGCATATAAGTACTCAAATAGTTGTAAAACTTTCTACTATGATTAGGATGAATTAGATGAGTCAACTCGTGAAAAATTACATACTCTATTGTATTTGAAGGCTTTTTAATAAGCTCACTATTGAGATTTATGTATGATTTAGCACTATTACAAGAACCCCATCTAGTTTTCATTTGTCGTATTCTAATATTTTGAATATCTACATTAACGATATTTGAATATTTAGTGATAATCTTTTTAAAATAGTTCTCAGCTTTTAGTAGATACCACTCATTTAAAAGTTTCTTTTTTCTCTCTAAATTACTTCTGTTTTTAATAAATATTTGTATATAACCTCTTTGAAGTTTTACACACTCATCATCACTTTGAATAATTTTTAATCTATAATTTTTGCCTAGGTATTTAAAATTTTCGCCACTAACATATTCTTTTATTTGAGGTTTATAGTTGGCTTTATAAAATGCTATTTTTTTACTAATCCAATCTTTTCTCTTTTTCAAAATATACTCAATATGCTCATCGGTAGTTAATAGTGGAGCAGTTAAAATCACTTCACATGTAGGCTTTACTTTTAGAGTGATATTTTTAATATCTTTTTTGATGATTTGTATATTATTTTGAGTAATTATTGATTCCAATACTTCTCACCCTTGCTATTATTTCATCTATGTTACTAAAGCTAATACTGTATTTATCTTCTAACTCCCATAGTATTTCTTCAATCTGCCCATCTATTTGATTTGTTACATCTGTATTATTTACCCAATCAGGTTTTTTACTAGATTCCTTAAATATATTGTTAAAAGATATAGATACTTTCTCTAAAATTTCTTCTGACGAAGTTCCTAGTAGTTCATTGAACTCATCAATCATATTATCAAAGATAGCACATGAGCATTTATTATGTTTTATACTCTCTGGATAATTTTCGTCTGTCTCTACATCTTTCGCCATAAGCATATTTCTAATATCTTTTGCATTTTTCAACTTCTCTTCATCAGATAATCTATCATTCTTATGAGCTTGAATAATCTCTTTTATTCGTAAAGATAATTTTTCATAGTAAGCAGGGTTAGAGTCCATTTTTTCAGTTATAGTGGCACTTAATGCACTTAAGATTGTGTCTGCTCTCGCATTGTCTCCTACTATTCTTTCTATCTCTGTTTCAAAATCTTCATCAAAAATATTTACTAATTTTGTAAGTTGGTGGACATCCTCGGCACTTATGAAAGTATCTAGTAGTTTTTGCATCTGCTTTTCATACTTACCAAAATCTACACTCTCATGATATCTGATTTTTATACTAACTCGTAAGTTATTATAAAACTTCATTTTTAGCTTATACTCTTTTATCTCTTCGTCACTAAAAATTTCATCTATCTTATCAGAAGAGAGTGCAAGTTTTAAAGCTCTTCCATAGTTTGATAAATACTCATAAAATTCTTTTCTTATATCAGCATCTGCTAAAAATACCTCGTAACTCTCTTGGTCATTTCTGTTTTCAACACTTTTAAATAGCTCTCTCAAATGAGAATAATATGTTTTTACTCTTGCTATCTCCTCTTTGATGTCAATAACAGTTCTAACTAAATCTTCTTCTTCAAACCCATCAAGACAAGTGTAAGCAGTTAAAGCACTATCAAGATTACCCAACAATCCACGATAATCTATGATAAAACCAAAATCCTTACCATCGTAAAGTCTATTTACCCTAGCGATAGCTTGAAGTAGATTATGCTCTTTTAATTCTTTATCTATATAAAGAATAGTAGCTCTAGGTGCATCAAAACCAGTTAATAGCTTACTAACAACGATGAGAAGTTCTATTTCTTCGCCCTCTACAAACTCATCTTTTACAATTTCTAGGTATCTATCTTCATCGCCGTACTTCTTAATGATTTTTTGCCACTCTTCATTTATGAATGCTTTGTTATCATCATCAATACTTTCATAACCTTCTCTACTATCAGGGGCAGATATGACAAAAGCAGTTTTTATATCTCCTAACTCTTCAAAAAGTTTATGATACTTAATAGCTTCATATTTACTACTTGTTGCAAGCATAGCTTTAAAACCAGTACCTTGAATATTTTTTATAAAATGCTCATTTATATCAAACATAATCATTTCAAGTCTTCTCTCACTACTTGCAACACGCTGAAATCTTGCCCATTTTCTTTTTAAGTCGAGTTTTTGTTCATCATTTAAATCACGAGAGAGAACATCAAATCTTCTATCAAGTCCTTTTTCATCACTAATCCATTGCTCAACCAATCTTCCCTCATAAAGTAGTGGTAAAACCGCCCCATCTCTTACTGCTTGGTCGATAGTATATTTATGTAAAAGTCCACCAAATTTAGAGATGGTACTTTTCTCTTTTTTCATAAGTGGAGTACCAGTAAACCCGAGATAACAAGAGAGAGGAAATACTTTTTTCATAGCCTTGTTTAAATCTCCCTCTTGTGTGCGATGTGATTCATCTACAAGTATAAAGATATTTGGGTCATCTAGTATAACTTTCTCTTTTTGAACTGTCTCAAACTTATGTATAAGTGTTGTTATGACACTTTTGCCACCTGAAAGTAGTTGTATAAGTTCTTTACCACTTCTTGCTCTTATAGCTTCTATCTCACTCTTTTTAAATGTAGAGTGTATCTGTCTATCTAAATCTTTTCTATCCGTTACTACTACGACTTTTGAGTTAGGAATACCAGCTTTTATGACACGAGTAAGCATTACCATAGTAAGAGACTTTCCACTTCCTTGTGTATGCCAGATAAGCCCTCCACCTCTTCGACCAGTAGCATCTAGTTTATCTATTTTTTTCATTATCTCTTTAATGGCGAAATATTGTTGATATCTTGCTATTTTCTTTACTTTGTTATCAAAGATGATAAATGAGTGTAAAAGCTCTAAAACTCTTTTTTTTTCAAATAAAGAGTAAATAGTATTATCAAGTTTGCTAGGTGTTCTCTCACGAACAAGTCTTTTAATATCTTGTCTTACATCCTCTTCCCAAGTAGCATAAAACTTTTTAGGTGTACCAGTAGTTGCATACTTTGGCGAATGATTATTGCCAGCTAGTAAAATCTGTGTAAATTTAAAAAGGTGAGGGATTTCACCATTGCCTTGATTTCGCAACATTTGAGAGATGCCTTGCTCTGTCTCTACACTTGATTTTTTGAGTTCTATAACACCAAAGGGAATACCATTTATAAATAGTACAATATCAGGTCGCCTCGTCTTATCTCTTTCATTTAGAGTTTGTCTTGATACACTAAACTCTTGTGTAAAATGAAAAACATTATTTTCTATATTTTTAAAGTCTATATATTTAAGTGAAAAGCTTTTTTTAATACCATCATGAAGCTCTTCTTGATAAGAGTTACCAAGGATTAATTGGTCTGTTATTTTAGCATTTGCCGTCATAAGCCCTTCGTTTAAAGACTCATCTAAACTTTGTACTGCATTAGCTATATTTTTTGGAGAAAATGGATAAGTTATATTTTTATATTCAAAGCTATTTAACTTTTGAAGTTGATTTACTAAAACATCTTTTAACAGTACGACAGATAGTTTTCCATTGCGGAAATTTACATTATCTTCTTGAGAGATAAAT
>CAYYRS010000034.1:0-3531 GCA_964474335.1 uncultured Campylobacterales bacterium
AACGGCAGCGCGGGTGAGTGGCGACCGAATATGAAAATGTAATTTTCAGATTTGGTTGTCCACTCCTCCCGGTTGTTGTCTGATGCGGATGCAGCAGATAATAAGCGGGTGTTCAACCCGCGCTGCCGTTGTCTGAATGCGAAGCGTTCAGACAACGTTTGACTTCAGCGACGCTCTCTTTGCGTTCGTTGCAAGGTTTTGTTATATCTTTACTTAAGTGTGGGCTTATTCTTATTAAAGATTCTAATAATATCAATGCTATTTTTCTCTAAATTAATTTTATATATTATTGTATAGCCATTGTAAACCATATCTCTAATGTTATCGTTATCAAAGTATCTTGATTTTTTAAATTTATATGGAAAAACAGGGAGGTTGTTGATTAGTTCATCTAATTCATTTTTGAAGTTTTCACTTGCACTAAATTTATCTTGGGCTATATAATCTAAAATTTTTAAAAGATTGTTATTGTATCTTTTTAAACGATTAATTTGCATATTTTAATTTCAGCTCTTTAAAAAATGAGTTCATTTCATTGTCGTACTGTTCTTGAGTTAGCATTTCAGCAGTGCCATTTGCTACTTCTTCTAAATCTTGTTGTAGTTGTTTTTGTCTTTCATAAAAGTAAGGGTCAAGTTCCAAGTTTTTATCTTTTTTAATAGTTATGCTGTCACTATGATTATTAACATAATTCATAAAGTCATTAACATAGTCATCTTGGATTTGTATTGCCATAGTTTGCATAATATACTCCAATGTTTATTTAAGTATATTATAGCAAAACTCAAGTAAATAAAACTTGAGTATTTTTTTAGATATTATTTATTTCTTTTTTCTAGCTCATTAGCTACTGCTGATGCATATGCTTGTTTTTTACTAACAACTTTAGAACCAATTGGCCAAATTAGAAATTTACCCATTCTTACATATACTACACCTACTGGAATAAAGATAATAGTTACAAAAGCAAAAATACCAGAAAAAATAAACATAATTGATAATATTAATCCAAATGGAAGCCATATGATGTTGACGATTGTTCCTCCTATACTTCTTACCCCAGAAACACTATCTTCGCCTTTGAGCTCAGTTTCATTAATAATTTCTTTTCCAAATGGAAAAGCACTTAGTTTTGCAAATTGCAATAATGCTTTAGCTATAGGTATTCCAACTATTGTTATCGCAAATAATGCACCAAGTATTAAGAAAAATAATGCTTGCCACCAACCGAAAAATACGAACCAAATTACGTTAAAGATTTCCATAACATAACTCCTTAAATTTAATTTTGCCATTTTATAAAATAGGCATATTCAAATTTCCATACAATATAGCAACTTGGATATAACGACTGAAGATAGCCAATAAATTGCCGCTAGGTAATTTATTGGCTACTCTGTTTTGTTAGCAACTCTATGCTGCTATATCATACTTTCGTATATCAATTTCTACACCATTTTTGGCAATTTGTCTTGCTTTTTTTAGTAGTTCTTTGGTTGTCGATTCATCAATATATTTTTCACCACAATTATCACAGATATGAGCAGGAACTTCTTTAAAAACAATAGTTGAACTACCTTTTTCTAAAGTTACAGTTGTTGTTCCCTCTTTTGTTTCTCCATGTTTACAAATCATACATCTCATTTTTCAATCCTTCTTTTGTAATCATCACTCCATTTGCTTTTATCGGGGTAATATGCAGTGATAATAATAATTTCATCATCTTCAAGGTTTTGTGCAAAAACTACATGAAGAGGTTTATCATTTAACCATAAAGCCAAAAATGACGGATATGGCTTATCATCAAGATACTCTTCTATAATTTCACCATCTTTTACAGTATCTTCAACATCAATTTCAAAAATATCTCTTTCAAACATTCGTTGTATCGCATGTTCTCTATATATGAAAGTCAAAAGCAACCTTTTTGTTTCTTTAATGCTATATTATATCAAAATTTTAGTCTTCTCTTAAATTTATAAATTCATCATTTGTCATACTTGGTATAAATTCTTGAATTTCATAAATTGCTAAATTATTTTTTTTAAATGGGTCTTGATTTAAAACTTCTTGTAGTTTTTTTAAGTTTTTAATCTTTGAAAATACAACACCACCTGTTCTTGGGATTTTTCGCCCTGAAGCTATAAAATGACCTTTTTCATATTGATTTTTCAAGTATTCTACATGTAGAGGTAAAATTTTATCTATTTCTTCTAAATCAACTGTATAAGTTAATGATACTATGAACATTTTAATCCTTTGCTAACGGTCGAATATAGCCAATAAGTAGCCGCTAGGCTACTTATTGGCTACTATGTTTTGTTAAATGCTTGTGCGACTTTTATATATGTCTATGAGTTTTACAATATCATCAGCAATAGCATTTATATCATGTTTTCTAGTTTCTTCGTTTACTAAATCTAAAACATTTTGATTGTTAAAAGCTTCAAAATTTAATTGTTTTGTAGGAAAATTGAGATAATACCACTTACCACTATCATCCCATTGTATATTTAACTCATCTATTTTAAAAGGTTTAATATCATGTTCATTGAAGGTGCTAAAACCAAAATAAATTTGATGATTGATTTCAACATATACATCTAGATTTTTATCAATACTACATCTTATTCCGTAGTGTCGTATATTTTTTCTTTTTTTATAATATTTTGTAATAGCTTTTTGTAAATTTTTACTACTATTTGAGTCGTAGAATTTAAAATCATAACCTTTATCTTTTAAGGTACTTAAAAGAGATTCCCAAAATTTTAATTGTAATTCAATTTTAGCTTCTTTGATTGCTTCTTGCATATCTAATGCTAATTTTAAGTTGTCATCTTTTAATAATATTTCTTTTATTTCCATAATGTAACCTTTATTTTGAGATTGATTTGTAAGTTTTTTTATTAACATAAGATATTGCACTAATGTTTCTCTTAAAGTTGGTATTATTGCCACTTCTTTAATGCAGGACTCTATCCAATTTACAATATTAGTTTCATAGGTAATATTGATAACTATATCTTTAACTTTTTTTTCATTTGGTTCTTCATTAAATAATGTTAGATATATCAATGATATTTTTTCTTTTGAATATCCTTCCTTCTCAATTATAGTTAAATATTTACTCAACTGATTAGAATGGTCTTCTGTATAAATTTTATTTTCAATAATAATTGCTTGATTTTTTGATTTTAATAAAATGTCAATATTGTTTTTCTCTCTAAATGCTTGTAATGGTTCTATGATAATTTTTTTAGAGTTTTCACTATTTATTTCTTGAATAAACAAGTCAAGAAATTTCTCATTTTGTTGATGAGAACCGTTTGGATTAATTAGTTCATAAATAAATTTTGAATGTAAATTAACTTCATCGCTTGATTTTAGTAAAATTGAAAAAATATTAAATTTATCACTATTATTTTCATTCAGTTTTACATACTTCATTTTAAGTATTTTAAGTTTTTCTAGTAAAAAATTTAACTTAGACATATCTGTTCCTTTTGTACATTTAACGGCAGCGCGGGTGAG
>CAYYRS010000035.1:0-3151 GCA_964474335.1 uncultured Campylobacterales bacterium
ATAGAAGCAAAAGAAACCATAGTAAAATACAACAAATATTTCGAGAGCCTCAGTGCCGTTGATAAAATAGAGATAAAAGAAAAAAGTGCAAAATTAGAGAGCCTAGTAAAAAATAATATTGATGAAATTGATAACTTGGTTTATGAACTTTATGGTTTGAGTGGTGATGAGATAAAGATTATTGAAGAGAAAAAATGACATAGGTACATGATTAAAGGATAACATAAAAATTTATAAAGTATAATAACTTTATGTTTAGTCTGTATATTGATGGAGATGCTTTTGTAAATCTTTTAAAACCAATAGTTTTACGTTCCATTAAAAGATTACAAATAAATACGTATGTCATTGCAAATAAAAAAATAAATATCGGCAAATCAGAGTTTATACATTACATAATTGTAGATGCTGGAGCTGACGAGGCCGATAATAAAATAGTACAGATGCTTCATAAGGGAGATTTAGTAATAACTGCTGATATTCCACTAGCCGATAGAGTGATAACAAAAAATGCTCATGCAATAGACCATAGAGGTGAACTTTATACTAAGAACAATATAAAACAATACCTTTCTATGAGAAACTTAATGGAGAAAATAAGAGAAAGTGGACAAATCACAAAAGGTCCAAAAGCATTTGAAAAAAAAGATGTACATAATTTTGCAAATCAATTCAACGCTTTTTTACAAAAAAACTATGCTGTTACTTAAGAGTGTATAAATGAACTATATAGGCTCAAAATTTAAATTATCTTCTTGGATACAAGAAGAGGTTAAAAAAGTAGTTGGAGCTGATTTGTCTCAAAAAATATTTTGTGATATATTTGCTGGAACTGGAATAGTAGGAAGAACTTTTAAAAAAGAAGTAAAGCAAGTCA
Source organism: uncultured Campylobacterales bacterium (assembly GCA_964474335.1). Classification (GTDB taxonomy): domain Bacteria; phylum Campylobacterota; class Campylobacteria; order Campylobacterales; family Sulfurimonadaceae; genus Hydrocurvibacter. The sequence goes on from CAYYRS010000035.1 coordinate 878, forward strand.
TAAGTAATGACTTAGAGCATTATAGCTATGTGTTAAATAAAAATTATATAGAAAATCATGAAGAGATACAAGATAAAGAAAAGTATATAGAAGAACTTAATAATTTACCTTTACTAGATAATGGGTTTATCTATCAAAACTATTGTATGGGTAGTGGGAGTGAAAGACAATATTTTAGTGATGAAAATGGTAAAAAAATAGATACTATTAGAACTAAAATAAAAGAGTGGAAAGATAACAGTAAGATTAACTCCAATTTATACTATTTTTTATTAGCTTCACTTCTTGAAAGTGCAGATAAGGTAGCAAATACTGCTTCTGTTTATGGTGCATTTTTAAAGCATATTAAAAAATCTGCTTCTAAAGAGTTAATTTTACAACCTGCTCATTTTATAGAAAATGATAATTCACATCAAGTCTTTAATATGGATAGTAACAAATTGATAAAAGAGATAAGTGGAGATATCTTATATTTAGACCCACCATACAATCAAAGACAATATGCTTCTAATTACCATATGCTAAATACCATTACACAATATGATGATTTTGTGCCAAAAGGAAAAACAGGATTAAGAGAATATAACCGTTCGCATTATTGTAAAAAAGGTGAAGTTCATAATAGCTTTGAAGATTTAATAAAAAATGCAAAATTTAAATATATTTTTTTAAGTTATAACAATGAAGGTTTAATGAGTAAATCCGATGTTGAAACTATTATGAAAAAATATGGAGAGTACAGTTTAGCCACAAAAGAGTATCAAAGATTTAAGGCTGATAAAACTGAAAATAGGAATCACAAGGCAGACAAAACTTACGAGTACTTACATATACTGACAAAGAATAATATTAGGTACTTAAGAAGATTGTCGGATCTATCTGATGGAAGCAAAAGGCTAAAGTTTATAGCCAATTAACATGAATCTGGGGGACTAAAAATAAATGTTGTGTCCCGGTGTTAGATGTCTATAGAGTGTCTAGCTCACATTGTAAGCTCTGCCCACTGAAACAAAACTGCCTATCAGATAAGACACCCAATAAGCAAGTATACACAGATGGGAGCATGAAAATATTATAGATGAGCACAATACAAAGATGTCAACACCACAAGCTAGGAAGATAGTCAAAAAAAAGAGGCTCTATAGTTGAGCATCCATTTGGAACCATAAAAAGAACTTTAGGCTGGGATCACTTCTTGGTTAGAACAAAAAGAAAAGTCTTAGGAGAGAATGCGCTTATTATGTTTACATATAATTTCAAAAGACTACTCAACCTTATAGGAATAGATCTGTTTAAGAAACTATGTATTGCTATAAAAAACAATAACCTAACACAAATAAGACAAGAGATAACAGCATATATCTAAAGATATAGCTCTATTTTTACAATATATGTGTTATTTTTTTAAAGAATATTTCTCAAAAATATTTTTTTGCAAAAATTGAGATTTTAAGAGACATTTTTTGGGCAAAGAGTGTGAAAATAGGGCTATTGGGGATTAAGTTCACAGTCTCTAAGATTTGTTATGTTTTTTGTCCTGAAAGTGGATATTCACTCACGGGGTGTAGTTGGGGGTGTAGTTATAACTAATTTGGCTTATTTTGGTTGAAAATATTTAAAATTTCTATTGTGTTTTTTTCTAAATTAACTTCATAATTTATAGTATGCTTTTTGTATGTTAAATCTCTTATATTTAAATCGTTAAAGTAAATTGATGATTTATACTTATATGGAAAGTTAGGGATATTCTTGATTTGTGTATCGAGTTCTTTTAGAAAATTTTTACTTGCACTTGTTTTATCTTTTGCAATGTAGTTTAAAATTACAAGTAGATTTATTTGATATTTTCTAGAACGAATTATTTTCATATTATTTTTCTAAGGTAGAAAAAAGTCTTCAATTTCTTTATCGTACTGTTCTTGAGAAAGCATTTCCATAGTACCATTTTTTATATCGTCTCGAATTTGATGAAGCTCTTTTTGTCTTTCATAAAAGTATGGGTCAAGTTCAAGGTTTTTATCTTTTTTGATAGTTATACTATCACTATGATTATTAACATAATTCATAAAGTCATTAACATAGTCATCTTGGATTTGTATTGCCATAGTCTGCATTAATATACTCCAATAGTTATTTGAGTATATTATAGCAAAAGTTAAATGATAAACACCTAACCTTGTATATATAATTTCAAACCTTGAATGTGGCTTTATGATATATCAACCCTATTTCCCACACAGAATACAACATTCTAAGCCGCTGTAACTTCAAGTA
>CAYYRS010000036.1:0-2988 GCA_964474335.1 uncultured Campylobacterales bacterium
AATTTAACTTAGACATATCTGTTCCTTTTGTACATTTAACGGCAGCGCGGGTGAGTGGCGACCGAATATGAAAATGTAATTTTCAGATTTGGTTGTCCACTCCTCCCGGTTGTTGTCTGATGCGGATGCAGCAGATAATAAGCGGGTGTTCAACCCGCGCTGCCGTTGTTTGAATGCGAAGCGTTCAGACAACGACTGTCTTGAGAAATAAGTCGCCGCTAGGCTACTTATTTCTCTCCAAGTACTTGTTAGCTGACTTTGTTTCGTCCACAAGTTAAGCTATATTTCTTAGTACCTTTTTTGTCATTAAATTTTGGTAGTTTATTATGTACTTCAGCATACTTTGCAAAGCAATCATATTCAAACTTTGTTACTTCTCCCATAATTCTCAAATCTTTTGGAGAGTTTGATTTTACATCACAAATAAATGGTATTACGGAAACATACAGTTTATCAATTAGTTCATCATAATTTTGATACTCATATCTAAATCTATCAGCTCCACCATGACCAGTCTTTCCAATTATAGTATTGTCAAATTGTTTTAATCTGTCTTTTAATCCAGCAACTGCATTTGTCATGCCAACATACTTTATTTCAGGAAGCCAATCAAATTTTTGACCTTCTATATTGTTTTCTGAAACAATAATAATATAAATTCCTGGAAATTTAATGTTTTCTGCATTATCTCTCTTATTCCATTTATACCATTTTGAAAATTTGTCTGTATTCATATGTTCCTCTGTCTGCTAACGGTTGTCGTGAGCGATAAATTACCGCTAGGGAAATTATTGGTCTCCTCGTACTTGTTAAGTGCTTTTTATAACCTCTGCCAATTTTTTTGCCAGAGTTTTTACGCCGACTGATGAATTTAAACCAACTTTATCTGCTAAGATAGGACTATAGTCATAAACATCTTTGACATTTACATTATGCCAAATTGGTAGAATTACATTATTCTTTTCAATGATTTCTCTTGTATATATTGAATCAAATTCTCTTTTTCCCCATCCTTCATTCTTTAAAAAATCAGGAGAAAGTATAATGATACAGTTTTTAGTTTCTTTGAGACCTGTCTCGATTTTTTCACGTAGACTATCACCAACTTTTAAAGAAAACTCATCATACCAAACTGGACACATAAGTTTATTTAGTTCATTTACTAATTCTCTAACTAAGGAATCTTTATCCCTTGAGTCATGGGAAATAAAAGCTAAAGGTTTCGCTAAATCAGTACATGTATTTACATAACTTTTATCTCTAATTTTAATATCAAAGTTGAGTGATTGTCCGAAACTAATCAATTTATTTTTTGTACTCTCGTCGATTGTATTTTCAATATATAAATATATTCTTTTCGTGAAGTGAAAAGAACTTAAACTTTGTCTTTCAGGATTGTCTACAAAGCCTATAACCTGTTCTGGCTCACTTTTATTAATGATACATTCTTTAACATTTGATTCATTCAAGAGAAATTCTATACAACTTAGGTCGGCACTAGATGGTATATAAAAAGACCAATATTTTGAGTTTTCCTCTATGTTGTGAGAAATTTTGCCTAGTACAATAATTACATCAGATTGATTTTCAGGTCTTAAGTGCCATTCCCGATTGGCATTTAATGCCTTAGCAGTAATATCATAATATTCTCGCACTGTTGGCATAGGTTACCTTTTTTCTCAATGTGTATTTTGTCACTTAACGACTGAAGATAGCCAATAAATTGCCGCTAGGTAATTTATTGGCTACTCTGTTTTGTTAAGTATCTGCACCAAACTTTCTTGATGTTTTATCAAATCACTTTATTCATATCTACATCATATCCTGATGCTCTTAGTTCTTTGGCTAATGCTATTTTCCAAGCACCATGTGCATCAAGTGGAACATAAACTATCCCCGAAATATCATTTGGTGTTTCTATATTTCCTTTGACAAATGCACAAACATTTTTTCTACCTAGTTTTCCATTTAAAAATCCATGCTCAAATACAACATTTTGTCTAGCTCTATCATTTAGGTTGTCTTTATCTGAAATTTTTGCTCCAACATCACATGCAGTGTAAAGAACAATTCCAAATCCTACATTAGAATATTTTTCAATTTTTTCAATTATTGTTGTTCCTTCACTCGCTTGTTCATGTAAAATAATTGGTTTAAAGTTCATCTGTTCAACAAATCTTGCCATTTTGTTTTTTGCCAAATCATCATGTCCATGTACAATAAATATATCTGTTTTGTTTTTATCAATAATCTTTATTTTTTCTGGTACTTCTTTTTTGTTTATATTTTTTATTTTCTCTTTTACTCTTGCAAAAATATTTTTAGTTATATCTTTTGAATATATATCCAAAGCAACAACATTTTGTTTTGTTCTTTCAAAGTAAAATTGAGCATTTCTATGTTTATTATCTTCTATATCAACTAATGTTTGTGATAATTCTGATGTTTCAAATATTTTAATACTTCTAATATCATTTTTAATTAGCATTCGCCCATCAAATAAAAATTCTTCTCCTTGTAGATAAGGTAAGATAGTATCATTAATAATTTCATTTATTTCTATTTTATCAAGTTCTGATAATTTTGTATAGTTGTCTTTTTTATCTTTTTCTTTTAATTCAATTTTTATATGATAGTACAATATATATCCTCCTGTGTACTTAACGGTCGAAGATAGCGGATGAATTTCCGCTAGGGAATTTATTCGCTACTCTGTTTTGTTATGTCGTCGTGTTTCTGATGTCCTTAAAGTTTCAACGGGAGTCCGTTTCATTTTTAAGGTTTTTTTACTTACTGCGTTTAGTCAGTTACTTGGCGTTTACTGAGAAGGCTTTTCTCTTTCTTCTTAGCATTTAAGTTTCTAAACTTTCTCTATTATATCTCAACTTCTTTCAAATTTTCTCATCATAAGCAAAGTGCTTACGATAGATACATAACGGCAGCGCGGGTGAGTGGCGACCGAATATGAAAATGTAATTTTCAGATTTG
>CAYYRS010000037.1:0-2791 GCA_964474335.1 uncultured Campylobacterales bacterium
CTAAGCCATAAAGAAAGTTTAGCTATCTCAACGGCATCTTCATTTATATCTACACCATAAAGGTTATTCTCAAGTATTGATTTTTCTACCTCATAGTAAGCTGTTAAATCTCCCATAACAACTAAGTCTCTTTGTAAAGAGTTGTGTTCTGATATTAAAAAGTCTAAGGCTTGATTTAAAAATGCTCCACTACCACAAGCAGGGTCTAAGATTTTTATATTTAATAACCAATTTAGATACTCTTCTAAGTTATCTTTTGTAACTTGCTCTTTCTTAGTGGGTTTCTTTGGATTTTTTGGTGCTGTTAGTTCTGTTAGATTTAACTCTTCTCTTTTATCATTACAAAGTTTGCCAAGAGTATTATCTACTATATACTTAGTTATATATTCAGGAGTGTAAAAAACACCATCTTTTTTTCTTTTGGATTGTTTACTGTCAAACTCTGTATCATTGATTGAAGCATTTATCTCTTCTAAGTCTGTTAAACTTTGCTCAAAGATATGACCTAAAATATTAACAGATACATCACTCATAAAATCATAATTACTTAATGCTTGGGCTTCTAAATCAAGTATATTATCATCTATGATTAAACTATCAAGAGTTTCATCTACGGCAAACAGACCACCATTATACTTAGGTATGTTTAATCTCTCATTCCCTTTATTTATAGCATCAAAATAAAGTTTATAATAGTCATACATACTTCTATCGCCAAAACCATCACTTTGATGTCTTTCTCGTATCTCTTTTATGGTATTTGCTGTTAATAGCCCTCTATCTTCTGCAAATAGTATAAATATAATTCTATCGCATAGTTTTTGAGTAAGTCGAAGAAGTAAGGCTTTGTCTAATGAGTTGTTTTTTACTAAGTTTTCAAAAAGGTGTGTTCTAAATGCTGAAAAATCTTTATATAAGTTTTTAGATATATCTTGTTCAAATGAAGCTGATTTATCTTTTAGTTTTTGTGGAACATTATCTTTGATACTTTCATGCGATAGGAGCAGATGGAATTTTTTAAATTCATCATAGTTAAGATTAAAGAGTGAAAACTTTTCATAAGCTGTCTTTTTATCTATATATAATCTTAGTTCATCAAAATTAGAGATAATTATATATTTTGAATTTGAATGTGAATTATGATAGTTAAATGCTTGTGCTTCTATCTTGTCAAGGTTTTTAGTATCTTGTGCTTTAAGTTCTATTATACCGATAACTTCATTATTTATATATATAACACCATCTGCTTTTTTTCCATCTGTTTCGTTCTTCTTTTCTCGCTCAAGGTTAAAATCATCAGGATTAGTGCTGTCAAGTGTATAGCCTAAGCAGTTCTCAAAAATATCTTTTAAAAATCCATCTTGATATTTTTCTTCTTTAACAGTTTTTATAAAATCAATCTTAGATAAATACTTTTGATACTCTGCCCATCTAAGAGCAATTTTACTTTCATCTTGACTGACATTATTTAAAACTGATTTTTGAAACATTGACAATTTTGACACCTTAAAAAATATGATTTAATATGTAGTATTTTATCGAAAAGAAGTTAAGAAAGTTATTGTTAAGAATGATTGTTTAAAAATGGTGCTCCAGAAAGGATTTGAACCTTCACGCTGTTAAGCACAAGCCCCTCAAAACTATCTTTATATTCTATGATAATTTTTCTTAAAAACTAAGCACCTATTTTAGGGGCTTACATTATATATAAAGTTTTACCAATCTAAAAATTGATATAATCCAGACACATAACTTTTTACATAACCTATAATTGGAAGTATATATGGCACGAAAAAACAAACCTAAACCTACAAAATATCAAGGCATTAAAGAGCTAGAGATGTCTGATGGAACATTAAACTATGTTGCTGTATTCTCCCATAATGGTACTCGCCATGGGGAGAAGAACCTTACGAAACTCTATGGAGTAAAAAGTGCTAAACAAGCTTTTGAAAAATTATCAGTCATAAGAAACGATCTTTCTAAAGGTATTGATGTATTTGGAACCAAGTCAGATAAAGTTGATTATCTAGTGACTGAGTATCTTAATACAAGAAACAAAGATTATAGAAAAAACTCAACTGCAACTTACAATAAACATATCAAGCCTATTATTGGTCATATGAAAATAGCTAAGGTAAAAAAAGAACATCTCATTAAAATACGAACAAATATGGAAGAGATGGGCTTATCACCAAATACGATTAAAAAACCTAAAATAATTTTAAGTCCAATTTTTAAAGAAGCGTTTGCAGATGAAGTTATTCATCGGAATATATTGGAACCTATAAAATTTGGTGAAGACCGCCCTAAACCACCTTTAGTAGATAGGGTAAATGAGCCTTTATTAAGTGCGATTAGAAAGATATACAATTTAGCATTACAAGAGGAATCTGACTACAATGCTGTTTTTCTGACTTCAATAATGTGCGCAAGACGATTGGGTGAGATTTTAGCAATTAATTATGAAGATATAATTGATGGTGTAGTTCATGTTCGTGCAAGTACCACTAAAACCTATAAAAAGCTACACCCTAATGCTGTTGCAGAAAAATTCCCACTTCCACAAGAAGTTCTTGACCTTATAGGTACTGGAACTGGAAAAATATTTAAACACTATAGCCGTACCTACATGGATAAGTATGCAACGATGATGAAAACAAAATCTAAAATTGAACTCAAATCACTTGCTGAAGACTATCCACTTCGTTCTCATGACAATAGAAACTTTATAATCAGTATTCAAAGTGAAAAGTTTGGTATCGATACTGTTGGGGCTGCTTGTTTAAGT
>CAYYRS010000038.1:0-2667 GCA_964474335.1 uncultured Campylobacterales bacterium
AATCGCTTGAAAGTGTTTATAAACATAGAGTTTGTGAAATTCCTATGTCGCGTTACGTACCTTTGAGGGATTTGAGCCCATATTGCCATCGGTGCTGATTCCATCATCGAGAAATCGGATTGCAACACCGGCTTCGTCGAATTCTTTGATTAAGTGAATCATATCAGCGGTGTCACGCCCAAGACGATCAAGCTTCTTAACCAAGATAACATCGCTAGCTTCAACTTTGACCCGCAACAAATCCAGCCCGTCTCTATCCATATGCTTGCCGGTGGTCTCATCAGTTAAAGGGAAAAGCGATTAATTTGTAATTAATTATCTGAAAACTATAATTATAAAATAACTGTCCATATGAGGTTGACACGCTCCGTATGAGAAAAAATAATAATTATAAAAGTTGTATAGTTATGGTAGATGGGTCTGGAAATAATGATTGGTATTCTGAGGAGAGTAGACGACAAAGAGATAAAGAAATGTATGATGGATTGAAGTCTATGATTGATAATGGGGTAGAAGTTAGTAGAATAGTAGTTGATGTGGATGGCGATACTCTTCTTATCGCATTTTCTGAACAAGGACTTACAGATACTTTTCGGCTTTTATTATCAGTTCCTGGGGTAGATATCCATGCTAAAAACAACATTGATAATACCGCTTTCGATGTGGCAGCAAATAGTGACATAAAGAAAATGCTTAAAGATGCAGAACAAGGTATCTTTACTCCTGTTTTAAGAGGAGGTCCGCAGAGAGGGTAGTTATCATTTATTTAATTAGATAATATATCAATAATTTCATCTAGTTTTTGTTCTGAAATATTATTATGAGAAATTTTTCTTTCTAATATATTATATTTCTCTTCCAGTGAATTACTTTGGTTATCTGTTTCTGTCCAATTTACAATATCTATTTCTTCTGACTCGATTTTTTTTTGATCAAAAAGATCTGATAAAAAAGTAAAAAAACTACAGTCAGAAATAGGTAAATTACATTTGAATCCATATAAAGCCATATCATCTACATGTTCAAATGTGCTATAATATTGTATCCAAACATTTTTATGAGAAAGATATATTCTCCATAGAAGTGGACCCTCGTAAAAATATAATTTAATTTTTTTTCCTTGAGATTCAAAATTTTTAAGTGTCTCTACTGTTTTTATAATCTCTTTCCTATAATCTTGAACATTCATCCCTAATGCCTTTGCCCTTTTTTTTAAAAACTCATTATTTTCTTTAGGATTAAATAGTATTACTGAAACTTCTCCCTGACATTTTTTTACAGCCTTAAAAAGAAAAGATTCTTTGTTGCCAAAAGAGTTAAGACCAGTTGCCGCTAGAATTTTTATGTCACGAACACCTCCTAAGTCTTTAGATATTTTTTTTTCAATTATTTTTTTTTCATATTCATTAGAGTTTTTTAGGTAAACATTTAGCCCTGCATTATCTGCTAAAGCGGCACGCTCATGCTTATCAAGTACCCATTGTAAACATTTATATGCGATTACTAATGATAATACTACAAGCGTGAAATATGGAGTTTTAGCATAAGAGCTCTGAATAATTTCTTCAAAATTAAATTGTATGGCATGTCTTTTCTCGAAAATAGTTGTGAGAAAAGATATTAATAGAGACAAAAAAATAGAACTTATGAACGAAGAAAGTATATTATTGATTAGATGTTTTTTAAAAAACTCTGACATTCCGTATCACTCAATATTTATGATATACAAATAAAATTTTTTATTTGTATATTGATCTATATATATCTTGAGACACTCCAAATTTAACTAGAATACGGGATATTAGTTTTTGTATTTTATCCTGATATTTATCTATAGAAATGGCAACGATTATACCAATAATGAAAAAAATAGTTGTCATGACTACATCATACATTTTTGTATCTCGCTCTTAAAATTAAGAAAAGGAAAGTTAATAATCTTAAATCCATGTTAATTTTATCGCTCATGGGGTGAATTGTGTGACGCCGCATAAACAGATGCACGTATTTGAGGTATTTTTGTCCACTCTTCACACAATTCGCCCCATGAGCGAATTTTATTTAACGGTATATTGCTCTGGCAGCTATTATCCAGACATCGACTTGGTATTGATGGGTTTCACTGCGTTCTACCCATCCTACACTTGACTGGATATCAATTGCCGGATCTATATATACATGTAAAAATTGTATACATATTATTAAGCGATTTATATGGGCTATGAATCTACAATTTTATGTCGGGCAATTAAGGTTGATAATTAAATTGTAATACTTATTATTGTGAACAGTGTCACAAATTTTTGGGGTTGTGAAAAAAATATCCTACTAAGAGTCGGATAGGATCAGCTTATTCGACAAGGACTAAGACACTGGATTTTCTTCGCAAAAATCAAGGGTAAACCAAAACGGGCGAGAGAACTTGCAGAGCAGGGGTTAAAACCAAAATAGCCCATGTACTCGGCGTGACAGAACGGACGGTGTTTAGGTATTTGGGCAAATAGGTTGGAATGGAAAATTTGTTAACAGAGGAAGTGTCATCAATTTCAAAGGGGACTCTCTTTGAGGGCAGATGATTAACAATTTACACGGAACATGGGTCAAATTGCATAAAGGTACGTAAAGTTCCACTTGCTTGTATGATTTATAAATTACTCGATTGGCTGC
>CAYYRS010000039.1:0-2183 GCA_964474335.1 uncultured Campylobacterales bacterium
AGCGAAATTATGTCAAAATACACTAAGTGATTTAGGAATAAAAGGTTGGTTTACATAGTTAGGTTGACAGTCTCTATCCTTTTTATTTTTTATTTTTCAAGTGATTTGTAGCTACTTAAAAACTCTTCTATATTGTATCTAGAGTGGCATTCTGGGCTCATGAGATACACTAAAATATCCCCCATGTCTAAGATAACCCACTCATCTGATTCGTCGATATTTAAAAAACTCTCACCTTTGCTCTTTAACTCACTCTTTAAATGATCCAAAAGTGCCATCTCGTGTCTATCTCCCAAAGTTGTCGCGCTGATAACACTATCTACAAAATAATCTCTTTCGCTCATATCAAAAGATTGTATATTTTCAGCCTTTTTTTCATCCAATATCTTTACGATATTTTCAATTCTTTTTTCCATTGTTTTCTTTGCATAGTATGCTAAAACTTCGTTTCTTATGCTATTTGGTATAAAAGAGGCGTTTAAATGCTTGCGAAGTTTTGAAGAGCTGATATTAGCATTTATTTTGATTTTTTTCAACTCTTTTGGGAGTATTATATCATCTCTCGTAGCGATTACAAACTCAACAAGTGATTTTAGCTCATCATAACTATCCCACAAGGGCAGTTTTTCATAATTATCAGCCCCAATTATAAGATAAATCTTTTTTATATCATAATTTTTCAAGAGATATTTAACAGTTTCGATAGTAGCAACAGCTCTTTTTTGCCGAACCTCATATTCCAAAACTTCGACTTTTTTACTGTTTCTAAAAAGCTTATGAAGCCACTTTAGCCTTAGATGTGCCGGTGCACTAAAAGTCTCTTTGAAAGGATTAAGAAAAGTAGGAGTTATAAAGATTTTCTCTACATGTAGAGCTTCCAAAGCCTCGTATACTATCTGTTCATGCCCAATATGAGGCGGGTCAAAAGAGCCACCAAAAATAGCTATTTTCATGTTAAAAATCCAAAGGAGATTTTATGTCTTGTTTATTCATCTCCCTTACAACATGTGTATAAATCATAGTAGTTTCGACACTTTTATGTCCTAACAATTCTTGTATGCTTCTTAAATCCACCCCTGCTTGAAGAAGATGTGTTGCATAAGAGTGGCGAAATGTATGGGAGGACACCCGTTTGTTTAGATTTGCTTTTTGTACCGCCTGCTTGATATTTCTTCCTAGAGTTTTAGGGAGTAAGTGATGTCTTCTCGTCACTCCACTTCTCGGATCTTTAGATACTTTTGTCATTGGAAATAAAAACTGCCATTTAGTTTCACTTTTTGCATTTGGATACTTTTTTTCATAAGCAAATGGCAAATAAACAGAGCCAAACCCATCTTTGAGATCTTTTTTATGTATATTTTGAACACATTCAACCTGAGCCAAAAGTCTTTTTTTGATAGATTGAGGCAGAGGAATTGTCCTATCTTTTAAAGACTTGCTATCCCAAATATAAACTTTATCAAATCCAAAATCTATATCTTTTATTCGAAGATTTAAAACTTCACTCATCCGCAACCCACATCCATACATCAAAGATACAACTAAATTGTAAATTCCTGTTAAATTTTCGATAACATCAAAAACTTCATCTCTAGTCAAAACAACAGGTATATGTTTTCGCTCTTTAGCCCTCAAAGCTTGGATATTCCACTCACTAATATCCATACCTAAAACCTCTTTATACAAAAATAAAATCGCACTAAAAGCTTGATTTTGAGTAGTAGGCGAAACACTATTTTTAGTAGCAAGAGATGTTAAAAACTCCTCTATTTCTTTCTTGCCCATATCAATTGGATGTTTTTTACCATGAAAAAGAATATAGCGTTTTATCCAATGCACATAAGTTCTCTCGGTAGATATACTATAGTGCTTAAATCCTATCTTGTCACGAACAATATCAAGTAATTTTTTCTTAATTTGCATATAAAAACCTCATATCCTTAAGGGACATAATATTACTTTAATAATATATTTTATAATTAACAGACATATTAGTCTTTTAATGCTTATATAATACATATAAAAGACAGTTAGATTCTAAGAATGATACCTGAAAATTTGCATATTAGCAATAATAATAATCTTTTTAGTTAAATTTACAAATTAAAAAGACATTAAAAATATCCATTTTACCAATAATTATCTAGCTATTTGTGCTATAATGTACCTTGAATAAATAGTTA
>CAYYRS010000040.1:0-1897 GCA_964474335.1 uncultured Campylobacterales bacterium
GTTTTATTTGGTAGCGCCACAACTGCTGACGATACTTCAGGCTGGCGTAGTGACAACCCTGATCAGAATGAAACATCACGCCTTTAGGTCTATTTCGATTTTCATAGGCCATCCTCAACGCAGCACACGTCAATTCTGAATCAGGGCTCTCAGAGCAAGCCCAACCCACGATCCTGCGAACGTGTAAATCCATAACAACCGCCAGGTAAAGCCACTGCGTACCCGCCCAAATGTAGGTGACATCGCCGCACCAGACTTTATTCGGTGCGTCAACCACAAACTCTCGCTGCAATATATTTGGCGCAATTTTAGATACCTCCTTGGCTATTTTATATTTGTGATTGGGCGGTTGTTTACTGCTGATATTCGCCTCGCGCATTAAATTTCTTGCTTTATAGCGACCCACTTTTTCGCCTTGCTGTGTCAGTTGGCCTGCAATTGTTCGTACACCTGCTGCACCACGACTGGCTGTATGAATGTCAATAGCCTTGTTTTTCAATCGTTCTCGCTCCGGATTAATAATATCTTGGTGCTTAACCCGATAATGATAACTACTGCGGTGAATTCCAAACAGCCTGCATATTTGGCTCACGTTACCGTGCTCTCTTGATAAAACCTGTACCAGATCTATCGTTTGATGATGTCCGACATCAAGAGAGCTGTCGCCTTTTTTAATATCTCTTTCTCCCACTCTATTTGTTTTATTTTGGCTTCTAGTGCCTGTATTTGCTGATGCCCATGGGTAATGGTTTTGCCCCTTGGGGTTGTGGTACCTCCTCGTTCGGCATCCAATTGTTTTACCCAGCGACGCATTGCGGTATAGCCAACACCCATCGCATTACACGCTTCTGGTGTAGAGTAATCTTTATCCAGCACCAGACTCGCTGCTTCGTGTTTAAATTCTGTTGAATAGCTTGCTCTCTTTTTCTTCATTGTGTACACCTCGGGGTTTTATCGTTATATTATCCCATTCAGGTGTACAGATTCATTAAGCCACAACATAACGGTGATGGCCTGATAATATGGACAATACAAAAGAACCTAATACATTCACTTTCTTTGGCGCGTTATTGCTATGGTAGGTCAAAGGACATTCCTCAACCCAGGGTTCAAACAAGTGACCCAGTTTTAAATACTGGATGAAAAAAGTTAACTGGCCAATGGCAGTCACTTCAGCTTCTTGATCCCATTCGATGTGGATTTTTCCATTTAAAGGTGTCCGCACTCACCTGCGTGCTTTCACCGCTTGTTTGGGGTAATGGATACCCGCCCTTTTGGTTAGTCATTTTACCGTCCGTTTGAGGTGGTTTTCTCCATAGTATCAATATGTTGTGCAACAACGCGAATCTTTAACTGAGTTTTCTAGGTTAATAGGTATCAGAGCATAATTAACACTAATATTAGAATCAATTGTGCTCTGACACTCATTATTTTATACGTACGAAGTTCATAGCGTCTTTTTTCTATTTACTGGTTCAAATAGACCTGGTTTGGCTGAACAGAATCGTTAGCCACCACTATGTCCAGGTCGCCATCGCTATCCACATCACCCAGAGTAATGGATACACTCGAATTCGTGCCTAAGGCTTGGCCTGAATCGATAAAACTGCCCGTACCATTATTGATGTAAACCCGGTTAGCCTGATTGCGGTTTCCCACGACTATGTCCAGGTCGCCATCACCATCCACATCACCCAGAACAACGGTTTCACTGGAATTTGCACCTAAGGCTTGGCCGGAATCGATAAAGTTACCTACACCATCATTGGTATAGACCCGGTTAGGCTGATTAACATTAGCCACGACCATGTCCAGATCGCCATCACCATCCACGTCACCCAGAGCAACGGTTTCACTGGAATTTACACCTAAGGCTTGACCGGAATCGGTAAAGTTA
>CAYYRS010000041.1:0-1889 GCA_964474335.1 uncultured Campylobacterales bacterium
TTATTAACAGGTGCAAGCGGATTTGTCGGCAACTATTTCATAGATAAATATGCAAAAAAGTATGATATTGAGACTTTTTCTTTTTTGCAGGATAGCTTTGAGGGTTTACATGTAAAGGGTGTTGATGTTGTGGTGCATTTGTCCGCCTTGGTGCATCAGATGGGTGGAGCAAGTTATGAGAAATATGAAAAGATAAATGTTACGCAAACCTTAGACTTGGCTAAGAAAGCGAAAGTATCGGGTGTGAGGCAATTTGTGTTTATGAGTAGTGTGAAAGTATATGGTGAAGAGAGTGATGTTTGCTATAAAGAAAACACTACATGTAACCCTCAAGATGAGTACGGCAAGAGTAAATTAAAAGCTGAGCAGGAGCTTCAAAAATTAGAAGATGATGATTTTGTGGTTTCCATTATAAGAACACCTATAGTGTATGGGTATGGGGTGAAAGCTAACATTAAAAACCTTATCAATTTAGTTCGTAAAGTGCCTGTGCTACCTTTTGGCGGAATTGAGAACAGACGGAGTATGATTTATGTTGGTAATTTGTGCTTTTTTATGGATGCTATCATTGAGCGACAAAAAAGCGGCATATTTTTAGTGAGTGATGATGAACCACTTAGTACCACAAGACTTATAGAGCTCATTGCTGAAAATTTAGGAAAAAAAGTTTACCTTGTACGAGTGCCATTTTTTGAAAGTTTACTAAAAGTTGTTAAACCATCTTTTCATAAGCGGCTTTATGGGAGTTTAGAGGTTGACAATACCGATACACTGAGAAGACTTTTTGGCGAAGCTAAAGCATCGCTTCCGTTTAGCGTAGAAGATGGGATTGGTTTTATGATCAAGAGAAAGATAAAAGAAGTTTGATTTGTGATATAACACTGTATAAGCGTAAAGGTGATGTTATGTCTAAAGAGGCCAAAGATATTTTAAAATACATAGGAATGAGTTATTCGCAAGTAGTAAATATGTTTAATCGCATGATTGTACTTGAAAGAGGTTTGCCTTTTGAAGCAAAGATCCACAATTGGTACACACGCGCAATTATTTCAATAGGATGCAAATGCCAAATAATGATATAATACTTATACAAAGGGCTTAAGGACGAAAAATGCATACTTTAAAATTAAATATACAAGATAGTGTTTTTGATAAGATAATTTATTTTTTGCAAAATTTACCAAAAGATGAGGTTGAAATAGTTGAAAATAGCTTACTTAAAGAAGATTGGTCATACCTGGAAGCTGAAATAGATAAGGGGATAAATTCTGGAGTAAGTGATAAATCTCATAATGAAATAATGAGTAATATTAAAAGTAAATATGTTTAGCATTGACTACTCAAATCAAGCTGAAATAGATTTAGAAGACGCAATATCTTATATAGCAAAAGAGAGTGTTAAAAACGCTCTGAAATATTTAAAAAATTACGAAGATAAAATTAAACTTTTAAGTTTAAACCCATACATGGGGACAGAGTGTAAAAATAAACTCATAAAAAGAGATTGTAAAGTACTAGTGTATGAAAGCCATGTAATTATTTATCGTGTAGATAAAAGTTTAGGTAGTATATTAATTATTAGAATATATCATGGTTCAGTTGATTATGCTAAAAAGTTTAATAGTTTTTTGAGATAAACTACTTCAATAACCAATTCTTTTTTACAAGATAGCTTTGAGGCATATGAAAAGATAAATGTGACGCAGACTTTGGATTTGGCAAAAAAAGCAAAAGCATCGGGTGTAAAGCAGTTTGTATTTATGAGTAGTGCGAAAATGTATGGAGAAGTGAGTGATGATAGAGGGAGCATCATAATATTTTCGGAACCTAGGTTTTAAACACAGAGGAATTGACACATCGTATGGAGTTTGGCTATAATGACAATATAT
>CAYYRS010000042.1:0-1680 GCA_964474335.1 uncultured Campylobacterales bacterium
GGCTCGTGCAACTACAGGATAGATCGCGGCTGCGCGCGATCTATCCTTATTCGTTTTCTTTATCTCGTCATTGATTCTGCCAAGCAGTGAATTACTTCTTTTCCATCTTCATATGCCTGAATCACTTCATTATAAGTGGTAGTAGAATTTATTTTTCCTTCATGGGCAAAATCATTTCTCCACATAATTAAGTTTGCATATGAACTTCTTATGTCGCGTCGATTTAATCTTAGATAATCGCTGCTCTTTTTTTCTATGTTTTTTTGAAATTTAATTATGTACTTATTGCCAAACTTACTTATATAGTCATCTTTAATGACTTTAAGTTTTATCCTTCCATTAATCCTATTAAAATAAGATTCAGTGAAATGCCCTAATATTTTATGCTTTTTTCTAGCAAACTCGATAAATATTTCTTTTAATGCTAATTCGTAAACGGTTACGGCAGATACAGATACAAAGCCTACATATTTCGCAGCTAATAAGGGGTCTGTAATTGTTGGCACTATACCATTTAGATGTGTGACAATGTCATCAGCATGTAAAAAGTGATCAGTATATGTCATTAGTTACCCAAGTATTATTTTGGTAACTATATCGATTCGATCAGCTACTGTTTTAGTATCAGTCGTGTTGTATCTTGTGTATTCCTCAAAATCTTTATTATTGCGTAATTCTGAGTATTTTTCTTTAATGTCTAAAGATTCAATTTTTTTATGATTTTCGATTAATACGCTCATCACCGAATCAAGAGCAGACACATTTAGCGGTCCTCTGAGGTGGAAGGGTTTTTCACCAAGTTTCTTTACTACAGTTTCTGTTACTTCCGAAAAAACATTAAAAAATATTTTAACTTTTTTCGTATCACCAGAATCATGTTTTATCATTTCTTTATTAAGAAATTCTTTCATTGGCTTTTCATATTTATCGCCTGCATTAACAAGTGAAAAGACTCTTAATAGTAACTCAACATCTTTTTGATGTTTATCTAGATATGGCTTCCCAAGTATTTTTCTCCAGTTTTTATCTTTGTTCGCAGCCTTAAGAAGTTTATTAAATCCACCTCTAAATACACAGTTCCGTATTTCTTGTGGTTTTAATGGTGTGCCGCCCGTGTTTAATCTTTCAAAGATATGATAAGCACTTGTACTTTCACCTACAGGATTCAGCTGCCTGATATTTACAGCCCTTAGGACTGCTTGTTTTAGTTTCCTTTGAGACGCTTCATCTAAGTCCTCAAATCTCAAATTATTATGGGGAGAATTTTCGTCAAGCCCAGTTAGACGAAAGACTTTACGCTTGCCTTGAGTACTTTCTTTTCCAAAATATCCTTCAAAGAAAAAGACAACACTTAAAATTCTTTGTTGACCATCAATAACAAGGTTTTTATTGTTTTCATCGATATAAAAAAAGACGGGAGGAACAGGTAGCCCGCATAGAAATGAATCTATTAACAAGCTTGCTTGTTTAATAGACCATACAAACTCCCTTTGATAGTCAGGAATGACAATATCGCCATCACTCCACATTTGAGCAATGCCAGAAAGAGTAAAATCAGATGGATAGCTGGCAATATCATAATTAATAGTGACAGTTTCCTCATCTTGCTCTTCTTCTATGTTTAAGTCATCTTCAGAAAATTTGTCTACCATTATATGCTCCTATTCATATTTTTTCGTA
>CAYYRS010000043.1:0-1594 GCA_964474335.1 uncultured Campylobacterales bacterium
GTGTAGATATAAATGAAGATGCCGTTGAGATAGCTAAACTTTCTTTATGGCTTAGAACAGCGAGTAAGGGAAGAGAACTTACAAAGTTAGCGAATAAGATTAAATGTGGAGATAGTCTTATAGATGATAAAAGTATAACTGATAATGCTTTTATTTGGGAAGAAGAATTTTCAGAAGTTTTTGAGAATGGCGGATTTGATATTGTTATCGGTAATCCCCCTTATGTTAGACAAGAAATGTTATCACAAGAATCTAAAATATTCTTTAAAAATAGTTATCAAACTTATCATAGTTTAGCTGATTTGTACATATTTTTTATTGAAAAAGGGATAAATTTACTTAAAGAAAATGGCAGATTTAGCTTTATTTTTCCAAATAAATGGCTTAAATCAAATTATGGAAAACCTTTAAGACAATGGTTAAAACTAAGGGATATAGATGAAATAGTAGATTTTGGAGATTTACAAATTTTTGATGATGCAACTACATATCCAATGATTATGACTAATATAAATCAAACAAAGCAACAAATATTTAATTTTACTGAAATTAAAACATTAGAATTTAGTGATTTAGGAGTATATGTTAAAGAAAATTTCTCAGAGATAGAGGTTCATTGTTTAAGCGATGATGGATGGCAATTAGTATCAAAATCAATTCAAAAAGTCTTAGAAAAAACTACTAATAACTCCACAACTTTGGGAGAATATACTAATGGTGCAATAAATAGAGGTGTTTTAACAGGATTAAATGAAGCATTTGTGATAAATGAAGTAATAAAATCAGAGTTATTACTAAAAGATGATAATTCAATTGAAATAATTAAGCCTTTTTTTACTGGTAAAGATATACAAAAGTATAATAGTTCCACAGTAGATAAATGGTTATTGTATATTCCTTGGGATTTAGATATAGATGATTACCCCGCTGTCAAAGAATATTTAGAACAGTTTAAAGAAAAACTGGAATTAAGACCGGAAGTTAAAAATAATCGTTATCCGTGGTATGCTTTAAGTAGATATGGAAGTAAATATATTGATGATTTTAATAAATCTAAGATAGTCTATCTTGTATTTCAAGTTAAGCCAGCTTTTGTAATAGATATTAATAAAGTATATTCAAATAATGCCACATTTATTTATCCAAAAGAAGATTATTTTTTACTTGGTATATTAAACTCTAAACTTGGATGGTTCTTGATTTCTAATACTTGCACAGAGATACAAGGTGGATATCAATTAATATATGATTACTTTAAAAAGATACCTATTTCTTTGAATATTGATAATATAAACAAAAATACTTTTGAAGAAAAAGTAAAAAAAATATCAAAATTAAATATGAATCTACAAATAGCAAAGGAAAACTTTATTAATGAATTAGAACTTGAAAAAATATCTAAAAAATTACAAGATTTTGAGGAGTTAGATTTTGAAGAGTTTGTTAAAGTGTATAAAAAATCTAAAAAACTAAAGTTTGCTGATAAGCTTGAAGAAAGAAATTTTAAAAATGATTGGAAAGCACTTTTTGAAAACGATAGTAAAATAGCATTAGATTTAAAGTCACAAATTGATACAACTGATAAAGAAATTGA
>CAYYRS010000044.1:0-1573 GCA_964474335.1 uncultured Campylobacterales bacterium
TTACAAGAGTTGAGAAACTGCTTAAAAGGCATTTATTTCTCAAGTCGACCGTTAGACAACAGGACGGTTGAAATGAATAACAAAATTAAGATGTTAATACTTGGAAGTATAGGGATGATTTTATCAGGGTGTGGAGCGAAGCAATATTCAATTACATACAATACAAATCCTACGGGAGCCTCAGTTGTATATCAAGGTATTAATAAAGGTTACTCACCTTTGACATTATATTATACACCAGATGAAAAGCAATGGGATGATGGTGAAATGAGAACTATTAGTTGTACAGCAAATTGGGTAAGTGGTGCCAGAAAAAACTTTGGTAATACTTGGGATTTAAAAAAATTTCCAAATGGTGTTATGCGAACATTGCAAAGACCAAATGTAGCAGGATATGAAAAAGATGCACAATTTGCATTACAAGTGCAAAATATGAAATATCAAAAAAGACAAGCACAAGCAGCAGAATCAGCTGCAAGTTCGGCAGCTTATCAAAATATTCAAAATACGAATAGGAATTATCAATTGCAACAGCAAAATTATCAGCTACAAAACATAAATAATTATATGAGATATGGATATTAAAATGAAAGTAGAGAAGATAAACTATAAAGAAATTCATAATCAAGTTAAATATATACAAAAAAAATTTGATGATAATAATATAACTATAAATCAGCAAAGCTACTTATTTAAGTTACTTGAAAACACTTTAGCAAACTATAATGATAGCAATACCTATTTTGAAATGTTTGATGCCTTGTATACGAATAGAATTTATTCAGCCTTGCTAAATTTAGAAGGCTTTAAAAACAAAGATAAATATTTGAAAGATTTATTAAATGGTACACTAGATTTTATGGAAGTAACACAATCTCACTCAAAAAATATACTTTTTGAATTAGAAGTGGCGGGAAGTCTTCGTAAAATATTTAAAAATACTTATTTGGATGAACCAGATATTGTTGTGCCATTTAAAAATGGTAATGTAGGTATTGCTTGTAAAAAAGTGATTTCTGAAAATAATTTTGAAAAACAATTATCAAAAGGTGTAAAACAAATTAAAGATAATGATTTTATTTTTGGAATTGTTGCAATAAATATTGATAATTTATTACCAGAAAAAACTATTTTAAATGCTGAAACAATAAGTCAAGCTTCAGATATTTTACATGAAGAAAATATGAAATTTATAAATAAATATTCAAGTAAGTTTTTCAAATATTTAAAAGAAAATAGAATTATATCTGTTTTAGTTGTATCGTCAACGATTGTAGATATAAAAAATGAAAAGCCAAGATTTAGTAACATAACACAATCTACATTATGGACTATTCAAGATTTAGGTGAAGAGCATAAAGAAAAAATAGACAAATTTAAACTGCTTGCAAGTAGTGTCGTCTAACAAAACGTAGTAGAGAAATAAGTGACCCAGCCGCGTTTATTTCGCTATAATTTATAAAAGAAAAAAACTGTTAAGAAGTTGAGAAATGAAATAAGGGTAACTTATTTCTATACTCGACCGTTAGCATCACATAAGGAATGTTTATGATAGAACGAATTTTTCATCCAA
>CAYYRS010000045.1:0-1518 GCA_964474335.1 uncultured Campylobacterales bacterium
ATAAACAATCACATTTGAATTAACATAAGGATCATCGATAGACGCCGCATCGATAACACTACTGCCCATATCATATTCAATACCATCAGGCAGATTAACGATCAGACGGTAATTCTTAACCGGGATTTTGCCGTTTGACATTTCGATGGTGTATTTAATGTCTTCTTCATTCAACTCCGTTTTTATAAACAAAGTGGCTTTGTCAGAAATCGGCTTTTTCTCACGCACATAAAAATCCGTACGCCATAATGTCCCCCCTTGAACATCAACAAACTGCGAATAGGGTGTACCGGCATAACGAGTGTTTTTCACACAATCAACTATTTCCAGATTATCAGGAATACTGGCTTTATCTATCTGAACAACATGCGTTCCCGGAACGATACCTTCAAAGTGGAAGCGGCCATTTTCATCAGTCGCGGCATATTTTCCGTCTTCCATAAAAACACGCACAGCGGCAAGCCCTGGATTCATTCGCGCACCATCTTCATCACACTCACCGATAATGACACGACCAGCAATAAAACTTTTACTGGCGAACAGGTCTTCAATAACGGTTACACCGGCGACCGCTTTATTTGATTGCGTACCACGACCATCCTTTGCGATTACACTGTTAACCGCTTTACCCAGCTTAGTACCAACGGTAATCTCTGTGATATATTTTATTTGCACAGAATCGCCCGGTAGTACGGCGGACACCGGGAAGTTTAATATACGACCATCACCTGAAATTTTCGGTTCAACGCCTGGTACGCCATCATAACGAACCGAACCTTTCTGGTAGCGTAACCCCACGGGTAAGGTATCTGTAACGACGATATTATTTGAAACCGTCAACGCATCAGTATTACTCAGTTTTAAAGTGTATTGCACGAAGTCACCGACTGCAGCGGTGGTTTTTGACGCGGATTTTTCGATGACGAGGTATGAGGTCAAGGCATCAAGCGGAATATCAACATATAAAGGTGGCCCCGCCTGCAGTACAAATGTTTGTGCAAACGATGCGTTGCTATCCAGTGAATATGGTGCGCCCGGCAGGGTTTGCAGGTCAGTAATGCTGGCCGTCGATGGCCCCTGATAACTTGCCGGCGCAGTCACTAGCAGACGATAGTTACCCGGTGCCAGACGTGGGAAACGATAAGAACCGGTTGGGAAATTATAGATAGTACCGCCACTATCGGTCACGCTACCACCTGTAATGACAGGATTATCGTAAGTGCTAACACCATCGTCACCGAACACACTGGCCGGGTTACCACTTGAATCGAGAATCGTTACCGTTGCGCCATCCAGCAATACACTATCAAGGCTACTGAATACGACACCGTAAGGGTCAACCTGTGAAGTATTATTACTGATATCGGACGGGTCATATTGATCCGTATACAGAACGTTAAAATCTGTTTCCGCACCCAGACTTAACACACCATCAAACGGACTAGCGGTGTTTGAGCCGGACTGCACATAACCGATAAATACACCGCTATCAATACCGGTTTCCATCAGTATCAATTC